>NZ_CP031416.1:943246-1256119 GCF_003367375.1 Gallaecimonas mangrovi
GCCTTGAACAGGGAGCGCTTCGGGTTGATGACTGCGGCCCCGGTATTCCAGCCGAAGACCGACAAGCCAGCCTGGCACGTTTTCATCGTCTCAATAGCAGCGTTTCTGAAGGGGCCGGTTTGGGCCTTGCCATTGTGGTTGAAATTGCCCGCCGCCACGATTTGGCATTGGTGCTGGAAGACAGTCCAGCGAAAGGGTTACGTGCCAGCATAAAAAAAGCCCGGCCATAAGGCCGGGCAGCAAAATACACAGGAATAGTAAACACAACAGGATGTTAAAAGTGCTGCTAAGCAGTGTTCGTTGGGAACAAGAAACCGAAATCTTGTTAAATAACGAACCAGTGCTGATATTAGCCGATCAATCCCCTTGGTTACAGTCTTTATGTTGTAAAATTACAACAACACACTGTTTAGTTCACTTCTATTCAGGTTGGCCCTGCTTGGTTGTCAAAACTGGCCTATAGCGGGGTGAACGGGTAAAATACCGGCCCCTTTCAACCTTGTTGCTTTTGTCATGCTGCGCTCTGATTTTCATTTTGACTTGCCCGAAGAGCTCATTGCTCGTCACCCCATGCCTGAGCGCAGTGCCAGCCGCCTGCTGATGTTAGACGGTCCCAGTGGCGGTATTGAACATCGCCATTTCACTGATTTGCTGGACAAATTAGCAGCAGGGGACCTGCTGGTGTTCAATAACACCCGGGTGATCCCAGCGCGGCTTTACGGGCAAAAAGCCTCTGGTGGCAAAATTGAAATGCTGGTGGAACGGCTGTTAGACGATAAGCGGGTCCTGGCGCATATTCGTTCGTCTAAATCGCCCAAAGAAGGCACGCAGTTAGTGTTTGACGAGGGGGTGATGGCCACCATGGTCGCCCGCCACGATGCCCTCTTTGAGCTGGCCTTTGATGGCGAAGATACGGTGCTCGGCATTCTTGAGCGTATCGGCCACATGCCGCTGCCGCCTTATATTGACCGGCCCGATGACGAAGCCGACCGTGAGCGCTACCAAACTGTTTATAACGAAAAACCCGGTGCTGTGGCAGCGCCCACCGCCGGTTTGCATTTTGATGAGCCGCTGTTAGAAAAAATTCGCGCCAAAGGCGTTGAAACCGCATTTGTTACCTTGCACGTAGGGGCTGGCACCTTTCAGCCGGTGCGGGCTGACGATATCAGCGACCATAAAATGCACAGCGAATACGCCGAAGTGCCGCAGCAGGTGGTCGATGCCATTGCTGCCTGTAAAGCCCGAGGTGGCCGAGTGATTGCCGTGGGCACCACCTCGGTGCGTAGCCTTGAATCGGCAGCGCAGGCGTCGCTTAAAGCCGGAACTGAACTCACTCCTTTCGCCAGCGATACCGATATTTTCATCTTCCCCGGTTATCGTTTTTTGGTGGTCGATGGCTTGATCACCAACTTCCACCTGCCGGAAAGCACCTTAATCATGCTGGTCAGTGCCTTTGCCGGTTATCAGCAAACCTTGGCGGCTTATCGAGAAGCGGTGAACCAGCGTTACCGATTCTTCTCTTATGGCGATGCCATGTTTATTACCAAAAACCCTGAAGCCAAGGGCCCAGGGGCATAAAAGGGGCTGGACTGTTTTTCCAGATACCCAGGAGCAACGATGAAATATGAATTGATGGCCACCGACGGCCAGGCACGTCGCGGCCAATTGGTTTTTGAACGTGGCACGGTGCAAACCCCCGCTTTTATGCCGGTCGGTACCTATGGCACCGTTAAAGGCATGACCCCTGAAGAAGTGGCCGCAACTGGCGCCCAAATCTTGCTGGGTAATACCTTTCACCTTTGGCTGCGCCCCGGCCAGGATGTCATGCGCAAACACGGCGACCTGCATGATTTTATGAACTGGCAAGGCCCTATTCTCACCGATTCCGGTGGCTTTCAGGTGTTCTCTTTGGGGGATATTCGCAAGATCACCGAACAGGGCGTGCATTTTCGTAACCCCATCAACGGCGACAAAATTTTCCTGGACCCGGAAAAGTCCATGGAAATTCAAACCGATTTGGGTTCCGACGTGGTGATGATCTTTGACGAGTGCACCCCTTATCCGGCCACCCATGATGAAGCCAAAAAATCCATGGAAATGAGCCTGCGCTGGGCTAAGCGTTCTCGCGACCATTTCGACAAGCTTGAAAACCCCAATGCCCTGTTCGGCATTATCCAGGGGTCGGTGTATGAAGACTTGCGTGATGTGTCCATTAAGGGCCTCACCGACATCGGTTTTGATGGCTATGCGGTTGGCGGCTTGGCAGTGGGTGAACCTAAAGCCGATATGCATCGCATTTTAAGCCACGTCAATCCGCAATTGCCGGCCGATAAACCGCGCTACCTGATGGGCGTGGGCAAGCCAGAAGATTTAGTCGAGGGGGTTCGCCGCGGCATTGATATGTTTGACTGCGTGATGCCAACCCGTAATGCCCGTAACGGCCATCTCTTTGTTACAGAAGGGGTTATTAAGATCCGCAATGCCAAGCATCGCGATGATACTGGCCCGCTTGATGCCGAATGTGACTGTTACACCTGTAAAAACTACTCAAAGGCCTATTTACACCATTTAGATCGCTGTAACGAGATCCTCGGTGCTCGCTTAAACACCATTCATAACCTGCGCTATTACCAGCGGGTAATGGAAGGTTTGCGGGGGGCCATAGAGCAAGGTAGATTAGACGCCTTTGTAAAAGACTTTTATGAGCGCAAGGGTATGGAAGTACCCGCACTTTAATAACCTTTAGGAGACTTTATGTTCATTAATTCTGCATTCGCCAGCACTGGCGCAGCCGGTTCCCAAGGTGGCGGCCTGCAGCTCATTATCATGTTGGTGCTGTTTGGTGCCATTTTCTACTTCATGATTTACCGCCCCCAGGCCAAGCGCGTCAAGGAACACAAAAGCCTGATGGGCAACCTGAAAAAAGGTGATGAAGTGCTGACCAACGGCGGCCTGATTGGTCGTATCGCTAAAGTTGAAGAAGACAAAGACTTCCTGGTCATTGCTCTGAACGACACCACTGAAGTGACTGTACAAAAAGCTGCCATTTCTGCAGTTCTGCCTAAGGGCACCATGAAGTCACTCTAAAAATAAAGAGAAGGAAGGCTGGTGTGTTGAATAAATACCCGCTGTGGAAGTACCTGATGCTGATCGTCGCGGTCGTCATCGGGTTCCTGTATGCAACGCCAAACCTCTATCCTGAGGACCCGGCGATACAGGTTTCCGGGGTTCGTAGCGCTGTTGTTGATAACAGCACCCTGGACAAGGTAAGGGCGGCGTTAAGCCAAGATAAAGTGCAGGCCAAATCGGTTTCTGTTGAAAACGGCCTGTTGTTGGCCCGTTTTAGCAATACCGATAGCCAACTTAAAGCCCAAGAAGCGATTACCAAGGCCCTAGGGGACAATTACAGCGTCGCGCTGAACCTGGCACCCTCCACACCGGCCTGGCTTCGCGATATTGACGCCAACCCCATGAAGTTGGGTTTGGATTTGCGCGGTGGTGTGCATTTCTTAATGCAGGTCGACATGCCTGAGGCCATTAATAAGGCCGATGACAGTCTCGAATCTGACCTGCGTACCGGTCTTCGTGAAGAAAAAGTGCGCTACACCGGCATTCGCCGTGTGAGCCCCGGCAAAATGAAGGTCACCTTGCGTGACAGCGAAAATGCCGACAACGCCGAAGCGTACTTGAAAAAGAACGATGGCAGCGATTATCAAATTGAGCGTGACGGCAACAGCATCACCCTCACTCGCACCCCTGCCAAAGTTAAAGAAATTCAAAACTACGCCCTGACTCAGAACATCACGGTTATCCGTAACCGGGTAAACAGCCTGGGTGTGGCCGAAGCCTTGGTACAGCGCCAGGGCACCGACCGTATTTTGGTTGAGCTGCCAGGGGTACAAGATGCGGCGCAAGCCAAGCGTGCCTTGGGCGGTACCGCGACCTTGGAATTCCACATGGTGGATACCGAGCATGATGTGGCCGAAGCCGTTGCTGGCCATGTACCGCCGGGTTCTGTGCTTTACAAAGACCGCAGTGGTCGCCCGGTATTGGTGAAAAAACGCATCATGCTGACCGGTGAGCACATCCAAGATGCGCAATCTGGCTTTGACGAATATCAGCGTCCGCAGATCAACATCAAGCTCGACTCTGAAGGCGGCGACTTAATGAGCCGCGCCACCAAAGACAACATCGGTAAGCCGATGGCAACCGTCATGGTGGAATATCGTCCGACCGATAAAAAAGGCCCTGATGGCAAACCGACCTTGAAAAAGGACGTTGAAGTTATTCAGGTGGCTACCATTCAGGCGCGTTTGGGCCGCAGCTTCCGGGTAACCGGCATTGGCAGCACCCAAGAGGCGCACTGGCTGGCCGAGCAAATCAGCTCTGGTGCCTTGATGGCTCCTATCCAAATCGTTGAAGAACGTACCGTTGGCCCGTCTTTGGGCGCGCAAAACATTAAAGACGGTATGAACTCGCTGATTTACGGCTCTGTTGCCATTCTCATTTTCATGGCCATTTACTACCGCGCCTTTGGCTTGGTTGCCAACCTGGCGTTGGTAATGAACGTGATTTTGATTGTTGGCATCATGTCGCTTATTCCTGGCGCCACCCTAACCTTGCCGGGCATTGCCGGTATTGTGTTGACGGTGGGGATGTCGGTGGATGCCAACGTGCTTATCTTCGAACGTATCCGTGAAGAACTGCGGGACGGGGTAGGGGTGCAAAAAGCCATTCACAACGGCTATGCCAATGCCTTCTCTACCATTGCCGATGCCAACATCACCACCATGATCACCGCCTTTATCCTGTTTGGTATTGGCTCCGGTCCGGTGAAAGGTTTCGCGGTAACTTTGGGCATTGGTATTTTGACATCCATGTTCACCGCTATCGTCGGTACTCGTGCTGTCATTAACCTCGTCTACGGCGGTCGCCGTGTCGAGAAGCTGTCCATTTAAGGAGACGTCATGCAGTTTTTTAATTTCAAAAGCGACGTCAACTTTATGAAGCTGCGCCTGCCAGCCGCGATTTTGTCGCTGATCCTGGTGGGCTCTTCTATCGGTATTCTGGTGTTCAAGGGCCTTAACTGGGGCCTGGATTTCACTGGCGGTACCTTGATTGAAGTGAACTTCGCGCAACCTGCCAACCTAGATAAGGTTCGTAAAGAACTGGCCGAAGGTGGTTATAAAGAGTCTTCGGTGCAGTTCTTTGGTACCAGCCGTGACGTACTGATTCGTATGCCGCCGCCGAAAGAAGAAGCCAACGGCACTGCCGATGCCAAGTCGTCCAATTTGGGCGACAAAGTGGTAGCCACCATCAAGGCCAAAGGCGGCGAAGACGTTACCTTAAAACGTATTGAGTTTGTTGGCCCCGCGGTCGGTAACGAATTGGTACAACAAGGTGGTCTGGCGGTGTTTGTGGCACTGCTGTGTATCTTGCTGTATGTGTCTATTCGTTTTGAATGGAAACTGGCTTTGGGCTCGGTAGTGGCATTGTTCCACGACGTGACCATTACTCTTGGTTTCTTCTCACTGCTTAATATCCAGTTCGACTTAACGGTACTGGCGGCGGTGCTGACGGTGATTGGTTACTCCCTTAACGATACCATTGTGGTGTTTGACCGTATTCGGGAAAACTTCCGCAAAATTCGTAAAGGGACACCCATTGAGATCACCAACAACGCCCTGACCTTTACCTTAAGCCGTACCATCATGACTTCTGCCACCACCTTGTTTGTGGTTATTGCCATCTTCGCGGTGGGCGGTCCTGTGATTCATGCGTTTGCGGCAGCCTTGTTGATGGGTATTACTGTTGGTACTTACTCCTCTATTTACATCGCCTCCTCTGTGGCGCTGAAAATGGGCCTGAGCAAGCAAGACTTGATGCCAACTGTGGTGGAAAAGGAAGGGGCCGACCTCGACCCTATGCCTTAACATTCTGCAATATAAAAAAGGGAGCCTCAGGGCTCCCTTTTTGTTAGCTTATTTCTTCCTCATTTTTCAAGGACAGGTTATGAGCGCCTTGCGTTTAATGCTTCCCGTTGCCGTCTTACTTGTTGCTGGCTGCGCAGGCAGTCAGCACGCGAAAACGGCCAAGGTTGATAATGGTAAAAACGACCATCTTATCTGCGATTATGAAAAGCCCCTTGGTAGCATGATCACCAAAAAAGTCTGCCGCACCCGTGAACAAATAAAAGCCGCAGAGCGGGATGGCCAAGATGACATTCACCGCCTGCAAAACACGGCCCAAGACAACAACGGCAACTGATGATGTAGGTAATAAAAAAAAGCGGGCTGTGCCCGCTTTTTTTATTGGCGATTTTTCTTTGCTGCTAAGGCCAGTTGCTGCTGATGGGTTTGGGCATAGAAGCCCTGACGATAAGCAATGCTGGGCCAAAGCGCGTAAGCCAGTGCGTCTTGGTTTAGCTGTGGCTGTGTGGGTATTGGTGTCAGCTTTCCTTGGCTGTAGCGGTAATTCTCCGGGGCTTTATCAATACGCAGCACAGTGAGGATGTCATCTTTGAGGTAGCCGAAACTGTTGCCATATTGCATCAAGGCACGGTTTGGCGACTGTTGCGTCAGATCCTGGCCCAGCATCGGTGTGTAGCTACTTATTCCCGCCAGTGATAACAAGGTAGGTGCCATATCGATTTGACTAACTAACCGCGTATCTTGGCGAGGCTTTACACCTTGGCCGAGGATAAGAGCCGGGATATGAAAATGCTTCACCGGTACCGCATTGGCGCCATAAACCCGGGAATCGTGGTCAGCAATCACCAAAAAGAGGGTATTTTGCCAATAGGCTGCGGTTTTGGCCTTGGCAAAAAACTGCCCTAGGGCCCAATCGGCGTAGCGGGCACCGTTGGCGCGCGTTGCCGGGTCACCCACGGGCTGGAAGTGGCCCTGCGGGTATTCATAAGGGCTGTGATTGGAAACCGAAAAGGCCACGGTCAGGGTAGGCTGGGTGTCGTTAGCCAACAAGCCATTAAGTTCAGCGAACATGTCTTCATCGCTGGCGCCCCAGGAGCCGATAAAACGGGGGTTAGTAAAGGTTGGCAAGTCGTGGATCTCGTCAAAGCCATTGCCCAGAAAGAAGTTTTTCATGTTGTCAAAATGCGACTCGCCGCCATAGACAAAACGGCTGCGATAACCAAATTGCTTAAGCTGGTTAGCCAGCGTAAAAAAGCCGCTTTGCGCCTTGGGTAACTTTAATACTGCCCGGGCAGGGGTAGGGAAAAAGCCGGTGGTTATGGCTTCTAGGCCGCGTACCGAACGCGTTCCAGTGGCATAAGCGTTTTTAAACCACCAGCCTTGTTTGCCGAGGTTATCGAGGTTTGGGGTCAGGTTGTCGCCGCCCAGGCTACCGACAAATTGCGCCCCTAGTGACTCTTCAACAATGATCACGATATTTGGGCGCTGGCCGAGGGACGTTGTCGCCTTTTGGTAATGCAGGCTTGGCTGTTTGGGAAACTGCGGTTTGGCTGGCAGCCCAGATAAGGTACGAACACGGCTAATCACATCATCGACTGGCATTTTGCCGTAGGCGTCACCGGCAAAGCTTTCATTTTTAAGCTGATAAGCGGCGTAAGCCGTGTTGTAAAAAGAGTTCAGAGCCAAGGTGTTAACCAGACGGTCGTCGCTAAAGGCAACCAGTGACGGGTTCAGTGGCCGATGCTCTAAAGTGCCTCTGGCAGCGATAAAGCACAGCAAGAACATCGCCACCGAACCTCCAAAACGGGCCGCCCAAGGCAGTGCCTTTTTGTCGGTAGTCACAGGGAAGAGTTTTTTGGCCAGCCAAACAGCAACCACCATTACCAGCAGGAATAGCGCCAGCACCCCTTTGTAGCCTTCCCATAACATGGCAAAAACTTCGTGGGGGCTGGTGAGATATTCAAAAAAGAGCCGGTTTGGCCGAGTGTCGTACTCCAGAATGAACTGCGGTGTCGCCACTTCCATAAATACCAGCAGCACGAAACAAAGCCGGTACCACCAGGCTGTCAGGCGGGTGGGCAGTTGGCGGTGGCCGAGCCAGCAAGCAAGCACCAACGGCACCACCGTGAGTATGGCCAACACGCTTAAGTCTATTCGCCAGCCGCCAACAACGAGCGGCCATAAGCCACCGCTGGCTTCAACCCTGGACCACTGCCAAAAGGCCAGGCCCAAGCGGCTGAGGGTAAGAACAATTAAACTGGCAGCAATAAAGCGAAGGGTTAAAGCGCGCATTAAAAGACTCTTGGCAGGCAGATATCACTATTATCGGCAGAAAAGCTTAAAAATTTGTTTATTTTTGAGCGCATAAAAAAAGCGCCATTCGGCGCTTTTTCTCAAGGTTTCGGTTTAGCGTGAAATCGCGTCGGTGAGGTGAGGCTTAATCACGCTTAACAGGGCCGGCAACATGCGGGCCGGTGCCGCCACAATGTTACCGCTCTTCATGTAATCGTGGCCGCCAGTAAAGTCGGTAACGATGGCGCCAGCTTCACGGGCCAGCAGTTCGCCAGCGGCGATATCCCAAGGTTTTAAACCCAGCTCAAAAAAGCCATCAATACGGCCGGCAGCCAGGTAGCTTAAATCCAGGGCGGCAGAACCGCTGCGGCGCACGTCGGCGGCTTTTTCAAAAACAGCAGTGAAAATGCCCATGTAGCTGCTGTAATGCTGCGGTTGTTTAAAAGGCAGGCCGGTTGCCAAAATAGTGCCACTGAGTTCTTTTACTGGGGTAACGCGCAAGCGCTTGCCGTTAAGCTGGGCGCCCATACCGCGGCTGGCGGTAAAGAGTTCGCCACGAATAGGGTCAAAAACCACGGCTTGTTCGGTTTTGCCTTTTACGCGCAGCGCGATGGAGACACAAAAATGCGGGATGCCGCGCAGGAAGTTGGTGGTGCCATCTAAGGGGTCAATAACCCATTGGTAGTCACTGTTACCTTGAGCGCCGCCTTCTTCACCCACGAAGGCGTGGTCGGGGTAGGAGCGACGAATGGTGTCAATGATGAGGCGCTCAGCCTCTTTGTCTACATTGGTTACCCAATCATTGGTGCCTTTGGACTGGGCTTCAACCTTTTCAGGTTGTTCGAAAGACTTAGCGACAAAGTTGCCGGCAGCACGCGCAGCGCGCACCGCTATATTAAGCATCGGATGCATTAGCGTCTCACCAAATTAAAAAAGAACGGCCAAATCGGCGGGCGCGAATTCTAGCAAGAGTCCTTGCAAAAGAAAAGCGACCCAGCTCAAATTTGCTTGTGGTAAACTGCCTTCCTTTTCCGACTGCTGCACTCAGGTAATGCTAGATAAAGTTCGTATCGTACTGGTGGGTACCACGCATTCAGGCAACATTGGTTCTGTGGCAAGAGCCATGAAAACGATGGGGCTTTCCCGTCTTTATCTTGTTGATCCGCAATGTGAAGTTGACGGCCAGGCGTCGGCCCTTGCCGCCGGTGCCAGTGACGTATTACGGGATGTCAGCATTGTGCAAACCCTCGGTGAGGCCATTGCAGATTGTAACTTGGTGGCCGGTACCAGCGCCCGTTCACGTACCCTGCCTTGGCCAATGCTCAGCCCCCGCGAATTGGGCGAAAAAGCGCAGCTTGAAAGCCAAGCTGGCGAGGTGGCTTTGGTGTTTGGCCGTGAACGCAGCGGCCTGACCAACGAAGAGCTGCAGCAGTGCCATTTTCATGTCTGCATTGATGCCAATCCCGAGTACAGCTCGCTTAACTTGGCCCAGGCGGTGCAAATCCTTTGTTATGAAGTGCGAATGGCCTTTTTGGCAGCAACGCCTGCGGCTGACGAACCCTTGCCTGCCCATCCGCCTGCCGAAGCCATGGAAGGGTTTTATCGCCACCTTGAGCAGGCGCTCGATCACAGCGGTTTTTTAATTAAAGCCCACCAAGGCAAAGTGATGGAAAAGCTGCGCTGCTTATTTAACCGCAGCCGGCCAGACGAACATGAATTAAATACACTGCGGGGCATTTTGTCGTCGATTCTGCGACTCAAGCGAGACTGACATGGGCATTTTGCAGCGCATTAAAGAAGACATTAATAGCGTTTTTGACCGCGACCCTGCAGCCCGTAACGCCTTTGAAGTCTTTACCAGTTACCCCGGGTTACATGCGGTGTGGTGGCATCGCTTGGCCCATTGGCTTTGGCAAAAAGAGGCCAAATGGCTGGCCAGAGCCTGTTCTAATCTCAGCCGGTTTCTCACCGGTATTGAAATTCATCCCGGCGCCAAAATTGGCCGCCGCTTCTTTATTGACCATGGCATGGGCGTGGTGATTGGTGAAACCGCCGAAATTGGTGACGATTGCACCCTTTATCATGGCGTGACCTTGGGCGGCACTTCCTGGAAAGCCGGTAAACGCCACCCAACGTTGGGCAATGGTGTGGTCATTGGTGCTGGCGCCAAGGTACTGGGGCCATTGCTTATTGGTAATAATGCCCGCATCGGTTCCAATGCGGTGGTGGTTAAAGATGTGCCAGACGGGGCGACCGCCGTGGGCATTCCCGGGCGCATTGTGGCGCAGCAGGATTTTCAAACCTCTGAGCAACGGCAGTTAATGGCGCAAAAATATGGCTTTGACGCTTATGCCGTTTCCCAAGACAACCCCGATCCTGTTGCCAAAGCCATTGGTGCGCTGCTCGACCATTTACATGTGGTGGACGGTAAGGTGAACTCGCTGTGCCACGCCATTAATGACCTGGGTGGCGACGTTTGTGAGAAAAAATTACCCGATATCGATTTACAAGAATTTGCCAGCGATGAGCAAGAAGCCGCTGAAAAACGGCAGCGTGATTTAGACCGCTTTGACCCCAGCATTTAACGATAAAGGTAATCGCTGGTGGTAATAGTTGACCAATTTACTCAGGTTTGGGAAAATAAGGTCAACATTCACAAAGGCCGGTAGTACTGATGAGACTGACATCCAAAGGACGTTATGCCGTCACCGCCATGTTGGACTTGGCTCTTCATCTTGATGAAGGCCCGGTGTCCTTGGCGGATATATCCGAGCGGCAGGGGATCTCCTTGTCCTATCTGGAGCAGCTCTTTTCCCGGCTCAGGCGTCAAGAGCTTGTTTCTAGCGTGCGTGGCCCTGGCGGTGGTTATCGCTTGGGTAAGGACGCTGGCGACATTAGCGTTGGCGAAGTGATTTTAGCGGTCGATGAGTCGGTCGATGCAACCAAGTGCCAAGGCAAAGCCGATTGTCAGGCCGGCACCCAATGTTTGACACATTCATTGTGGTCGAACTTGAGTGAGCAAATCAGCCTGTTTTTAGACGGTATCTCGTTGGCCGATTTGGTTGCCAAAAAAGAAATTCGTGGTCTGGCTAGCCGTCAGGAAAGCCATCACCAAAAAGACAGCATAACCGTGCAGTGCCAAATGTGAGCGTGGCGAGGCAGTAACGGAGAACGCAATGAAGCTTCCAATTTATCTGGATTACGCGGCAACTACCCCGGTAGACCCCCGCGTTGCTGAAAAAATGATGCAATACCTGACAATGGACGGCTACTTCGGTAACCCGGCCTCCAGGTCTCACCGCTTTGGCTGGCAAGCCGAAGAGGCGGTTGAAGAAGCGCGCAGCAATATTGCCGAGCTGATTGGTGCCGACCCGCGCGAAATCGTCTTTACGTCAGGTGCTACCGAGTCAGACAACCTAGCCATTAAAGGCGCTGCCCATTTCTATCAGAAAAAGGGCAAGCACATTATTACCTCAAAAATTGAGCACAAAGCCGTGCTTGATACCTGTCGCCAATTAGAGCGTGAAGGTTTTGAAGTAACCTATCTGGCCCCTAACGAAGACGGCCTGCACCCGGTTGCACAGATTGAAGGCGCCATGCGTGACGACACCGTGCTGGTGTCCATCATGCACGTCAATAACGAACTGGGTGTTATTCAAGATGTGGCCGCCATTGGCGAGCTGTGCCGCAGTAAAGGCGTGATTTTCCACGTTGATGCCGCCCAGAGCGCCGGTAAGATCCCGGTCGATCTTAACGAGCTTAAAATCGACCTGATGTCGCTCTCCGGCCACAAAATGTATGGTCCTAAAGGCATCGGTGCTCTTTATGTGCGCCGTAAACCGCGCATTCGTATCGAAGCGCAAATGCATGGCGGTGGCCATGAGCGCGGCATGCGCTCCGGCACCCTGGCTACGCACCAAATCGTTGGCATGGGCGAAGCTGCCCGTATCGCCAAAGAAGAGTTGGCCGCCGAAGGCGAGCGTATCAGCGCGCTTCGTAACAAACTTTGGG
This sequence comes from Gallaecimonas mangrovi, assembly GCF_003367375.1. Taxonomy (GTDB): domain Bacteria; phylum Pseudomonadota; class Gammaproteobacteria; order Enterobacterales; family Gallaecimonadaceae; genus Gallaecimonas; species Gallaecimonas mangrovi. The sequence continues at coordinate 955,480 of NZ_CP031416.1, forward strand.
ATGGCGTTAAGGACCTTGAAGAAGTGCATCTTAACGGCACCCTGGCCAGCCATGTGCCTGGCATCATCAACATCAGCTTTAACTTTGTTGAAGGCGAGTCCTTGATGATGGCCCTGAAAGACCTGGCTGTGTCTTCCGGTTCTGCCTGTACTTCTGCGAGCCTTGAACCGTCTTATGTGTTGCGCGCCATTGGCCGCAATGACGAATTGGCCCACAGCTCCATTCGCTTCTCTATCGGCCGTTTTACTACCGAAGAAGATGTGGATTACACCATTGCCTGTGTCAAAGAAGCCATAGGCCGCCTGCGCGAATTGTCGCCGCTGTGGGAAATGTATAAAGACGGTGTCGACCTTGAATCGGTCGCCTGGGTCGCTCACTAATATTGAAGGAGCCTTATCATGGCATACAGTGAAAAGGTCATTGACCACTACGAAAACCCCCGCAACGTGGGTTCGTTTGATAAAAACGACCCCAGCATCGCTACCGGTATGGTTGGTGCGCCGGCTTGTGGTGACGTTATGCGCCTGCAACTGAAGATCAATGATGACGGCATCATCGAAGACGCCAAATTCAAAACCTACGGTTGCGGCAGTGCCATTGCATCTAGCTCACTGGTTACCGAGTGGGTCAAAGGCAAATCCATTGCCGAAGCCGAAGCGCTGCAAAACACCGCTATCGCTGAAGAGTTGGCGTTGCCGCCGGTGAAAATTCACTGCTCTATTTTGGCAGAAGACGCCATCAAGGCAGCCATTGCTGACTACAAGAGCAAGAAGGGGCAGGCATAAATGGCCATTACCTTGACCGAGACTGCAGCCAACAGGGTTTCGACCTTCCTGGCCAATCGCGGCAAGGGGGTGGGCGTACGCTTAGGCGTGCGTACCACCGGCTGCAGCGGCTTGGCCTATGTGCTGGAATTTGTTGACGGTACCAACCCTGACGACGAGGTCTTTGAAGACCGTGGCGTGAAAGTCATCATCGACCATAAAAGCTTGGTCTACCTTGATGGCACCGAGTTGGATTTCGTCAAAGAGGGCCTTAACGAAGGTTTTCAATTCAACAATCCCAACACCAAAGGGGAGTGTGGCTGTGGCGAGTCCTTCACCGTCTAACCACTTTGCATTCTTTGACCTGCCCGAAAGCTTTGAGCTGGATAAAGACGAGCTGGCCAGCCGCTATCGTCGGTTGGCCGCCGCCCTGCATCCGGACCGTTTTGCCTCCGGCTCAGAGCGCGACCGGGCCCAAGCCCTAGCAAAAACGGCGATGCTGAATGATGCTTTCGATACTTTGCGTCATGCCACCCGCCGTGCTGAATACTTGCTAAGCCTTAACGGTGTTGAACTGGCTGACGAAAGCCGGACCTTAAAAGACACCGCCTTTTTAATGCAGCAGATGGAATGGCGAGAAGCGTTAATGGATATCGAAGATGCCGACGGTATCGATGCCATGCGCAAGACCATTCTTGATGCCAGGGCTGCGCTGCACCAGGAATTTACCTCCCTCTACGGCCAGCAAGATTTTGATGCGGCCGCCGATACGGTTCGCAAACTCAAGTTTGTGGACAAAATGCTTATCGAGATCGAGCGGCTAGAAGAGTCTTTGCTCGACTACTGACATAGCGAACTTTCATGGCATTACTTCAGATCGCTGAACCCGGCCAAAGCGCCGCCCCGCACGAACATCGTCTGGCGGTGGGCATTGACCTGGGTACCACCAATTCTCTTGTTGCTGCTGTGCGCAGTGGCACCGCTGTTACCATTAAGGGCGCCGATGGCCAGGCTATAGTGCCGTCAGCGGTGCATTACGGCAGTGAACGCTTAGTAGGGCAGGCGGCCAAAGCCAAAGCAGCCCAGGACCCCGAAAACACCCTTATCTCCGTCAAACGCTTTATGGGGCGTTCGCTGGCCGATATTCAAAAGCGCTACCCGAAACTGCCTTATCATTTTTCTGCCACCGAAAATGGCTTGCCCCGCATCGAAACGGCGCAAGGTCCTAAAAACCCCATTGAAGTGTCGTCGCACATTCTCGCTGCGCTAAAAGAGCGTGGTGAAGCGGCTTTAGGCGGCGATTTGATGGGCGCGGTGATCACGGTGCCGGCGTATTTCGACGATGCCCAGCGCCAAGCCACTAAAGACGCCGCTGAACTGGCGGGCCTTAAAGTGCTGCGCCTATTGAATGAACCCACCGCTGCTGCTGTGGCTTATGGCCTCGACTCTGGCCAAGAAGGCGTGATTGCCGTTTACGACCTTGGCGGCGGAACCTTTGATATTTCCATTCTGCGCCTGTCAAAAGGCGTGTTCGAAGTACTGGCTACCGGCGGCGACACCGCCCTGGGTGGCGACGACTTCGATCACTGCGTTGTTGATTGGCTGCGCGGCGAATGGCAATTGGCCGACAAGCTCAGCACTGTGGCCGAAAGGGCACTTTTAAGCGCGGCTTGTGATGCCAAAGAGGCCTTGACGGCTAATGCCAGCACCACCATTAGCCTGACCCTTGATGGTGAGTCGTTGACGGCTGAACTGAGCCGCGAACAGTTCGATGCCCTTATTGAACCGCTGGTTAAACGCACCTTGCTGGCTTGCCGCCGCGCGGTACGCGATGCCGAAGTTGAACACCAAGAGGTGCAACAAGTGGTGATGGTGGGCGGTTCTACCCGGGTGCCTCGGGTGCGTAGCGCCGTTGGCGAGTTTTTCGCAAAAGAGCCACTGACCAGCATCAACCCTGACGAAGTGGTGGCCATTGGCGCTGCCATTCAGGCCGATATATTGGTGGGTAATAAACCCGATAGCGAATTGCTGCTATTGGATGTTATTCCGCTGTCGCTGGGGCTTGAAACCATGGGCGGCTTGGTGGAAAAAATCGTACCCCGTAACACCACCATTCCGGTGGCAAGGGCGCAGGAATTTACCACCTTTAAAGATGGCCAAAGCGCCATGGCCATGCACGTGCTGCAAGGTGAGCGGGAAATGGTGAAAGACTGCCGCTCTCTTGCCCGTTTCGTGCTGACGGATATTCCGCCGATGGCGGCTGGTGCGGCCCATATTCGGGTTACCTTCCAAGTGGACGCTGATGGCTTGTTGTCGGTTACCGCGATGGAAAAATCCACCGGCCATCAAACCAGTATTCAGGTTAAGCCGTCTTATGGTTTATCTGACACCGAAGTGGCGGACATGATCCAAGACGCCATGACCAACGCCAAAGACGATATGGCGGCCAGGATGCTTGCCGAGCAGCAAGTAGAAGCGCGCCGCGTTAACGAGGCTCTGGTGTCGGCGCTGGCCGCTGACGGCGACCGCTTACTGGCCGGTGACGAACAGCAAGCGATTATTGGCGCCCTTAAGGTGCTGGCGAAAACGGCAGAGGGTAGCGATCCTGATGCCATTAAAGAGGCTATTGAAGCCGTTGACAAAGCCAGTGAGCAGTTTGCTGCGCGCCGTATGGATGACAGTATTCGTAAGGCCCTCGCTGGCCATAAAGTAGACGAGGTGTAAGATGCCCAAGATTGTATTTTTACCCCATGCAGAACTTTGCCCAGATGGCTTGGCGGTAGAGGCGGCCAAAGGCGAGAGCATTCTGGATGTGGCGTTGAAAAATGGCATCGAGATTGAGCATGCTTGCGAGAAATCTTGTGCCTGTACCACTTGCCATGTGGTTGTGCGTGAAGGTTTTGATTCGTTGGAAGAATCTGACGAATTAGAAGACGACATGCTTGATAAAGCCTGGGGCCTTGAGCCGGAATCGCGTTTGTCGTGCCAAGCCAAAGTGGCTGACGACGACTTGGTGGTGGATATACCCAAATACACCATCAACCTGGCGCGGGAAGAACACTAAAAAAAGGCACCTTTGGGTGCCTTTTTTAACGCCGTAAAGGAGAGCATCATGGGCCTGAAGTGGACCGACACACGTGAATTGGGCGAAGCCCTCTATGACCGTGACCCCGAACTTGACCCAAAAACGGTACGCTTTACCGATATGCATCAATGGATCTGTGCTTTAGAAGACTTTGACGATGACCCCCAAGCGTCTAATGAGCGCACCTTGGAAGCTATTTTCATGATCTGGTTGGACGAATTTGAAGGCTAATTGTAGGAAAATCGGTCGTTGTCATTAGTCCGACATTTTCAGGGCCCTAAAGTTGGCATATACTGTGCGGCCATTTTAGAACCCTAAACCCTAATTTTTGTTGAGGACGGAGCCCCATGGCTGTTCAACGTACCATCTCCATCATCAAGCCTGACGCTGTAGCCAAGAACGTGATCGGTGCTATCTATAACCGTTTTGAGACCGCTGGTCTGAAAATTGTTGCCGCTAAAATGCAGCACCTGTCTCGCGAGCAAGCTGAAGGTTTTTACGCCGAGCATAAAGAGCGTCCTTTCTTCAAAGCCCTGGTTGATTTCATGACTTCTGGCCCGATCATGGTTCAGGTTCTGGAAGGTGAAAACGCCGTTCTGAAAAACCGTGAAATCATGGGTGCGACCAATCCTTCCGAGGCTCTGGCGGGTACTCTGCGCGCCGACTACGCGGTAAGCATCGACGAAAACGCTGTGCACGGTTCTGATTCTGAAGAATCTGCCGCTCGCGAAATCGCCTACTTCTTTACTGAAACTGAAGTTTGCGCTCGCACTCGCTAAAATAAAGCGTTTTATACTGCAAAGGGGGGCTCTGCCCCCCTTTGTTGTTGTGGTTATAAACTGTACAATGCCCGGCCGTCGAGCCGTAGTAACTGAGGTCATGCCATGAGTGAAGGCAAAATCAACCTGTTGGATTTCACGCGCGAACAGATGCGTGCTTTTTTCGCCGAAATGGATGAAAAGCCCTTTCGTGCCGAACAGGTGATGAAGTGGATTTACCACTTCGGGGTCGATAACTTTGATGACATGACCAACATCAACAAGGTACTGCGGGAAAAACTGAAAGCCCGTTGTGTGGTTAAGGCGCCAGAAATTTCCCAGGAAGAGCGTTCCAGTGATGGCACCATCAAGTGGGCACTTACTGTGTCGGGTGGTCAGGAAGTGGAAGCGGTTTATATTCCTGAAAAAGACCGGGCTACGCTGTGTGTGTCGTCACAAGTCGGTTGCGCCCTTGAATGCACCTTTTGCTCGACTGCCCAGCAAGGCTTTAACCGTAACCTTAAGGTTAGCGAGATCATTGGCCAGGTTTGGCGTGCCGCCAAAGTACTGGGCCCGCAAGCCAATTCCAACATCAAACCCATTACCAACGTGGTGATGATGGGTATGGGCGAGCCGCTATTGAATATGGCTAACGTCGTGCCCGCCATGGAACTGATGCTTGACGATTTGGCCTATGGTTTGTCGAAACGACGGGTCACGGTTTCTACCTCCGGGGTGGTGCCGGCGCTGGATAAACTGGGCGATATGATTGATGTGGCGCTGGCGATTAGCCTGCATGCGCCCACCGACGAGCTTCGCAACGAAATTGTGCCTATCAACAAAAAATACAATATCGAAACCTTCCTGGCCTCGGTTCGTGGCTACTTGGCCAAATCCAACGCCAACAAGGGCCGGGTGACCGTAGAGTATGTGATGCTTGATCACATCAATGACTCCATGGAACAGGCGCATCAGTTAGCCAAGTGCTTGAAAGATACGCCTGCCAAAATCAACCTTATTCCCTGGAACCCCTTCCCAGGCGCACCTTACGGCCGCAGTTCCAACTCTCGCATCGACCGTTTCTCTAAGGTGTTGATGGAATACGGCTTTACCGTAATAGTACGTAAAACCCGCGGTGATGATATTGCCGCTGCCTGTGGTCAGTTGGCCGGTGATGTGGTCGACCGCACTAAACGGGTTCTGAAAAAACAGATGCAAGGTGACGGTATTTCAGTAAAAATGGTGTGAGATCTCAACAGATTACACAGGCTCGATTATGGCGAACCGCCGCGCTCGACTCTTCATTCTGACCTTGCTATTGGCTGTGGGGGGCTGTGTCACCCAAACCTATGACAGCCAAGGTAACCCGGTTACCCCTAAAGAGTTCGACCCTATCGCGGCAGCCAAATCCCGCATGCAGCTTGGCCTGGCATACCTTCGCAATGGCGATACCGCCCAGGCCAAGATGAACCTCTTAAAGGCGCAGGAATACGCGCCAAAAATGCCGCAGGTTTATTACAGCCTGGGCTACTACTACCAAAAGGTGGGTGAAACGGCGTTGGCTGAACAAGCTTACCGCCGTGCTATCGACCTCGACCCAGATAATGGAGAAGCGCTGAATAATTTCGGGGCCTTCTTGTGCGGCATTGGCCGCTACGACGAATCGGTGAAATATTTTCTTAAGGCGGTCAAGGCGCCTGGCTATATCAAAGTGGCGGGTGCTTATGAAAACGCCGGTACCTGTTCTCGGTTAGAAGGTAACTTGGGCGATGCTGAACAATTTTACGCCAGCGCCTTAAGTCATGATGCTCGTCGTGCCGCTTCTCTATTAGGCATGTCTGAAGTGCTGTTCGCAAAAGGTGATTATGCCGGTGCCCGTGGGTATCTTAGCCGCTATGAGCGTATCGCCAGGCCCAGCCCGCAAAGTTTGTTTCTTGGTCTTAAATTAGCCAAACGAACCGGCAATCAACAGGGCGTTCAGCAATATGGTGAGGAACTTATTTCAAAATTCCCTGACTCACCATTCAGCCAACAATATCGGAGTAATGATTACTGATGGCAGAACCAAGCGAAGAGAACAACACGCTTAGTGCCGGCCAGCTACTGCGCCAGGCCCGAGAAGAGCGGGGATGGACCATTGATAATGTTGCCAAGCGCCTTAACCTCAGAGCCTCTGTGGTCGAGAAGCTGGAGCAGGACGATTACGATCGCAATTCCCCGGCCACCTACACCAAGGGCTACATTCGTGCCTATTGCCGCTTGCTGGAGTTACAAGAGCAGGACGTGATGGCAGAACTGAGCTCCGACCGCTTAAAAAGCCAGGTCGAGAGCAATATGCAAAGCTTTTCTAAACGCACCTCCCGCGAAAAATCCGACAGTTGGCTAACCATTGTCACCTGGCTGATAGGCTTGGCCTTTGTTGGGGTGCTGATTTATTTCGGTTACCAGCAAGCAACATCAACCAGTAGCGTGGTTAATAAGGGCCCGGCTACCCAAGCGCAAGCGAAGACCGAAGTGGCTACCCCGGCCGACCCGCAGCAAGCGCAGCCCGGCAGTGATGACGGTGTCGACCTTGGCCAAAGTACCGATGATGCAGTGGCTGAAGACAACACCAGCGGTGATAATCCGCAAGATACGCCAGCACAATCACAAGCTAATAGCACCAATACTGCGGCTGATAGCGCTGCCGCAGAGCCTGTCACAGCGCAAGCGCAGGCACCGGTGGCGGCAACCAAAACGCTAGAGATCTCCTTTAGTGGCGATTGTTGGGTTAGAATCGAAGATGCCACCGGTAAAAGAGTGCTTGAAGGGGTGAAAACCAAAGGTCAATCTTTCACCTTGGATGCACAGGCACCCTATTCAATAAGGTTGGGGGCTCCGGAAACTGTCACCATGACATTCCAGGGGCAACCAGTAGATTTATCGGGCTTTAGAGCCAGTCACCTTGCGAAGCTGACTCTGCCCAAAAACTGAGTCGAGTAAGCTATGCAGCATGAGTCGCCCATTGTGCGCCGTCCATCTACCCGTATTTACGTAGGTAAGGTACCTATTGGGGACGGGGCGCCCATTGCCGTGCAGTCCATGACTAACACCCGTACCACCGACGTGGAAGCCACAGTGGCGCAAATTGAAGCCATTGAGCGGGTCGGTGCCGATATCGTACGGGTGTCTGTGCCCACCATGGAAGCCGCCGAAGCTTTTAAGGCCATCAAAGAACGGGTCAATATTCCGTTAGTTGCCGACATCCACTTCGATTACCGCATCGCCTTAAAAGTGGCGGAATACGGTGCCGACTGCCTGCGTATCAACCCGGGTAATATCGGCAAGGAAGAACGTATTCGCGCCGTAGTCGATGCTGCTCGCGATAAAAACATTCCTATTCGTATCGGTGTCAACGGCGGCTCTTTAGAGAAAGACATTCAGGAAAAATACGGCGAGCCGACACCAGAAGCGCTGGTGGAGTCTGCCATGCGCCATGTGGACATTCTCGACCGTCTTAATTTTGACCAGTTCAAAGTGTCGGTCAAAGCCTCTGATGTTTTCCTGGCCGTTGGCGCCTACCGTTTACTTGCCAAGCAGATTAAGCAGCCTTTGCATTTGGGTATTACCGAAGCCGGCGGCGCCCGCAGTGGTTCGGTAAAATCGGCCATTGGCCTTGGCATGCTGCTCAGTGAAGGCATTGGCGACACCCTGCGGGTATCGCTGGCCGCCGATCCGGTTGAAGAAATAAAAGTCGGTTTTGATATCCTCAAATCCCTGCGTATCCGCTCCCGCGGCATTAACTTTATTGCTTGCCCTAGCTGTTCTCGCCAAGAGTTCGATGTTATCGGCACTGTTAACGCTTTGGAAAATCGCCTGGAAGACATCACCACACCTCTGGACGTGTCTGTGATAGGCTGTGTGGTTAATGGCCCGGGTGAAGCCCTGGTCTCTGATCTAGGGTTGGCAGGGGCCACTCGTAAGAGCGGTTATTATGTCGATGGCGAACGCCAAAAAGAGCGTCTCGATAACGACAACCTGGTTGATGAACTGGAAGCCCGTATTCGGGCCAAAGTGGCTTTCATGAACCAGCGGATCCCCACCAAGAGCCAGGATTAATTCCGAGTTGATGCACTAACCTGCCCAAGGCTAAGACTTTGGGCACTTTTGATTGCCGAGTCCTTAAGTGAAAAGCATCCAAGCCATCCGTGGTATGAATGACTGTCTGCCCAGCGAATCACCGCTGTGGCAGTACGTAGAAAGCGCTATTCGTGCCACCGTTTCGTCTTTTGGGTACAGCGAAATTCGTACCCCCATCGTCGAATCCACCGACCTTTTTAAACGTTCTATTGGTGAAGTCACCGATATCGTTGAAAAGGAAATGTATACCTTTGCCGATCGCAACGGCGACAGCCTGACCCTGCGTCCTGAAGGCACCGCCAGTGCGGTGCGTGCCGGTATTGAACACGGGCTGTTGTACAACCAAGAGCAGCGCCTTTGGTACATGGGGCCGATGTTCCGCCATGAGCGCCCGCAAAAAGGCCGTTATCGCCAATTCCACCAGTTTGGGGTGGAAGCATACGGTTTGGCTGGCCCCGACATTGATGCCGAAGTCATCTTGCTGTCAGCCACCCTCTGGGAAAAGCTGGGCATCAGAGAACACGTAACCTTAGAGCTCAATAGCCTTGGTAGCAGTGAAGCCCGCGCCAAGTACCGTGACGTGCTTATTGCCTTTTTGGAACAGCATGTTGATGTGCTGGACGAAGACGCCAAGCGCCGCATGTACTCCAACCCACTGCGGGTGCTGGATACCAAAAACCCCCACATCCAGGCCGTGCTGAAAGACGCGCCGCGTCTGCACGATTACTTGGATGAAGAGTCAAAAGCACATTTTGAAGGTCTTAAGGCACTTTTGGAGCAAGTGGGTATCGAATACCGCATCAACGAGCGCTTGGTGCGTGGCTTGGACTACTACAACCGCACCGTTTTTGAATGGGTCACCGACAGTTTAGGGGCACAAGGCACCGTCTGTGCCGGTGGCCGCTATGACGGCTTGGTGGAACAGCTGGGCGGCAAAGCCACCCAAGGTGTGGGGTTCGGTTTGGGCCTGGAACGCTTAGTGCTGTTGGTTGAGGCGTTAGGTAAAACCGAGCAAGTGAAGCCGGTGGTGGATGCCTATCTTTGCCCCATGGGTGAAGCGGCAGAACGTCAGGCATTTGCCCTCGCGCAGCAGCTGCGCCAGCAGTTGCCAGAGCTGGGTTTGATGTGCCACTGTGGTGGCGGCAATTTCAAGAAGCAGCTTAAACGCGCTGATAAAAGCGGGGCGCGTTGGGCTTTGATCCTTGGCGATGACGAATTGGCCGCAGGCCAGGTTACCGTGAAGGATCTTAAAGATGGCACTCAAAACACTGTTGATATGGCGCAACTAGCCAGCCATCTCGAACAACGATAAAAAGGATAATCCGGCGTGGAAATTTACAGCACCGAAGAACAACAAGTTGAAGCGATTAAGCGCTTTTGGGGCGAACACGGTAACGGCGTGATTGCCGGTGTCGTTATTGCTTTGGCTGCCATCTATGGTTGGCACTGGTATAGCGGCCACCAAAGTGGCAATCAGGAGAAAGCCTCTGAGGCCTATGCCGTTGCCCTGAAAAAAGTAGAATCTGGCGACCTCGCTGCCGGTGAAGCCTTTGTCAAATCAGACGCCGCCGGTGAATACCCTTCAATGATGGCGGCGCGTCTAGCTAAAGACGCCGTTGACAAGAACCAGCTGGACAAAGCCCTGGTGTACCTTGACCAAGCGGTTGCTCACGCTGACACCGACGTACTGAAGTCCATTTTTAACCTGCGTAAAGCCCGTGTTCAATTGGCTAAAGGCGATTTGAAAGGGGCGAAAGCCACTGTGGCCTTGGTCAAAAATAAAGCATACGAAGCTGATGCAAAGGAACTTTTGGGTGATATCGCCGTCAAGGAAGGCGACCTGGCTGCGGCTCGTAGTGCCTATCAAGAAGCCATGACCGGTCAGGAAGGCTCCCCGGCCTTGCAATTAAAACTCGAATCTTTGGATAGCAAAGGCTAAGCATGAGCGGATGGTCTAAATGGTCGGCATTGGCCGGCGTTGCGCTGGTTACTGTTGCCCTGGTGGGTTGTAGTTCCAGCGAAGAAGTACGTAAACCTGCGGTATTGGTTCCTTTTGACAATAAAGTCGATGATTCCGTGGTTTGGGATACCTCTGTGGGTGACGGTGTTGGTGATTACTTCACTAACCTGGCGCCCAACTACAACTACGACAAAATTTTTGCCGCCTCTCGTGAAGGGGTGGTTGAAGCCTTAGATCCCACCAATGGCGATACCATCTGGAAAGTGGATTTAGGTGCCGCCAAGTCGTTCTTTGGTGACCGTTCCGACATGCGTTTGTCCGGTGGTGTATCATCCGGCTTTGGTAAGGTTTACATCGGCTCTGAAAATGGCTTTGTTTACGCCCTGGATGAGAAAACCGGTAAAACCTTGTGGACCGCACAAGTGCCTGGCGAAGCCATGGCGTCACCGGTGCCTGATGCTGGCCTTATCTTGGTTAACACTACCTCTGGCAAACTGGTGGCCTTGGACGAAGGTACCGGCAAGCAAAAATGGGTTTATGACCAAGACGTACCGTCGTTGACCCTGCGAGGCGTGTCTGCCCCGGCAACCGTACAAGGTGCCGCGCTGGTGGGTACCCCAGACGGCAAGTTGGCAGCCGTGCTGCTCGACAGTGGCCTGGCAGCGTGGGAACAACCTATTTCCCCAGCCAAAGGCGATAACGCCCTTGAGCTGCTGCGCGACGTTGACGGTTCCCCTATCGTGGTTGGCCCTGTGGTGTACACCATTGCCTATAATGGCGAATTGGTTGCCATTGACATGCGCTCTGGCCGCCCGATGTGGAAACGTGACTATTCGTCGTACCGCGCCATGGATATCGACGGTTTCGATCTCTACATCACTGACTCCACCGGCACCCTTTACGATATTGACCGTCGTAATGGCTTGGAAAAATGGAGCCAGCCAATGCTGCTTAACCGCCGCGTGACCGCCCCGACAGTGGTAGGTAACAAAGTGGTTGTAGGCGACTTCGAAGGCTACCTGCATTGGTTCGACCGTGATACCGGCAAACTGCTTGGCCGCGACCAAATTAATGACTCCGGTCTTTATGCGCGCCCCTTGGTGGTAGACGGTAAACTGGTTGTACAGTCACGTGACGGCGACATTTACATGATTAAGCTGGACTAAGTCCGCCGAAAACGGAACAATACGCGGCCGCATCATGCGGCCGTTTTGCTTTGAGAGGACTATCATGCTTCCCGTAGTGGCCCTGGTTGGGCGCCCCAATGTGGGCAAATCAACATTGTTCAACCGATTGACCAACAGTCGTGACGCCCTGGTGGCCGATTACCCCGGCCTGACCCGCGACCGTAAATACGGCCAAGCCCGCTATGGCGAGCATGACTTCATCCTGGTTGATACCGGCGGTATTGAAGGCGACGAAAAGGGCATCGACGCTGCCATGGCCAAGCAATCCTTGCTGGCGATGGAAGAAGCCGATGTGGTGATGATGCTGGTAGATGCCCGCGACGGCCTAACCGCGGCTGACGAAGCCATTGCCCGCTATATTCGCCAACTCAACAAGCCGGTGTTCTTGGTTGCCAACAAAATTGACGGCATCGATGCCGACTCGGCCTGCGCCGAATTTTGGGGGCTAAGCCTTGGCGAGATTTGGCAAATAGCCGCCGCCCATGGCCGTGGTGTTACCCAGCTATTAGATAACGCCCTTATTCCGGTCGTAGCCAAAATTACCGAGTCGGAAGATGAAGCCTCTGAAGCCCTGGCCGATGTGCTGGGCCAGGAGCTTATCGACGTTGACGCTATCGAAGACGACGAAGAAGCCGAAGCCATTCCCTATGCCGACCTGCCGGTAAAAATTGCCATTGTTGGCCGCCCCAATGTCGGTAAGTCGACCCTGACCAACCGCATTTTGGGTGAAGAACGGGTGGTGGTATTTGATATGCCCGGCACCACGCGCGACTCGGTGTACATTCCCATGGAGCGCGACGGCAAGAATTACATCATCATCGACACCGCCGGTGTGCGCCGCCGTGGCCGCATTGACGATACCGTTGAGAAATTCTCAGTGGTAAAAACCCTGCAAGCCATTGAAGACGCCAACGTGGTGCTGCTCACCATGGACGCGCGCGAAGGCTTGTCTGACCAAGACTTGAACCTCTTGGGCCATGTGCTCAACGCTGGCCGCGCCTTGGTATTGGTGGTGAATAAATGGGACGGCCTTAGCCAGGACGACCGTGAAGACATTAAGCGCGAGCTTGACCGCCGGTTAGGCTTCATTGATTTTGCCCGGCTGCACTTTATCTCGGCGCTACATGGCTCCGGAGTGGGTAACTTGTTTGAGTCGGTTAACGAAGCCTTTGCGTCTGCCACCCAGCGGGTGTCTACCTCTAAGCTGACCCGCATTATGCAAATGGCGCAAGACGACCACCAGCCGCCGTTGGTGTCTGGCCGCCGGGTGAAGCTCAAATATGCCCACGCCGGTGGTTATAACCCGCCGCGGATCATCATTCACGGTAACCAGGTTGAAAAGCTGCCACAGTCTTACAAGCGTTACCTGATGAATTACTTCCGTAAATCGCTGCAGGTTATTGGTACGCCCATCCATGTGGAATTCCAAGAAGGGGAAAACCCCTTTGCCGGCAAGAAAAACAGCCTGACCTTGTCGCAGCAGCGTAAGCGTAAGCGCTTGATGAAATACATTCGCTCTCGCAAGTAACTGACAAAGGCGCCAAAGGGCGCCTTTGTTGTTAGGGTGCGCGGCATTTTTCGGTTTATGCTGGAAGCACCGTACTTGCCGAAGGAACGCCATGATCACCCTTGAAACCGTAGAAGCGGGAAAACTGCGCCACCGCGTGCAGGTTGAACACTTTGACGCCTTGTTTGCCGATGTGCCCCAAGCGCTGGGCGGCGAGGGCACCGCGCCCGACCCCCACGACTATTTTGACTTGTCGCTGGGGGCCTGTAAGGCACTGACCATTTTTCTTTATGCCCGCCATAAAAAACTGCCGCTAGAAACGCTCACCGTCACGGTCAGCCGCGACGACAGTGAGGAGCGCAAAGGCAAATACCAATTATCGGTAACGCTGGCGATGGCAGGGGACTTGAGCGATGACGAAAAGGCCAAACTGGTCGACATCGGCGATAAGTGCCCCATTCATAAGCTGATGACCAGCACCGAGGTCAGCATTAGCACGGCGCTAGCCTAAGCAGGGCTTGCCCCCTAACAAAAAGGCCGCACCCAACTGGGCGCGGCCTTTTTTTAGCCTTTGTGGCGGCTATACCAGCGCTCTTCCATGGCTTTAAACAGCACAAAGAAGGCGGGCACCACAAAAATACTCAGCAGTGTTGAGATGGTCATGCCGCTTACCACCGAAATGCCGATAGATTTACTGGCATTGGCGCCAGCGCCATGGGCCAGAACCAAGGGCACCATGCCCAGAATAAAGGCCAGCGAGGTCATTAAAATGGGCCTTAGCCGCAGTTGCCCGGCCTTGAGCGCTGCCTCTGTTAGTGAAAGCTTCTCTTCAACCCGCAGATCCCGGGCGAACTCCACAATCAAAATGGCATTTTTCGCCGCCAGGGCCACCAGCAATATCAAGCCAATTTGGGTGTAAAGGGTATTGGCAATACCAATGGCCAGCAGCACGCCCACCGTACCCAGCAGCGCCAGCGGTACCGACAGCACCACCGCCAGCGGCGTAAACCAGCTTTCGTACTGGGCCGCCAGCACGAAGTACACCAGCACCAACGCCAACGCAAAGGCGTAATAGATTTGGTCGCCAGCCACTTGCTGCTGATAAGACATGTCGGTCCATTCATGGCCCATGCCTCTGGGCAACTGCTGGTCAGCGACCTTGCTAAGCTTAGCCATGGTTTGCCCTGAGCTTAAGCCGTGCTGGGTTTGGCCAATGAGGGTGGCACTGGGATAGAGGTTATAGAGGGTGATGAGTGAAGGGCCGACCTTGGGCGTTAATGTCACCAGTGCTTGCAAGGGCACCATTTTGCCATTGGCACTTTTCACCTTGAGCTGGCCGACTTGGGCGCTTAACAGCCGCGCATCTGATTGCGCCTGAACAAACACCGGGAAGGTGTGGCCAAAGCGGGTGAAGTTATTCACGAAGGAAGATCCTAAGTAGCCCTTAAGCACACTGAAAATGTCGTCAACATTCACCCCCAAGGTTGCCGCTTTATGGCGGTCAACACGCAGGTCATATTGTGGGGCGGTGAAGTTGGCCTTCATCCGCACGCCGCTTAACCCCGACTTATTGGCCTGGTTGGCCAGTTGCTGGGCGGCATCGTTTAACCGGGTAAAGTCAAAGCTGCCGTCGCGAAGTTCCACCTGCATGGTAAAGCCACCGCTATTGCCGATACCGGTAATAGAGGGCGGAGGGATCACCAGCGCCGAGCCGTCGGTGAGCGCTGATAGCTGCTTTCTTAAGGCTAGATAGGTGGGCACTAACCCTTCGGACTTGCCGCGCTCATCCCAGGGTTTGAGCACCACATAAGCCAGGCCTGCACTCGACTCTGACGCATTGCCGTCAATCAGCGATACCCCCGCCACCGTGACCACGTTTTCTACTCCAGGCACCTTTTGGGCCAAGGTATTCACTTGCTTTAAGGTGGCATCGGTTCGGGCCAGCGAGGCGCCATCAGGTAAGGTGACGGCCACGGCTAAAAAGCCTTGGTCTTCCAGAGGCAAAAAGCCCGATGGCACCCGCGTCAGTCCCCAGAAAGCTAAGGCAACCAGCACCAATCCGGTACAAGATACCGTTATTGGCCGTTTGAGTAACAAGGCTAACAGGCGGCTATAGCCACGCTGCAGTTTGCCAAAGCCGCGCTCAAAACGGCGGTAGAGCCAAAACCGTTGTTCCACCGGTTTGGGTGCGCGCATCCAAAGCGCTGCCTGAGTGGGTTTTAGGGTTATGGCATTGATGGCGCTAATAAGCGCCGTTGAGGCAATAACTAAGGCGAACTGTGCGTATAGCTGGCCGGTTAAGCCGGGTAAGAAGGCTGACGGCAAAAATACCGACAGCAGTACCAGCGTAATGCCGACAATGGGGCCAGATAATTCGCCCATGGCCTTTATTGCCGCTTGCCGCCCAGACAGCCCTTCCTCAAGGTGACGGGCGGTGCCTTCAACAATGACGATGGCGTCATCAATAACAATGCCTATTACCAGCACCAAAGCAAAGAGCGTCGACATGTTTAATGAAAAGCTCAGCAGGGCCATCGCGCCAAAGGCGCCCACCAAGGTAATTGGCACCGTGGTGGCAGGTACCAGTGTTGCCCGCCAGTCCTGCAAGAAAAGTAAAATAACGGCTAAAACGATGAAGCAGGCTTCAATGAGGGTTTTGTAGACCTCGTGCACCGCGGCATCAACGAAGCTGGTGGTATTGAACGGCACGCTATAGTGAATGCCCGCTGGCATGTCAGCCGATAGCTGCTTCATTTTGGTATTGACCGCTTTTACCACATCAAGGGCATTGGCTTGCGGTAACTGGTAAATGGCCAATGCGGCGGTTTGTTTACCGTTAAGGCGAAATACCTGCCCGTAGTTATTTGACCCCAGCTCTACCCGGCCTAGATCTTTAACCAACACCAGCCTGCCGCCGTGGTCGTTGGCGGCTTTAACCACAATGTTGCCGTAGTCAGGGGCTTTATCGAGGGAACCATCAACATTGATGGTGTACTGGAAGCCATTTTTACCCACCAAGGGCGGCATGCCCAGTGCGCCAGAGGCGACATTTTGGCTTTGGGCCTTGATGGCTTGAATGACATCGTTAGGGGTTAAGTTGGCGGCAGTGAGCTTGGCAGGGTCTAACCACACGCGCATCGCGTAGGTGCCGGAACCAAAGATATTCACGTCGCCCACCCCAGGCACCCGTGCCAGTTCATCTTGCAAGTGAATACGGGCATAGTTAGCCAGGTAAAGGCTGTCGTATTGGCTTGAATCAGACTCGAGGGTGATAAATTCCAATATCGAGGTTGAGCGCTTGCGTACACTAACCCCTTGGTTTTGCACCGCGCCTGGCAACTTGGCGGTGATGTCGGAGAGACGGTTTTGCACCAAAATGGCGTCTTTATCGGGGTCGGAGCCTATCTCAAAGGTGACCGTCAGTTTGTACTGCCCGTCGCTGCTGCTGGTTGAGCGCATATACAGCATGCCCGGTACGCCGTTCACTTGCTGCTCAATTGGCAGGCCTACCGTTTCCATCACCGTTTTGGCACTGGCGCCAGGAAAGGTGGTGCTTACCTGCACTGTCGGTGGCACTACATTAGGGTATTGCGATACCGGCAGCTGAAAAAAGGCAACGGCGCCTAGCAGCAAGGTAATAAAGGCAATAACGTTGGCGAAGACCGGCCGTTCAATAAAGTATTTAGAAAACATGGTGAGACGAACCTAGTGCAGGTGACGTTTGTTGAGCATCAGACAGAAGATGTAAAGGCTTATCGCTAGGGTGGGTGTTAACACTCATGCCTGCGCGCAGCCGGGTAATGTCGCTTACCACCACTTTCTGGTTTGGCTGCAAGCCGCTTTCCACCCGTTGCCAGCCTGTTGGCCCTGCCGTTACCGACACCGCCTTGCGCTCGACCTTGTTGTCTTGGTTAACCACCATCACATAACGGCCGTTCTGCTCGGTGCCAATGGCGCTGTCGGGCAGCAGCAGGGCATGGTGATATTGCCCCAGCTTTAACCGCAAACGGACAAATTGCCCCGGTAGCAGCGCGCGTTCAGCGTTAGTGAACACGGCCCTAAACGCCTGGGTGTCAGTTTGTTCATCAACACTGGGGGCCAGGTAATCCAAGTGTCCCTCGAGGCCGTAATGCGCCGCGGCCGATAAACCCGCTTGCACCGCTATTGAGGTAACGGCTTGCCCTTGCAGGGCTTGCTGCACTTGCTGGATGTCTTGTGAGGCAAGGGTAAAGTCAACGTAAATTGGGCTTTGCTGTACCAAGGTTGCCAGCGTTGTAACCCCATTTTGGCCGACCAAACTCCCCACATCTTCCTGGTGGGCTGACATTACGCCGCTAAAAGGGGCGCGAATGCGGGTATAACCTAAGTTCAATTTTGCGAGAGCAATATCGCCTTCGGCTGACTGAATTTGCGCGCTAGCACTGTCTCTGCTGGCCAGGGCTGAGTCCACATCAGACTGCGCCGTCATATGCCGCTTTAACAGGTTCTGCTCACGCTCAAGCATCAACTGGGCATTGCGGTAGCTGGCCTTCGCCTGCTTCAGGCTGGCCTGGGCTTGCTGCAATTGTGCCTGATAGGTGGCCGGGTCAATCTCAAACAGCAATTGGCCTTGGCTTACCTGCTGGCCGTCTTGGTAATGAATGGCGGTTAAGGTGCCCGCTACCCTGGCGACAATGGCGACTTGGTGAAAGGCGCTGGCTTGGCCTGTTGTCTCCAGGTAGTGCGGTACATCCGCCACTTTCGCAGACATCACCGCAACATTGGGTGTTGCCGTCGATTCGAGAGACATTTTAGGCTTACAACCGGCGAGGGCGCAGACGGCTATCAATAACAGGCTAGGCCTGCGCCACCCTTTCAAAAAGGTCGTTGCATGAAAAAAAGTGGAATGGATAGAGCTGGAACGATTAAACACAGCACCCTCGACGATAAAAAGCCTAGGGTTCGATCATACGGTCGAGACCTTTATTGTCGATTCGCATTAAATTCATATTGTTAAAACGAAAGGGGAAGCAAAAATAGATTAACTATTTCAGCGCGTTATCTGAATTTAAATGGCAGTTTTATGGTGGGCGGCTTTTTTTGTTTTCAGGTTTGCGGCTGATTTTCAGGCTGTTTGTTACAGTACGAACACCTTGTTACAGTTTGGCTAATGGTGAAAAGGTCATCACTATCTGCAAAAGGGCTTCTTCAAAGGCCTGGCTTTTAATAAAAGGCACCTCTTCTATCGCTGCGCGTTGTAAAACGCCCAGTAACGCTCTTGTCATCACAAAGGCATCGATACGGCGTTGTTGGGCGATGCTTTCATCAATGCTGGGCAGGTAATATTCCCAGTGCGCCAGTGCTGCCTCGGTAATTTCATTGAGCAACGGCTGTGCATGGGGCGATTCAGCCATCATGCTGGCAAGTAAGGCAAACTGGCGTTTAGCGCCGCGCCGGGTGGCAAAAGACTGCACCAAAATGCGGATAAACTCTCTGGCCGGTTGCAAGGGTGGCACATTTTGCTGCCGTAAAATGCCCTGCATTTGTTTTCTAATGAGGTTTTTCTGGCGCTCAAAAATGCCCAATAAAATGGCGTCGCGGTTTTTAAAATACTGGTACAAGGTACCCACCGATACCCCAGCCAATTCGGCAACGCGGGTAGTGGTAATGGCAGGCTCCCCTTCTTTTTCAAGAACCAGGGTAGCGGCTTCCAAAATGGTATCAACCGTAGTAATTGACCGCCCTTGCACCGGCTTTTTTCGGTAAACCTTTTCGCTGCTCATCTTTTTTATATACAGAGGCTTTGCTCACCAGCTTACCGGCATTATCTTCTCGCCGCCAAGGGCGTTTTTGTGAGGGGGATTTTTCGGATCACTCGCCGTTACATATCCATGGCCGTGTTAAATGAGTCGTTTTTTGTGACGTTAAATAAAGCGTTAAAGCCGTTTTATCCAGGGCACTTAAAACGACTCAGCAAAAAACGCCAGTAATTGCTGCTAACGGGAGCCTAGTGAAGCCAAAGCAAGGCGGGGGTCTTTGATAAAGCGCAGTTCGAGTAAATGAGTGTTTTAACGCAGTATCGCAAGCCTAGATTTTTATCAGCGGGCTTTCGCGCGTAGCGAGGGAAATCGAGACAAGGCGGAAGCCTCCGAAAAAGCGCAGTTTACAGGTTGTAAATGAGCATTTTGAGGAGGCTTCCAACGCCGTATTGATGACCGTAGTAGCGTTTACACCCGGGGAATTTGCTGGGTGATACAGTGAATATTCCCCCCTCCCAACAAAATCTCCCGCGCATCGACACCGCTAATTAAATAGCCCGGAAACAGCTCGGCCAGCAGTGCCGCTACGGCATCGTCTTGCAGTGGATCGAGCTTGGGAAACACCACTTGTTTGTTGGTAATTAAGAAGTTGGCGTAAGAGCCAGCAAGGCGAGTGCCGCTCATGCGGTCCATACCGCCGGACTGGTCAATGCCACTGGCTTCTTCTTCAGTCAAATACAGTGGCCCTGGCATGGGCAGCTTGTGCACAACCAGCTGGCGGCCACGGGCATCGGTGCTTTCGCTTAATATTTTGAAGGCTTCTTGCGAGCTTTCATATTGGGCATCGCTGGGGTCGTCACACCAAGTTACCGCCACCACACCGGGGGCAATGACTTGCATCAGGTTGTCGACATGGCCGGTGGTTTCGTCTTGAAAAACGCCCCGCGGCAGCCAAATCACCTTCTCTACGTTCAGGTATTGGCGCAGTAGCTGCTCTAAATCGTCTTTAGCTAAGCCGGGGTTACGGCCGGGGCTGAGCAGGCACTCTTCGGTGGTATACAGGGTGCCTTGGCCATCAACGTGAATGGCGCCGCCTTCCATGACAAAAGACGCTTTATAAACGTCATCGCTATAGCTTTCACAGACTTTACGGGCCACGGCGTTGTCGTTGTGCCAGGGAAAATACAAGCCATGGCTCAGGCCGCCCCAGGCATTAAATTGCCAGTCTATGCCGCGGCGCTCGCCCATGTCGTTTACCACGTAGCTGGGGCCGGTATCGCGCAGCCAGGCATCGTCGGTGGTCATTTCCAGCACCCGTACCTCTGGCGGCAGCTTGCGCCGGGCATTACTGTACTGGCTGGCCGACACCACCATGGTTACCGGCGTGGTTTGGCTAATGGCGGTTGCCACTTCAATAAAAGCGCGCTGGGCCGGCTTTGCGCCAAACCGCCAATTGTCAGAGCGTTCCGGCCAGGCCATCCACACCCCTTCGTGGGGTTCAAATTCGCCCGGCATCCGAAAGCCGTCTGCCGCTGGCAGAGTAGGGAGCTCGCTGCTCATCAGTGCTCTACCTTGCCATCCAGAGTTAACAGGTTGCGGTAAAGGCTTGGGCGGCGGTCACGGAACAGCCCCCATGCTTCACGCTGGTAGCGAATTTTTTTCAGATCGAAGCTATGCACCAAAAGCGCTTGTTGGTCGCGACCGGCTTCGGCCACTTTGGCACCGGTGTGATCGGTGATAAAAGAAGAGCCGAAAAAGCGAATTTCGGTAGCGGTGCGCACGCCCTTTTCCACACCGATGCGGTTAGATGCCACCACCGGCATGCAGTTGGCAGCGGCGTGGCCTTGCATCACCCGTTGCCACTGGCCAGCGCTGTCCAGCTCTGGCTGGCTGGGTTCAGAGCCAATGGCAGTGGGGTAGAACAAGATTTCGGCGCCCATTAACGCCATGGCGCGCGCCGCTTCCGGGAACCATTGGTCCCAGCAGATGGCAATGCCGATTTTGGCGTAGCGGGTGTTCCACACCTTAAAGCCGGTGTCGCCGGGGCTGAAATAGTATTTTTCCAGGTAGCCGTCGCTGTCGGGAATATGTGCCTTGCGGTACACATCCAGCAGGCTGCCATCGGCATCGATAACCACCAGCGAGTTGTAACGGGCGACACCGCTGCGCTCAAACCAGGAAAAGGGAATGACTACCGCCAACTCTTTGGCCAGCTGTTGCAGGCGCTTAACGGTGTCGTTTTCGTCCAGGCTGGTGGCCAGGGCGTGGAAGTCTTCGTTGACTTCAATGCAGAAGTAGGGCGTTTCAAACAGCTCCTGAAGCAGCACAATTTGCGCGCCTTCGCTGGCGGCTTGGCGCACCAAGGCCTCGGCTTTCGCCACGTTTTCGGCTTTATCCCAGCTGCAAGACATTTGGGTAGCGGCAACAACAACCTTATCCATTTAACGATCCCTTACGCAAAAAACACCACGAAACACACTATAGAACCTGGTAACGCAAGCGCCCGAACGGGCAGACCAGCAAGCGGTAGCTGCTGGTTACAACGGATGGAAAGAGGCGCGTTTTATAGGGCCAAGGCAAGCGCCGGTCAAGGGATATTTTTGCTATCAAAAAAGCCCCGGTTAGGGGCTTTGTAAAGCTGGCTTTGCAGTGCGCGGTTTTATTGGCTTAGCGCGCGCTTTTGTCTTTGATGTCGGTTTCAATCACGCCGTCTTTTACCCGCACTGTAAGCACGTCGCCCACCATCACTTTGTCGATGCTGTCCACAACCTGGCCGGTTTGGTCTTGGGCAATGGCATAACCACGGCTCAAGGTGGCCAGCGGGCTAACCAATTGCAGTTTGTCGATAAGCCGCAGCTGTTGCTGGCGGCGCTGGTTAAGGTAGCCATTAAGGCTTTGGTCAAGGGCGCTTGTTAGCCGCGTTAACTGCAACTGCGCTTCGCCCAGGCGCTTGCCGGGGTGGTGGTGGCTGAGCTTGGCCGTTAACAGCGCCAGGGGCTGGCGCTGCTGGCTAAGTAAACGGGGCAGGGCGCGCTGTAGGCGCAGTTTTAGCTCATCCAGCTTTTGGCTGTCACGTTCCAGTTTGCGCTCGGGCGACTGGCGGTACAGGCGCTCGCTCAGTTCTTGCTGGCGGCTTTGTTGTACTCGCCGGTAGCCTTGCCAAAGTGCGGTTAGCCTAAGGCCTAGTTCGTTGAAGCGGTCTTTAATCAGCCCGGCCTGACTGGACACCAGCTCGGCGGCGGCAGAAGGCGTTGGTGCCCTCAAGTCAGCCACAAAGTCGCTAATGGTAACGTCGGTTTCGTGGCCGACGGCGCTCACCACCGGAATGGCGCTTTGGGCAATGGCGCGGGCCAGCTGCTCGTCGTTAAAGCTCCACAAATCTTCCAGGCTGCCACCGCCGCGGCCAAGAATAATGACATCCACTTCCGCCCGTTGATTGGCCGTTAGCAATTGCTGGCAAAGCTGGGCGGCCGATTTATCCCCTTGCACCTGCGCCGGATACAGCACCACGTCCAAAAAGGGTGCCCGGCGTTTCAGTACGTTAAGAATATCGTGCACCGCCGCCCCCGACGGCGAGCTAATCACCCCAATGCGTTTGGGGTGGGCGGGCAACGGGCGTTTGCGAGCATCGCTAAACAGGCCCTCGGCGGCCAGTTTCATTTTTAGGGCATCAAATTGCTGTTTTAGGAGGCCGTCGCCAGCCGGTTCCATGAATTCAACCACCAGCTGGTAATTACCGCGCGGTTCGTAAACGGTGGGGCGCGCCCTTACCAGCAGCTGCATGCCGTCTTGGGGGCGAAAGGTTACGCCGGTATTTTTGCCGCGAAACATGGCGCAGCTCACCTGCGACTTGTCGTCTTTTAAGGAAAAATACCAGTGGCCGGAGCCGTAAGATTTGAAGTTAGACAGCTCGCCGGTCAGCCAGACCATGCCTAAACTGTCTTCCAGCACGTAACGAACCTGGGTGTTTAATTGGGTGACGGAGAAGATTTGGCGCATGCCTTACCCTTGGTCTGACTTTGGCGCAGTCTATCAGATGCAAAAAGCATTTGCCCAAATCACATCTCGGCGCTAGAATGCCGCGGCAACACCTATACCAGGTCCCTTCCACTAATCCATCGGTGAGGCTGTTGCCATGCTACGCGTTATCAAAGAAGCATTGACGTTCGACGACGTCCTCCTGCTCCCCGCACACTCCCAAGTGTTGCCCAATACTGCCGACCTGCGCACCAAGTTGACGCGCACAATCGAGCTGAACATTCCGATGGTTTCTGCGGCTATGGATACCGTAACTGAAGCCAATCTGGCTATTGCCCTGGCCCAGGAAGGCGGCATCGGCTTTATCCACAAAAACATGAGCATTGAAAAGCAGGCCGAAGAGGTTCGCAAAGTAAAACGCTTTGTGGCCGGTATGGTTACCGAGCCTGACTGTGTCTCTGCTGATTTCACCATTACCGACGTGCTGAAGCTGACCGAAGAAAACGGCTATGCCGGTTTCCCGGTGGTGTCTAAGTCTGGTGAACTTGAAGGCATTATCACCGCCCGTGATGTGCGCTTTATCACCGACCACGGCCGTAAAGTGTCTGAGGTAATGACCCCCAAAGAGAAGCTGGTTACCGTTAAGGTCGGCACTTCTCGCGAAGAAGTTCAGCGCCTGATGCAACAGCACCGCGTTGAAAAAGTGCTGGTGGTGGACGACAACTTCCACCTTAAAGGCCTTATCACCGTTAAAGACTTCCAAAAAGCCGAACGTAAGCCGAACGCTTGTAAAGACGACCGTGGTCGTTTGCGTGTTGGTGCTGCGGTGGGTGCCGGTGCCGGTAACGAAGATCGCGTAGCCGCTTTGGTTGCTGCCGGTGCGGATGTCATTTTGATTGACTCCTCCCACGGCCATTCTGAAGGCGTGTTGCAGCGTATTCGCGAAACCCGCGCTGCCTTCCCTGATATTCAAATTATCGGCGGTAACGTTGCTACCCCGGCTGGCGCTCTGGCGCTGGTTGAAGCCGGTGTTGACGCGGTTAAGGTGGGCATCGGCCCAGGCTCCATTTGTACCACCCGTATTGTTACCGGTGTTGGTGTACCGCAAATTACCGCGGTTTCTGACGCGGTAGAAGCCCTTGAAGGCACCGGTATTCCGGTTATCGCCGACGGCGGCATTCGCTTTAGTGGCGACATTTGTAAAGCCATTGCTGCTGGCGCTAACTGCGTCATGGTTGGCGGCATGTTGGCCGGTACCGACGAGTCCCCCGGCGAAATCGAGCTCTACCAAGGCCGCGCCTTTAAATCCTACCGCGGCATGGGCTCCTTGGGCGCTATGACCAAAGGCTCCAGCGACCGTTACTTCCAAAGCGATAACGCTGCCGACAAGCTGGTACCAGAAGGCATCGAAGGCCGCGTACCTTATAAAGGCAAGGTCAAAGACATCATTCACCAGCAGATGGGCGGCCTGCGCTCTTCAATGGGCCTGACCGGTAACGCCACCATCGACGACATGCGTACCAAAGCGCAGTTTGTCAAAGTGACCAGCGCCGGTATGGGTGAGTCGCACGTTCATGACGTGACCATCACCAAAGAAGCGCCAAACTACCGCACCGGTTCCTAAGTTACGGCGCCGGCCCTGAGCCGGCGCTTTTATTTTTATCGTTTTGACACGCAGGGCCAAAATGACCAAGAACATCCACGAAAGCCGCATCCTGATTTTGGATTTCGGTTCCCAGTTCACCCAACTTATCGCTCGCCGCATCCGTGAGATTGGCGTTTATTGCGAACTGTGGGCCTGGGATGTCAGCGAAGAAGACATTCGCGACTTCGCCCCCAACGGCATTATCCTCTCCGGTGGCCCGGAGTCGGTACACGCCGACGGCAGCCCGCGCGCGCCGGAATATGTGTTTAATGCTGGTGTGCCGGTTTTCGGTATTTGCTACGGCATGCAAACCATGGCGCATCAGTTGGGCGGCGCCGTTGAAGGCTCTATGGAGCGTGAATTCGGTTATGCGCAAATTGAACTGTTAACCGACTCCAAGCTTACCCACGGCATCGAAGATGCGGTGAACGACCAAGGCGTTGCACTGCTGGACGTATGGATGAGCCACGGCGACAAAGTGGTTGCCATTCCTGAAGGCTTTAGCACTGTTGCCAAAACCGACAACTGCCCGTTTGCCATTATGGCCAACGAAGAAAAATGCTTCTACGGCGTGCAGTTCCACCCCGAAGTCACCCACACCCGCCAAGGCAAACGCCTGCTTGAGCACTTTGTGCTCGACATCTGCGGCTGTGACGCGCTGTGGACTTCCAGCGCCATTATTGAAGACGCCGTTGCCCGCATTAAAGAACAAGTGGGCGACGACGAAGTTATCCTCGGCCTTTCTGGCGGCGTGGATTCCTCTGTAGTCGCCATGCTGGTGCACCGCGCCATTGGCGACAAGCTCACCTGTGTGTTCGTTGATAACGGCCTGCTGCGCCTCAACGAAGGCGAACAGGTCATGGAAATGTTCGGTGACCACTTTGGCCTTAACATCATCAAGGCCGACGCCGAAGAGCGCTTTATGTCCGCCCTTAAAGGTATCGACGAGCCTGAAGCCAAGCGTAAAACCATTGGCCGGGTGTTCGTGGAAGTGTTCGATGAATATGCCAAGAGCATGGAAAACGCCAAATGGCTGGCCCAGGGCACCATCTACCCCGACGTTATCGAGTCTGCCGCTTCCAAAACCGGCAAGGCGCATGTGATTAAGTCGCACCACAACGTTGGCGGCCTGCCAGAAGACATGAAAATGGGCCTGGTTGAACCGCTGCGCGAGCTGTTTAAAGACGAAGTGCGCAAAATCGGTTTAGAACTTGGCCTGCCTTACGACATGCTTTACCGCCACCCCTTCCCGGGGCCGGGCCTGGGCGTGCGGGTGCTGGGTGAAGTGAAAAAGGAATACTGCGATCTCCTTCGCCGCGCCGATGCCATTTTCATCGAAGAGCTGCACAAGGCCGACCTCTACCACAAAGTCAGCCAAGCCTTTGTGGTGTTCCTGCCGGTTCGCTCCGTGGGCGTGATGGGCGATGGCCGTAAATACGACTGGGTTGTCAGCCTACGCGCTGTTGAAACCATCGACTTTATGACCGCCCACTGGGCGCACCTGCCTTACGACCTGCTGGGTAAGGTGTCTAACCGCATCATCAATGAAATTGATGGCATCAGCCGGGTTGTTTACGACATCTCAGGTAAGCCGCCAGCGACTATTGAGTGGGAGTGATCCTGCCAATAAAAAAGCCCGCCGAAAGGCGGGTTTTTTATTGGGTGTGAGTTGTCAGGGTTTGGCATTTCTTTCGAGCTGTTTGAACGCTGGTGATTCTTTTACTCGCCGGGTCCCGGCCCGGCAGCCGGGGTACTTTTGTTTCGGCAAAAGTACCCAAAACCACCGCCCATGTTTCGCTTAATCTTCGCCTCTGGTCGTTCCCCGGCCACCGGTTCATACGCGCTCCCGGCACGTATTCACCTGCCTCGACGTCCTGTCTCGGCTGTCCTTTCACTCCCGTCAGCTCAGCGCTGCACTTAACGGGCTCCAGGTCCTCACCAGCAGGATGTGAATGTAGGTAAGACTATCTGCTGCACCGTTACATCACTGACAAGTACATGATTTCTAATAAAATTGAATGTGGGTGTCCAATTGAATATTTCCAATTGAATATTTACTTGACCACTACAGCCCAGCTGTTAGTGAAAGCACCGGTGTTTAAAAGGCGCATTACACGTATGGCGTGCCCGCCATGGCAGCCGTTACGGCGATATGCCCCTTGTCGATAATGGCAACAAAGTCGGCCTCTGCCGCTTTTTCGTCGTGGTGCTGGCGGTAGGTCCCGTGCGCTTGGCGAAGAGCGGTGCTCCATGCTGCCAAAATGAGGCCCGCCGCGAGGCGGGCGTCGGCATCGGCCTTGTCCAGTGCCACACAGCCCGCAAGGGCCCTTGCCACGGTGTCTACCAGTTCGTCGCGTATTGCCCGTGCCCTTGCCTTTAGGCTGTCGCTTGCTTCCACCGTTGCTACAAAGGCCTGACTTTCTGGCGAAAACGTCAGATAAGGTACCTTTTCCTCAATCAGCCTGTGTACCAGCCGGTGCAGCACTTCAAGGGCCGGCACACTGGGCTGGCGTTGCAAGAAGGCTTCCTGTAGCAGCTCCTGTGCGTCTTTATAACGGTCGAAGAAGATGTCTTCCTTACGGGAAAAGTGGTTGAAAACCGTCATACGCCCAACATCGGCGGCTTGTGCAATCTCATCGACGGTCACATTGTCAAAACCCTTTGCTTTAAAGAGGGCTGTGGCTGCGGTGGCGATCGCTTGGCGCGTGGCGAGGCGTTTACGGGTACGGCGGTCATTGGATGTCTTCATGGGCCAATTAATAGCAAGCTTTATGTACTGAGTACAACAATCGATTGACATTGCCTGTATTTAAAAGTGTACTTAGTATACTTTTGAGCTAAGTATATATTTCCGCGCCAGCAGTGGCGACCAGTCGCAAGTCTGGCTTCGCTTGGCGGCGGCCAGGACAAGGGCGGGTAAGTCGAGGGCGATACGAGGAATGGCACCATGAAAGCCGTACAATTTAGCTGCTTTGGCGGCCCCAATGTTTTGGCATTGGTGGATTTGCCTGAGCCCATGCCGGAGCCGGGCCAAGTGCGGGTTGCCGTGCGCGCTGCCGGGGTGAATGCCAGTGATTGGAAGAAACGCCAGGGATTGTTGGACCAGAACTTGCCACAGACTCTGGGCCATGAGGCGGCGGGCATCGTTGAGGTATTGGGCGAGGGCGTTACGGACGTTGCCGTTGGCGACCACGTCTTTGGGTTTTCGGCCTCCGGGGCTGCCCAAGCGCAGCAGGCGGTGCTTTCTCATTTTGCGCCGATGCCTTCGGGGCTTAGCTTCGCCGAAGCCGCTTCCCTACCTTCAGCACTTGAGACCGCCGCTCGAGCGCTAGATTGGCTTAACATTGCGCCGGGTGTCACCTTGCTTATCAATGGTGCGTCCGGCAATGTTGGCTCTGCCGCCGTTCAGCTGGCGGTGGCACGGGGTGCCCGGGTGGTTGGCATAGCCAGTCCCGGCAAGCAGCAATGGCTAAGCACCTTGGGGGCAGAGCCGGTCAGTTATGGCGCCGGCATGGTGGAACGGGTTAATGCGCTTGTGCCTGGTGGCGTCAATCTGGCGCTTGATGTGGCTGGCAACGGCATTTTACCCGCACTGATTAGCCTCACTGGCAGCGCGAGCAAGGTTGTTACCGTTGTCGATTTTCCCGGCGCGTGCCAGACCGGCGTGCACTTTAGCCGGGGTGAGGACGGGCGGGCGCTTTATGTGCTTTTTGAGATTGGCAAACTGATTGCCACTGGCCAATATCGGCTGCCCGCCATTGAGACCTTTTTATTGTCCGAGGTGGCTAAAGCACATGGTGTTGGCGAGGCTGGCCTTGCAACCGGCAAGCTGGTGCTGCTGGTGGAGGGCGCCAGCAATGAACCCTGAGCTGCCGATAAATGCTAATGGCCAGGCGCCACTCGGACCCAGACGCTGGTTAGCCTTGGTGGCGCTTAGCCTGGCGCAACTGATGGATGTACTTGATAACACCATCGTAAATATCGCCCTGCCGTCGGCCCAACAGGCTCTGGGGTTTTCCATCAACGACCGGCAGTGGATCATTACCGGTTATGCACTGACTTTCGGCAGTCTGTTACTGCTTGGCGGCAGACTCTCGGATCTTTTCGGGCGAAAACGCCTGTTCATTATCGGGGTGAGCGGTTTTGTTATCGCCTCGGCGGTTGGGGGCGCGGCCAACGGATTTACAGCCCTGCTGCTGGCCCGCATTGGCCAGGGGATGTTCGCGGCACTGCTGGCCCCGGCGGCACTGTCGCTGTTAGCGGTTATTTTTGCTGACAACGCCGTTGAGCGCGCAAAGGCGTTTGGCATCTTTGGCGCGGTTTCCGGCATCGGCGGAGCCGTGGGGCTGGTGCTGGGCGGCCTGTTGACCGAAACCCTGTCCTGGCGCTGGTGCCTTTATGTGAACCTTATTTTCGGCTTGCTCGCTTTACTCGGCGCCTTCGCCTTTATTCCCCGCGATAGTCGGCCGCATCGCCAGCGGCTTGATGTACCAGGGGCGCTTATTTCCACGTTAGGACTGGTCGCCATCGTTTATGGCCTAGGTCATGCCGCTTTGCTGGGCTGGCAGGATGCAAGAACGCTTTGGCCGGTAATGGCGGGGATCGTTCTACTGGCTGTTTTTATTGGCATTGAGCGCCATAGCAACAGCCCGCTTTTACCACTGCGCGTGGTGCTGCATCGGGTTCGCGGCGCGGCCTATTTAACGCTGGTGGTGGTTGGCATGGGCATGTTCGCTGTGTTTTTGTTCCTCACCTACTACTTGCAGGGCTTGTTGCACTTTAGCCCGGTGCTGACCGGGGTTGCCTTTTTGCCAATGCTGGCCGCTGTTGTTGCCAGTGCTGTCATCTCCGGGGCGATAGTATTCCCACGCTTTGGCCCTCGGCCCTTGGTGCCTGTCGGGTGTGTGCTTGCCGCTATTGGCATGCTGCTATTTACCCGTATCGGCCTTGCTAACAGCTACACTGCCGTTGTTTTACCGGCGTTACTGGTCACGGGCCTTGGCTTTGGCATGATTTTCAGCGCTGTTCAGAACGCCGCCACGAGCGAGGTGGCAGACCATGATGCTGGTATTGCCTCGGCCATGGTCAGTGCCAGCCAGCAAATAGGCGGCGCTATTGGTATAGCGGTGTTCAACTCGCTTGCTGCAACCTCTGTAGCGGATTACCTCACCGAACATGCTGGCAGCGTTTTCGGGCCGCAGCTGATGCAGAAGGCTACGCTTGCCGGAGACCTTCTTGTTTTCTGGGCGGCGGCCGGCATTTTTTTATTTGGTGCGCTTCAGGCGGCGGCGCTGTTTCCTAAAGGGCGTATAAAATTCAACGGGACACCCACTTTGAGTTTTTAATTAAATCAGTGCCTTAGGCTGCGGTTGGGCTGGGGAAGGAGCTCCTGTTTTCTAAGTGCTGTACCGAAGCCAGCCTCAACCAAGTGTCACGCCGTGGTTTGCAAGTAAGGCCCTGGGGCCCCTTTCAGTGGAGCGCTGAGCCGCCGGGAGCGTGAGCTGACGCGAGGCAGGACGCCGAGCGAGCGGAGGACGCGTCGGGAACCGTATGCAGCGGTCAGCGGCAAGCGACCAGAGGCGAAGATTGAGCGTAACGCAGGGGTGGCCTTCTTTCGGTTCCTTTCTTGGCCAAGCAAGAAAGGAACCCGCCCGCCGGGGCGGGACCCGGCATCTAAAGCAATCGCCGCTAAGACTTTACTACCCATCATTCCCGTAGCCCCTGACTGGTACTAATCGCAGTGCTTACACTCCAAACCCGGTAGGTATTCTGGGGGTGGGCTTTGGCTGTATTTGGTACTTGGTAAAGGAAATGTACTCAGGAAAAGGGCAGGGGTTTGTGACTCAAAGTAGGTGTCCTGCTGAGTTCCTTTCAAACCGAATAGCGGTCGAGGGCAAGCGCCCTGACCGACGAAGCATTTTGGCGCATCGCTTTCAGCGATCCATTCTCTGGATCATCGTAGGTCGCGCGAATAACCTCGCGGGAGGTGAATTGTTCGATCCTTATGTGCAGAGGTCGCCAATTGCCTTCGATCACATCATATGAGTTGCTGTCCGCCAGGACTTTCCCAGCGTATTTTTGAACCATTTGGTTCGCCGGTTCGAACTTTTGCATCAATTCCGGATCATGGACGGTGATATCCATAACCAAGATCCCACCGTCGTTCGGGATGCTCGGGGTTCCCTCAATTGCAATGGCGTTCGCGATAGCGCCCGGCACCGCCTGGCGCGCATGCTTGGCCGGTTGGAAATCCGGATCGTTGTAGAATTGATGGATCGCCCTGAGGCTCGGATATTCGAGAATGACCAGTCGCGATGGACGCCAGTCGCCTTCGAGAACCTCGTAATCACTAGGCGGCGCCCGGGTCAGGACCTTGGCGCCGTGCTTGCTGAGTATTGGATTAGCCGCCACCTCGTATGTCTCTAGGGCCTTCGGGTCCGGGATGTGCAGGTCGATTATAAAGTAGGCTGTCATGGTTGGCCTCCTGAAGCGCTCTTGGGCGCGAGCTACATGTGTATTGAAATCTCAGGCATGGTCGCGAGATCGCTTGCCGAGACTAGGGCGTCTTGACTGCGCAGGATCGCCCTGACGCTTTTGGCATCTGCAGCACCCGTTTTCGCAAAGTGCGCAGCGGCGACACCCGCCGCCTGACCGGTCGCGAACGCAGTACCCATTACGCGAAGGCTGGCTCCCGCACGTTGGTCGCCATCGGCCGTTCGGCCGGCGGCAAAAAGGTTCGGAGTATCCTGACAGATAAGGCATCCAAGGGGGATTTCGTAGACACCATAATCTGCTGGCGGTTCAAAGGTGCTTTCTAACGTGTGTCGGTCATGCCATTCGGCCCCCCAGGCGCCGAGCGCGATACTGTCATCGCTGCTCCTCATATTCGCAACGTGATCCCAGGTTAGCTGCTCAACAGAGTTGATATGGCGAGATTCCCGCGTCCCAAACTCGGGGCCGGTCGTGACGAGATAAGCCTTAGAACAGCCAGGCAGGCTGCGCAGAACATCAAGGTAGGCCCATGCCTGCTTGCGGCCGCGGGCCTCCGCACGGCTCAGGCTGCGGACGTCGCGCGGGTCGTAGTCCTCCGAGGCGAGATAGCAGCAAAGATCACCGGAAAACGGCAACCGAACGAGTACGCTGCGGTCCTTGCTCAGAGGCGCGCCGCGCTCCTTGGCGTCAGCTATCGCGGTTGCGAGGCGCTCAGGATCGATTTCAGCGTCCGGGTCCAAGCCGCCGAACCTTATGCCGAGCGTGCCGAGGTTGATCGCTCCATGATTGCCGTAGCGGGTAGAGGCCCCCGCGAGGAAGGCTAGGTCGCAATCGCCTGTCGCATCGACAAAGGCCGCCGCCTCGATGACATGAGCTCCGCCGTGGTCATGAAACGTCACGCTGCGGATGTGATCGCCCTCACGGCTAGCATCGGTAACAAAAGCATGGAGCAGGACGTCCACACCCGCCTCGGCACAAAGCTCGTCAAGCACCAGCTTGACTGCCTCGGGATCGAATACGACGAACACGCCGCGATGGCGCACAGGGGCCGATACCGCCCCCAACCGCCTCAGCTTTGCTAAGGCGGCCTCCGCCACACCACGAACCGCCTGGTGAGACACTGGCGCCAATGTGTAAAAACCGCAATAGGTGAGTACGTTCCGCATGGTAGCCGCGCCCCCAAGGCAGCCGGCGCTCTCAACCAGAGCCGTGCGCGCACCGGCCTGGGCGGCGCCAATAGCCGCCGCCACGCCAGCGCTGCCGCCGCCTACAACCACAACGTCATATCTTTCGTGAAGCGCCATAACCTCTCCGTGAGTGTGATTATCACCTTTTGCGCTGCGTCGGCCGCGCTGGAGATTAATATATTGAGCAATCACTAAAAAAATTGACAGCATTAAGCTGGAGTGTCAATACTTATTGAATGGTTACTACAGAAAAACATCCGGGTAGAACCGGTCGCCCTCGAGGGTTTGACCGCGATGCCGCTTTACACGCGGCAATGGTTCTCTTTTGGCGCCACGGTTTCGAGGGCGTGTCCGTCGCGCAATTGACCGAGGCCATCGGCGTAGCGCCAGCTAGTCTCTATGCGGCGTTTGGCAGCAAAGCAGAACTCTATAAGGAAACGCTCGACCTCTATCTTCGTAGGGTGAGCGTCCAGGCGACTTATACATTAGAAACAGATCAGCCCATCCACGAGACGGTGAGCGAGATGTTGAAATCTGCCGTATACGTGGTAACAGATGCCGATGGTGTTCCGGGGTGCATGGTTTCTATGAGCATGCTACTTGCGGCGCCGGAGCATGCAGCACTGGCTCAACACACGCAGAACCTGCGACAGCAATGGCAGGAACGGATCGCGGCGCGACTGCAACGGGCGATCATGGCAGGCGAGCTTCCATCCAAGCTCAGCGCAGAGCTGTTGGCTTGTTATCTGGTCTCACTCATGCAGGGCATCGGAATACAAGCCCGCGATGGCGCTTCGCGTGAGGCCCTCATGGACGTCGCGCGGTTGGGCTATACGACACTGTTCGGATCTGATGACAGCATTCGCGACACCGGTTTTGTGACGCTTTCATCATGATAGGCCAATTGCGCCAGTCTTGCGGTTGATGCCGTAGCGCTTCTAAAGACCCCTCGAGCGCTATTTACTATTTTGTATTGCTCGATGGGCCGCCTCTGTCGTTCGGGCGCTGCTGTGAAGAATTTGTGCCATCGTGTGTCTTTCCATTCCCTGGAATTAATCGTGAATTCAATGGGACATATATGTCCTGTTGAGTTTGCTTTTATTGGGTGTGTGTGAGATCTGCTGTTCTTTTCGACGTTGCGCTGCAGCTGATGTTCGTTTATATGCCGGTAATACCCGGGCCGTCCTGGTCCTCGCCCTTACGGGCCATCGTCGCTAGGCTCCGATGTTCAAAATTGCTCCCAGCAATGTTGTCGGTAAAAGTCAGCGGGGCTGGCCGCTTAAAACCACCACCCCGATATTACGCGGTGTCTGCGGGATGTTTGGTTGTCAGCCTTCCCTCGCGGCTCATTCCGGCTCGCACGTCCTGTGCTCGCGCTCAGCAGCATCAAGGTAGTACTTTGATGTGCAAACTTCGCCATGTTGATAGTAAAGTATTGATATACAAACTCAACGGGACACCCACTTTGAGTTCTTATCTAGATCAGTGGCTTAGATGGTAGCTAAGCATCACCCCCCAACCCTAAATAACCCGGCAGGTATTCTGGGGGTGGGCTTTGGCTGTATTTGGTACTTGGTAAAGGAAATGTACTCAGGAAAAGGGCAGGGGTTTATGACTCAAAGTGGGTGTCCTGCTGAGTACTGTGCGGCGTCTCTCCCAAATTGACGCAGCCTCCCCGAGCCTCGGGTCAGATCGCGGGCACGTTTGCCACATCCCGCGCATAGCGTCGGGGCGGGGCGCCCATTTCACGCCGGAAGGCGGTGGCGAAGGAATATTCCGAGGCGTAACCCAGAGAAGCGGCAATCTCGGGGATGCTGTCGCGGGTGTCGAGCATCCGCTCCGCCGCCAGCATCATGCGCCAGCGGGTCAGGTAGGCTATCGGCGTGGTGCCCATCTTATCCTTGAACCTCTGCGCGAAGGCTGTGCGTGACAGCCCGACACGCCGGGCTAGATCCCCCATCGTCCAAGGGTAACCGGGGGCCGCGTGGATCGCAGCTATCGCGAGCCCGATCTGCGGGTCAGCCAGCGCGGCGAGCCAGCCGACATCTTGCGCGCCGACTTGCTCGACATGCAGCCGCAAAGCCTGAACCAGCATCATATGCGATAACTGCTGCACCATCAGCGATGAGCCGGCACGCGCGTCGCGCACCTCTTCCATCATCAGCTCAAGCGATGCGCGAAGCCGCGCCTGCCCGTCGGAGGTACGCACGCGGATGAGGGTGGGCAGAGTTCCGAGGAGCGCCTCCGCATGGCGCCCGTTCACCTCGAACCGGCTACCGACGAGATAGCATTCACCCCCTCCTTGAACCGTGATGACATTGCCACTGAGGTTTTGGTCCAACACCTCGCTAGCCGGGCGCGGTGGCGTATCGGGACCACCCGACAACACAACTCGCCGTCCACTTGGAAGTACGAAACACTCCCCGGCCTCGATGCGCAGCGCCTCTTTCTCCGTGCGCACCCAGCAATGGCCCCGGATCACGGCGTAACACTTGATGCGCCCCGACAGGTCGTCGAGCGCAAGCGCCCAATCCCCGGCTGCGTCAAAACCGGCGGTGATATGGGCCTGCGGCTTTAGCAAGGCGAGCAAATCGGACAATGGATCCATGGTTCCTCGGACAATTTCGTAAAAAATATGAACTCAGGAACATAGTTCGTTCGGCTTGCAGGGTCCACACTCTATTTTCGCACATCGGCCCGGAGCAACCGGTACCTCTAACCATCAATGGACATCCCATGACCGAAGTTATCGCCAGCGCGATCATCGACGCCACACCCGAAACCGTCTGGGCGAGCCTGCGGGACTTCTCCGGCCCCGCCCTCTGGGTTCGCAACATCACCTCGAGCGATATCGAGGACGGCCTGGCCCCCGACCAGGTCGGTGCCATCCGCCGCCTTGTCTTCGACACCGGCAGCAGTATCCGGGAGCGACTGATCGCATTGTCGGACCACGACCGCTATTTCCGCTACGCCCTGCTGCCGACAGACGACCTGCCGATCAAGGATTACAGCGGCAAGGTGCAGGTGCTGCCGGTGACCGATGGCAATCGTGCCATGGTTCATTGGTGCGGCAATTTCACCATCCGCAAAGGCGACCCCGCCGAGGTCTGCGCTTGGGTTCAGGGCATTTACCAGCGCGATATCGAGGATATGCAGATCTGGTTCACCAAGACCTGAACCTATCCCCCATTTGACACAGCGATCTTTCGGACATCGCCGCAACAAGCGGGATGGCCACGAGAAGATCACCGCACGAACGAGAGAACAATCATGAAAGCAGCACGTATCACCGCCACGGGGACCGCGCCGGTCTATGGCGACGCCGCTGAGCCCACGGCAGGAGAAGGCGAAGCCGTCATCACCGTGACCGCCGCCCCGATCAGCCCCATCGTTCGCCTGCGCGCTGCGGCGCCGGTCCCTGCCGAGAGTGGCGTCCTTTTCGTCGGCCTGGACGGAGTAGGCACCAATGGAAATGGTCAGCGCGTCTATTTCCTCTTCCCTAAACCGCCCTTCGGTGCGCTGGCCGAAAAGACGCTGGTGCCCGCCGCAATGACCGTGCCGGTGCCGGACGGGCTCGGGGATGCCGAGGCCGCCGCCATCGCGACCGCCGGCATGTCCTCTTGGGCGGCGCTGACGCGCCGCGTGCCGATCAAGGCCGGGCAGACTGTTCTTGTCACCGCAGCCAACGGCGCGGCTGGCCGGCTGGCGCTGCAGGTCGCACGCCATCTTGGTGCGGGCCGAGTCATTGCGGTGACCCGCTCGACCTCTGCGCTTGCGGGGTTGTCGGCGGACCAAGGCATCGCGCTTGAGGCCGAAGGTGCGGACGCGGCGCTGCAGGAGGCCTTCCGTGCCGGTGTTGACATCGTCCTTGACTATGCGTGGGGCGCCGTTGCCGAGCGGATCATCGCGGCTGTCTCCACGGCTCGGGGAGCACCGATGGGCGAACCCCGCTTGCGCTATGCCATCATCGGGGCGAGCGCGGGCCAGACCGCGCCGCTTGCCGCCTATGCCTTCCAGAGTTCCAAGATCGAGCTCATCGGATCCGGCATCGGCTCGGTCGCCGTGCGCGACTATTTGGCGGCCTGTGCTGAGCTTCTCGGAGCCGCAGAAGAAGCCGGGTTTGAGGCACCGCACGAGATCCATGCGCTGAGCGAAATTGGCGAGATATGGGAACAAGCGGCGCAACGACGCATCATCCTGCGTCCGGATCAGGCCTGATGTGCAAGAGGGACTCAACGGGACACCCACTTTGAGTTCTTATCTAGATCAGTGGCTTAGGTAGTAGCTGATCGTTGAAGGGCATCACGCTCCAACCCTAAATAACCCGGTAGGTATTCTGGGGTGGGCTTTGACTGTATTCGGTACTTGGTACAGGAAATGTACTCAGGAAAAGGGCAGGGGTTTATGACTCAAAGTGGGTGTCCTGCTAAGTATTTGCCAATAAAAAAGCCCGCTTAATTGCGGGCTTTTTTATGGCGATAACATAATCGTTTTTTGGGTGATAACGGAAAATCTAAGAAGTGCTTGTTCCTTCATTTCCATTCTTTTGGTTTTTAAAATGCATGTGACTGCGGATTGCTCTATGAGCAAAAAAGATCTGTACGGCGCTCAGGGCAGCAAGGTAAGACGCGGCAACAAGACCATAGCCTGCCGGCAGTAACTCCATAAAGGAGGATATAAACTGGCCGAAAAAATTGCCATAGAAAGATAGGCCAGCATGCGCCCACGGTGTTGTGGGTGGCTCTGCTCGACGGCGCACCCCATCGGTCGTTCGCGATTTCCGACCCGATCCGGAAAGCCGCCGTTCATTGCACGATGTACCAAGGACAGTTGAGGGCGGGCAGAAGACCTTTGTTGCGGTTTGCACGAGTGACCGCTGTGCGCCCGCATTCAAGCTATCAAATGTCCTCTCCAGAACCTGCTGTTTAGAATGGCCTGATGTCCTTTGATCTGATGGGGCGGCGGCAGCTCCGGTATTAAGCATGTCGACCGAAGGTGTGACATAATCTGAAATTTGTCATTTGATATTTGTTATTGATACACTTGCCTTCTCGCATTTGATCGGAGACACAATATGAAGTTTTCTACCCGTAGGCTCGGTACAAACGGGCCGTTCGTTTCCGCGATCGGTCTTGGCTGCATGGGCATGTCGGAATTTTATGGGCACGCTGACAGGGCAACTTCGCTGGCGACGATTGCGGCCGCCCTTGATGCAGGCGTCACCCTTTTTGATACGGGCGACTTCTACGGCGTCGGCCATAATGAAATGCTGCTTGCCGAAGCCTTGAGAGGCAAGCGCGAACAAGCGTTCATTCAGGTCAAGTTTGGCGCCCAGCGCGGACCAGACGGCGCATTTCTCGGCATAGATGCGCGACCGGTCGCCGTGAAGACGGCTCTCGCTTACTCCCTTCGGCGCCTTGAGACAGATTATGTCGATTTATACATGACTGGCGTCGATCCGGCAGTCCCTATCGAGGATACAATCGGCGCAATGGCCGAGCTGGTGACACAGGGCTATATCCAACACATCGGGCTCACCAATGTGGATGCCGCGACGATCCGGCGCGCCCATGCAACGCATCCGATCACGGCGCTCCAGTTCGAATATGGTTTGATCTCGCGTGATATGGAGGAGGAAATCCTGCCGCTGTGCCGAGAACTCGGCATCGGTATCACGGCTTATGGCGTTCTGAGCAGGGGGCTGCTGACCGGCAGCAAGGGCTCCGGCGAAGGCGACTTGAGAAGCGCCTACTATCCCCGTTTCCAGGGGGACAATCGAACCAGGAACGAAAGGCTGGCGGCCGCGCTGGCGCGGGTCGCGCAAGAAGAAGGAATTACCGCAGCGCAGGCCGCGATCGGATGGGTTCTGAGCCAGGGCGAAGATATCATTCCGGTCGTTGGATCGCGGACGCCGGAACGGCTGGCGGAGGCACTAGCGTCACCTCTGAAGCTCTCCGACGCTTCGCTCACGGCGATCGAAACGGCGGTGCCGCATGATGCGGTCGCGGGTGAGCGGTTCATGGCGCACTGATCGCTTTGCTCGACTTGAGGTGGATATTGACAAGATGAAATCAACTTCTTCGGATGCGGGCGACACACGCGCCCGTATCCTCGACATTGCAGAAAGCCTCTTGAAGCGCTATGGGCTCGAAAAGCTCAATGTGGTGGACGTCGCGCGTGCTCTGAACATGAGTCATGGCAACGTTTATCGACATTTTTCCAGCAAGGCGGCGCTTCGCGAGGCGGTTATCCATCGTTGGCTTGACCGGGTCGTCCAGAAGACCGACATCATTGCCAAGAGAGACGCTCCCGCTGACCAACGTCTGACCGACTGGCTTAAAGCCCTTGCCGTCATCAAGCAGCGCAAGGTTGTGGAAGATGCAGAAATGCTCGCCGCGGCGGTAAAGGTGGTGCGCAACGCTCCATCCATTCAGAATGAGCACGCGCGGCTCCTGACTGCGCAGGTCGTTGGCATTCTCGAAGCTGGGCTGCTGGATGGCACACTACCGGGAGCTCACCCTCCCCAATCGACAGCCATCGCCATTCTGGATGCCACGACAAAATTTCATCACCCCGAAATGGTCGCAAAGGGAGGGTCAGCACAGGCGCAGATGGTAGGATTGGAACGCGTCCTCACACTGATCATGGTCGCCTTGACGGCCATTCCCGAATTTCAGCAATAGTGTATTCTCTGAATGGTTTTGCGCACGCCACCCACCATGATTGCAGTGGATACCTATTCGACAATATATCAGTAACTGACAATAGGCAATATGTCAGTTACTGACAAGGTGCCAGTTCGCCGAGACAGGAAACTCCATCGTACAAATGTCCGGTGGTCAAGCCCTCTCATGCTTGAGGCCAGGCAACCAGTCCGTTGCCAATATTGTTTTCACTGTATTCGACCAAAGAAGGTGTACCACTAGAAGAACTTCTTTGAGAACCGCACTCCGGTTGCGCTCAGGATTTCGAACGATCCTCCAGGAGATCGTTGAGTGCGCCTCTCGCCAATTTGAGCTGTTTGCCCAAAGTTGGTACCGGGTTTTCGAGCCACAACAATGTCGCGTGGACAAAGGCCGCCATACCAACTTTCGCGGCGAGTGTCGCACTTAAGTCGTCAACCCCTCGCTCCACTAAGGCTTGCGCTAACACTCGTGCCAGCAGCTCATGTTTGGTCAGCTCACGCTCTTGGAGCGCGGGCGTTTGGGAAATGACATTCTGACGCGGCTTCGAAAACGGACGATTGGCTTCAAGCATCGCCACAACGGAGCTGAAAGCGTGAAATAGCACTGTTAGAGCATCGGCATTTTGCGGAGCCGACGCGATTGCGTCGGTCAGCATCGAACTCAGCACTTCCTGACCGTCGAACAGCACTTCGCGCTTGTCAGGGAAGTGCCGAAAGAATGTGCGCTCCGTCACGCCGGCGCGTGTAGCGATGTCTACGGCCTTCGTGTCGTCGTAGCCGCGCTCGGCAAACAGTTCCAAGGCCGCTTGCTGCAACCGCTCGCGCGCTCCGACGGTGGCTTTTCTCATTTTTCTTCAACCTCACAATTGTCAGCTGCTGACATTTTGGTTATTTTTGATATTGTCAGTTACTGACATTTTGGCTGTGTTGGTGACTGCCGCAATGTGTACCATAACGCCGCACAGGCAATCAAGGAGCTGTTATGCAAATATTTCTGACTGGAGCTAATGGCTGGATCGGATCTGCGATCGTTCGCGAGTTGCTCGATGCAGGGCATTCGGTAACGGGTCTCGCTCGTAGCAAGGAGAAGGCCGAAGTCGTTCGGGCAATGGGCGCCACGCCGATCATTGGAGATATCACCGACCTCGATGTTCTGCGCAAGGGCGCATCGGATGCGGAGGCCGTGATTCACACTGCCTTCGGTCTCGAAATCGCCGAGATCGAACGGTTGGCGAAGGAAGACAGTGACGCGATCAATGCTTTCGGGGAGGTCTTCGCCGGGTCGACACGTCCGATCCTGGTTACCGACGGCTATCTCCACATGACCGGGAAGTATTTCACGGAGCAGGAGCGTCCAGAGATTGCCACTTACTTTCCTCGAGCATCGGCACAAACCGCATTCGCGCTCGCCGACAAGGGCGTATATGCGAGCGTCGTTCGGAACCCCCGCTCGGTCCACGGCCAAGGTGAGACGCACGGGTTCGTCCCAATGCTCGCGGCTGTTGCACGTGAGAAAGGCGTTTCTGCCTATGTCGATGATGGCCAGCACCTTTGGCCAGCAGTCCATCGCCTTGATTGCGCTCGAGTTTACAGGTTGGCGATTGAACGAGGCGCCCGAGGCGAGGCTTATCACGCCGTCGGCGACGAGGGCGTGCCCTTCAAGGATATTGCAGAGGCTGTGGGCAGACAGGTCGGTGTTCCCGCCAAGTCCCTGACGCTAGAAGAAGCGCAGGCGCATTTCGGTCCTATCGCACCCTTCATTGCGAACAGCGGTCCGGTGTCCACGACATGGACACGCGAGACGTTGAGATGGGCGCCCGAGCACCCTGGCATCATTGAAGACATCGGTCGGCCTGACTACGCGGTGTAGTTGCCTGGCGTCTGAAGACCGGTGCCGACCGATCTTCAGGACTCAAGGGGAAACCCACTTAGGGACTCAAGGAGACACCCACTTTGAGTTCTTTCGGTATTTGGTACAGGAAATGTACTCAGTAAAAGGGTAGGGGTTTATGACTCAAAGTGGGTGTCATGCTGAGTATTTCGTGCAAAGGAATTTAGCCGAAAATTCCACATGGCGTCTTTGAGATCCAGCTTCGACGTGGCAGCTTTTGCGCATCTCTGCCGTTCGCAGAGGGTGCAGCGAAGGTCAACTCCGGGCCGCAAACGTCGTGCAGCTCTGCCAAGCCAGTCATGCGACGCGTCGAAGCGCCGCATGTCTGCTCCGAGCCCTTAGCGGACGGTCGGCTTCAGAGAACGCATGATAGTTTCAAGCTGCGCCTCTCCGCCCGGCGTCTGTGCGCCGAGACGCAGACCACCACGAATAAGCTCCGCTGCGGCAGGTCGGCTGAAAAGCCCGGCCCAAGCCGCGTGCTCTGTCAGCATTCCCGATGCAAGATCTGCGGCTGGTAGAGCGGATTTTGCCGCCGAGATCACGCCATCGGCTAGGTTTGCGATGTTCTTAGCAATCCGCTCGACGTGTTCCGTTAGCGTCTCAGGCGGAAGGGCACGATTGATCCAACCCCAAGCGGCAGCGGTCTCTGCATCAATCACATCCGCACCAAGCACGACTTCCAGCGCGCGGTTACGGGTCATCTTCTGCGCCAGATACTGCGTGCCGCCACCGCCGGGCACGATGCCCATCAGCGCCTCGCATTGCGAAAGCCCCGCCTTGCCGATTGCCGCAAAGCACATATCCGCCGCCGCCACGAACTCCGCACCACCGCCACGCGCCTGGCCTTCCAGCTTGACTATCGTCACCTGCGGCTGGTGGCGCAGCATCTCGCCCAGGGCCTGAAAGATGTTCAACCCCTCGGGTGCCAGCGCCAGCAGCGCATCAAAGGCCTGCGGCTGATCGATCAACGACATATCGACATGCGCGATAAAGAAATCCGGAACCGCACTGTCGAAGATGATCACCTTCAGCGTCTCGTCCTCACGCACCTTCGTCAGGTAGTCGTGCAGGTCCGCAAACATCTGTACGCCCAGGACATTGACCGGGGGGCTGTCGAGCGTGACATGAGAAATCCCGCCATCGCGGCGAATGCGCAAAGTTTTGTATTCCGATACCATAATTTCCACCTTTTCTAGGATGGACAAGTAAATATCAATATAATACCTAGTATCAATAACGCACTTTTCCCATACTAGGTTTGCAAAAGGATACCGCCATGGCTCCCGAACCGCTGACGATCTACCGCGCCGATTGCCCGAGCCGACCCATCCTGGACCAGCTGATCAGCAAATGGTCGATGCTGGTTTTGCAGGTTCTGGATGAACCGAAGCGCTTCAATATGATCAAGCGCCAGCTTGATGGGATAACGCAGCGGGTTCTGACAGAAACCTTGCGCAAGCTCGAGCGCAGCGGGATGGTGACGCGCAGGGTGCTTGAGACCTCGCCCATCGGGGTTGAATACGCCCTGACCCCAATGGGGCAATCGTTGAAGGTGGTCTTTTCGTCGCTTTACGATTGGACAGTGACCAATATGAGAGACATCGAGGAGACCCAGCAGGCATATGATCTCCAACGATGATGGCGTGAGCGTCAACTTTGTCCCGCCGCACTGCGGCAATGGTGATCCTCGCCAATGACCGGTGTGGGCCGAAAGCGATTATGTGGCTGTTGAGCGTGAATGTCTGCTTCGCTAATTTCTGGCGGCCAAAACCGGGCAGACCGCCTCGGCCCCTTTGCGGTCGTAAACCTAAGAGGGGTGAGAAGAGGGGACGTAGTCGCTTTGGTCTGGGGGCGAACATGGTAACTCGGAACCTTGCGAAGAATGTCTATTCTTTTTGGCCTTCTGGTCGGAGGATAGAAACCAAGTAATTCTGTGGCCGAAGATCCAAATCTGGGAGTTCTCTGAACTGCTCTGGAATTGCCTTGAATATCTTGGAAACCGCTTGTCGGGTCATTCCAAGCAGACCGGCAATTTTCGATTGATTGATCCCTTCGGAAACTCAACGGGACACCCACTTTGGGGTCTTATCTAAATCAGGCGAGTTAGACGATGGTTTAGGGAAGCGGCCATGCGTCTAGGTTTCTGCAGCCCTGCCATCCTGTCTCGGCTGTCCATCCATTTCAGCGCTCCACTTAACGGGCTCCGGGCCTCACCAGCAGGATGTGAATGCAGGAAATAAGATCTGCTACTTCGCCTCGTAGCTGGTAAGAGCTTGACATACAAAAAGGCTTAAAGTGGGGGTCTTGCTGAGTTGGCTTCGGCTTGGCCTCGCCCCGCGAAGCGGCGGCCGTCAGTCGAGCAGCAGCTCGCTCGATACCGCCCATAGGTGGCGGGCGATTAGCGGGTCTAACGCCCACTCCTTGACCCCATGCGGATGGTCGGCTAACGAGGCCTCGTTTCCTACGGTGTAGGCTTCGCGGCAGTCATCAAGATAATGTCCTCCGGTATGCGCAAATTCCGGCAAGGCGGCCGCTACCATCGTAGTCGCGACCCCCTGTTCAACGGTCTTGTAGCGAAAGACGCCCGCGGCGGCGGCGGCATCCAGTGAGGCCCGTTGCTGCGCCGTGAAGTTGCGCTGCAAGCCGGTGACGACGCCGCCGGGATTGACCGCATTGGCGACGATCCCGTCCGAA
Source organism: Gallaecimonas mangrovi (assembly GCF_003367375.1). Taxonomy (GTDB): domain Bacteria; phylum Pseudomonadota; class Gammaproteobacteria; order Enterobacterales; family Gallaecimonadaceae; genus Gallaecimonas; species Gallaecimonas mangrovi. The sequence goes on from NZ_CP031416.1 coordinate 999,170, forward strand.
GCCCAAAGCCTGGTGGCCTCGACCGCGAACAGGGCATTGGCCGTCTTGGATTGGGCATAGGCGATCTGTGGGTCGTAAGGGCGACGTTCAAAATGCAGATCATCAAAATCAATGCCTGCTCGCATATGCGCGGTCGAGCTCAGTGCAACGATCCGGGCACCGTTCCGCTCTGCCGCGCCCCGAGCCAGCGCGCGATGCAATCCCGTGGCAAGGGCGAAATGGCCAAGGTGGTTCGTCGCGAATTGGAGTTCCCATCCTTCCGGGGTCCGTTCAAGACCACTGGTGACGACGCCCGCATTGTTGATCAGCAAGTGCAGCGGCGCGTCCCAGGACTCGACGAAAGCTGCGATGGACGACCTATCTGCTAGATCGAGGTAGGCAACGTCCGGCGCGGCAGTCTGGGTGTCCCGTTGGATACCCTTCGCCACCTTCCGACCGACGTCGAGGTTGCGTACAGCGAGCACGACCTCAGCTCCGGCAATAGCTAATGACCGGGCGGTCTCGATCCCCAGACCCGAGGATGCACCTGTGACGATGGCGCGGATCCCCTGAAGACTGATACCGGACATGACCTCTGCAGCGGTACTTTCGGCCGTAAACGGCGTAGAAATGAGGGAGGGTGCGGGCATGATAGATCCTGACGATTGTACACAATCTAGATATACGCTATACATAATTACAGGAATTGTAAAGTTAGGATAGTTCAAAAAGGAGCCGCCGATGCCGAACATCGGAGATGCCGCACAACTTCCTGTCGCCGAAGGTAATACGCGCCGCATCGCTATCATGCATGCCGCTCTCGCCACCTTTGCCCGTTTCGGCTATCGCAAGACATCTATGGAGGAGATCGCGCGTACTGCCCGGATTTCCCGCCCGGGCCTGTATTTCCTTTTCTCCTCGAAGGAGCAGCTTTTCCGCGAGGTCGTGTCGCACGTCCTTAGTGAGGATCTGGCCGAAGTCGAACGCCAACTCAGCACGCCCGGCTTACCTTTGGCGGGGCGCATCGTGTCGGCCTTCGATCAATGGGCGGGGCGATATGTTGGCCCTCTGGCCCGCGATCTCGCCGCCCTGATCGAAACAAATCCGGAGATACTAGGCGATATTGTCACGCAGGCGCCCGAACGCTTTTCCGCCTTGGTCATCGACGCGATCGCCTCCTCGGAGAAGCCTGAGCACAGGGAAAAGGCCGCAGCCCTGACACAGACCCTGATCAGCGCGTCGATCGGCATCAAGTATCAGGCAGACACACGCGACGAATACACTGCGCGATTTGCGACAGCCGTCGATTTGTTGCTGAGGTGACTGTTGATTCTTTGCGCCGCGCGGCGGCTGAGTTCCGTGCCGGCCGTCCTGTGCTCGCGCTCATCATCTATTAAGATCTTGATATACAGCAAGAATCAAAGTAGGTGTCCTGCTGAGTTGGCCTTTAATCATGTCCAGTGGTCTTGTGTGAGCAGACCCAGCCGGAACACAACACTGCCACTACGGAAAGAAGTGACAGTACCGGCAATATCAGTAGCACTGCGGAGGCATAGCTCGCTGGAGTTTTCGGATCAGCTGCGTTGGTATAGATACCGCCTAAGAAGGCAATTCCCAGAAATACCCCTAATTGTGCAGTAGTATTGACCAGTGCCGATATTGACGGCACCTTTTCATGGGGAACGATGGCCGTCAACCGCGCGACTAGAGCGCCAAACCCTGCTCCATGACCGAGGCCACTTAGCATCAGTAGTGCCAAAAGGCCTGACAACGCTGGTTCAGGTTTTATCACCTTTAGCAGCGAGAACTGGGCAATACTCAATACTGCCAGTGCTGCCGGCGATATGCCTCGATACCAGCGTTGGGGTAATCGTGTCCACAGCAAGTTGACTGCTGCGAAAGCCAAGGCATAAGCAGAAAAGATCAACGACGCGTTAAAGACAGTAAAGCCGGCGCCACTTTGTAGATAACTTGACAAGACATAGATCAGTGTACCGTAGCCACCCATGGTTACTAGCACGACGTAAAGCGTAGGTGGAACCACTGAAGAGGCCAGCATGCCGATATCTAGAAGGGGCTGACGTCCGAGGCGCACCACACCGATTTCATACACCGCAAAGACAGCAAGACCAGCCAGTCCACCTAGCCCTGTCAGAATGCTCCAGATGGGCCAGCCGTGATGTGATCCGACATTCAGTGTTACGGTAACGAGGCTCAGTGAAAGAATGAAGATCAGTAAGCCTCCCAAATCCAGCCGCTGCCCTCGGTGCTCTTCAGATTTAATTAGATGGCGTTGCGCACTGAGTGCCAGCCATAGCCCGATCGGTGTGTACAAGAAAAAAGCCACCCGCCAACCAAGAGCTCCGCTGATAGTCGAAATGAGTGTGCCGCTGATTAACAGCCCACCGGCAACACCTGCACCAAGGCTCATCGTATACAAGCTGACGGCTATGGCGCGGGCCGGACCAGTGAAGCGTAACTGGATAAGCGACAAAACCTGCGGTACAAGGATTGCAGCACCGAGCCCGGCAAATAGCTGTCCAATCAGGAGCATCCACCATGTTACGGCAAAGGCTGAGATCAGTCCCGATAACGATAGGATGATTGCGCCGATACTGAACCACTGACGCTGCGCTGAGGCACCCAGTCGAGCGCCGGCAACCATAAATGTGGTAAGAGCAAAGCTAAATGCCGAGGCGATCAGCTGTAACTGGGCGGCGGGCAACCCCAAAGTGGCCCCCACCTTGGGTGCGGCAACGCTCATTGCTGCGGCTCCCCAACTTCCCATGGCTTGGCCGACGATAAGTACCGAAAGACCTTTCCATCTTGGTCCGATCCTGTCCCAGGGAGGCATGACTTGATCATGCATCTTGCTTTTCTCGGTTTTGAACATCACTTTGTGTCAGAGCAAGACTGCTCTCGATCCTGGCACCACGTTCCAAAATTCTGCCAACGGGACAGCGATCTGAAATATCGAGCAAGGTCTGTCGCTGTTCGTCGCTCAAGGCCCCTTTTAGCGTGATCGTCCTGGTGAAAAGAAACGGCCGCTCCTCACCCATTTGTTTGTCATGCTGCAGCTCGGTTTCAACTTTTTCTAATGGAATGCACTTGCGGTCAGCATAGAGACGAAGTGTCATCACCGTGCAGGCCGCAAGTGCGGCGGAAATCATCTCTACCGGTGATAAGCCACTGTCAAGCCCTCCGAGCCGTGCGGGTTCGTCGGCAATGAGCCGATGGTCGCGTGCAGATATGCTAACTTGATAGCCGCCTTGACCGGTCTCAACCGCATGCAAAGTACTCCCCCGCGCAGCTACTGTCTCGGCCGGCTCCACAGATATTTCGGGCAGATAACGAACTGCCCATGAAGCAATTACATCCGCCGAGTAATCCGCATCTCGACGTGCAGTCAGCAAATGATCAGCGTCATCAAGTGACACGAAGCTTTTGGGGTGTTTAGCGGCCATGAAGATCTGTGCAGCGTTGTTTATTCCAACAATCTTGTCGCCGGGCGCATGTAGGATCAGCAAGGCTTTGTTCATCGATGCGACGCGGGTCATCAAATCTTGGCGCTGTACGTCTTCGACAAAGGACTTGTGAAACTCGAAGTCTCGCCCCGAAAGGGACACAGTAGCTTGGCCTGTCTGGTGGATTTCTTTTAGGCTTTGTGGGTCGAACTGGTGCAGGATATGGCTGACATCGGCCGGTGCGCCAAGCGCCGCCACTGCATGTACAGAGGGCAACTGAGAAGCTGCTGCGAGAACCGCCGAGCCACCCAGGCTATGACCGACTAGCAGTGTTGGCTCCATGCCTGCTTTTGTCATTGCCCCGGCAGCGGCCATCAGGTCTTCGACGTTGCAGGCGAAACCGCTCTGCCCAAAAGAGCCCTCACTTTTACCCAAGCCTGCAAAATCGAAGCGTAGGACGCCAATACCATTGCGTGCCAACGCACGCGAGATCCGTGCTGCTGCCAGGCTATCTTTTCCGCAGGAGAAGCAGTGTGCAAAAATGGCCCAGCCCCTGAGGGTTGAGCGTGGCCGTTCTAGTCGGCCCGACAACATGTTTCCGTTCGAGCCGGTAAAATTGAAACTTGCGTCGCTCATGATGCTTACCCATGTTCCTGAGTGAAACAGGCGTCCGAGACGAGGCGCCTGCTGATGGTCAGATAGTTCTGAACTGTTGATCAGGCAATTTTTACAGTCGGTATCATTGTGATCTGCACACCGGCTTTTCTCACCAAATTGCCGACTTCACATATTGCATCAGCTTTTTCAAGCAGGGCTTCGGCCTTGGTCACTTCTGCCTCACCAGACCCGGCTGGTAGGGTGATCTCTGCCTGGTGACTAATTTTAAATGTGTCACCGGCCTCGGCCTTGGTCTCAACTGACAGATGCTCAACGGGCAGTTTGTTCATGGCAGTAATGCCACGTAGTGTGGCGAGAAAACATGCCTGAGCTGCAGCAACAAGCAGTTCTTTGGGATGGGTGTCGGTACCGGCACCGCCATAGGGTTTCGGAATGGCGATGTCAAAGGCGGCATCTTCAGCCACGATCCGGCCTTTACCGTCAACGCCGCCATTCCAGTCTGCTTTGAGAGAAATTTCCAGAGCCATGGTTTTTTCCTTTCTTCACTTTAGGTTTGCTTTTCAGGTTAGCGTTCGCCGCGATAGCGGGAGCGCCGATGGGTTGGAAGAGGATCACAGCAGGTGCTTGTGGTTTCTTCATGCAGAAGTATAAGATGCCAGAATACGAAAATTAAAATCCAAAATGGAATTAATATAAGTTCCCAAAAGGAAATAATATGTACTGTATGGAAGTCAGAGAAATGCGGTGCTTCCTGCGAGTTGCCGAGACACTCAGTTTTAAGCGCGCCGCAGAGATTCTCAATGTCTCACACTCGGTCACCACCAAAACAATTGCCCAATTGGAGCACAAGATTGGCACACCGCTTTTTACCCGCTCTACGCGGCGGGTAGCGCTTACCCCGGCAGGTGTCTTGCTACAGCGCGAAACGGCAGAATTGATTCGTAATCTCGACCGTATCCAGCGCGCAGTGCGGCATGAGACGGGGGCAGCTAGCGGACGTTTCGGCATCGGCGTCACCCCTCTGGCTATGCAGACCCTATTTCCGCCGCTTATGCGCAAGTTTCGGGTGCAGCATCCCAATCTTGAGATCACTGTTGAGGAGATCTCGACCGAAGCTCAGGTCAAAGGATTGTTGTCGGCGTTGATAGACGTTGCCTTAGTGATAGCGCCGGTATCCGAGCCAGAGCTTGAGGTAGAGATCCTTGGTGAGCAACAGATGCGGCTTGCGATCCCAACCTGCCACCCTCATTTCAAGCCAGAAAGCGGTCAAAAGGTACCGCTATGCGCATTTGCTACCGACACTTTCCTAGTTTCCGGCCGCGCCCAGAATGGGGTTCATGAAGAAATTAACCGGGCTTGCGAAACTGCCGGGTTCCGACCGAAGATCAAAGAGTGTAATGAGAGCCAAACTTGCCTCGCACTTGTCGAGGCCGGTTTGGGTGTCGCTTTCGTGACTGACGAGACAGAGGTTGCCGCTCGTCCTGGCCTTAAATTGGTCAACTTGGAGGAGCCTGTACCCAGCCTTACTCTTGCTATGGTTTGGCGCCGTGATGACCCTTCAACTGCGCTTCAAACAATAAGAAAGTTGATAGCCGAGATCACGTAACCACTATGTTCATCGCCCAGTTGGCGAATCCATTTAACCCTTGTGGAATATTCTACGTTCCTAGCCTCTTGGTCCTTATCACTCCAAGACTCAAAGTGGGTATCCTGCTTAGTCTTCATCCTGGCCCTCGCCATTTTTGCCATTGTCGCGGTTATTCACCGGCTCATTCATTAATGCCTTTATTGCGGGCAGCTGCGCGTGGTGTTTGGCCTCGTAGCCGGCGAAAGCTAGCGCCAAAGGCGCTCTGCGAGGCATAGCCAAGTTGGGCTGCAACGCGGCCAACACTTTCTCCTTGGCGCAACAGCTCTTCGGCAAGCTGCATGCGCCAGTTTTGCAGATAGGCCATCGGTGCCATCCCCAGTTGCGTTTGAAAAGCTGCCGCAAAACTCGAGCGTGACATGCCTGCCTGTTTGGCAAGCGCTGCTACGGTCCAGCTTTGCTCTGGCGCCGCGTGAAGGGCATTAAGGGCTGCCCCCAGCTTTGGATCTGCCAGCGCGCCTATCCAGTTGCTACGGTTTGGGTCTGAACGGGCAGCGAAGGCGCGCAGCAACTGGATCAGCAGCATGTCGGTTAGGTGGCGGCGCATGAGCTCTGCACCGAATTCAGCGGCGTCAAATTCCGCTTCAATCATTTCCAGCGTGCGGAGCAAGGCCGGGGCCTCGGCTGTGTTGGCGGGGATCAACATAAAGCGAGGTAAGGCACTTAGTAGCAGTTTGCGGTGCTGCGCGCTGGCCGAGAAACTGCCGGCGATCATCACCACCTCGTCGCCCTGATAGCGCCCGGTGCCGGAACCATCGGCAAAGAGCTGGCGGCCGTCTTCGGGCGTGAGCGCCGGCTCGCTTGCCAAAACATAAGCAGGGCTTTCGGCTAAAAGAAAGACATCGCCTGCCGCCAAAGGCTGCGGCACTTGCGCTTCGCGCAGCATCAAGCAACTGCCGCGAAGTACGGCGACAAACTTCAGGGTATCGCCCGCAGGAAAGCGAAAGGCCCAGTCACCGGCGGCCTCAAAACGGTGGTTCTGCGCGCTTTGGAGTTCAAGCAGACGGAAGATAGAGCTGAGTGCATCGGACATTTTTGGACGTCTGCGATAAAAAAATGGATATAACACTATAGATGCACTTTCCTCTTGGTCATATCGTTGTTTTTTAACTAGCAGGAGACAACCGATGACCGGGATCGTAGGCAAAGTAGTGGCGTTGACTGGGGCCAGCAGCGGCATAGGCCGGGCGGTTGCGCTTGATTTAGCTGCCCAGGGGGCGCTGATGGTGTTAGCAGCGCGTCGCGCAGAGCGCCTGCAAGCGCTGGTGGCCGAGATAACCGCCGCTGGCGGCCAGGCGATTGCCGTGACCACCGATGTACGCCAGCGCGCCGAGGTAGGAGCGCTGGTTGCAGCGGCGCAGGCCCACTTTGGGCGGCTCGACGTGATGATCGCCAATGCCGGGGTAGGGCCGATATCGCGGCTAGAGAAGCTGCAAGAAGACGACTGGGCGGCCATGGTAGACGTTAATTTTAAAGGGGTGCTGCATTGTATTGGCGCGGCGTTGCCGGTATTTCGTGCCCAGGGCGACGGGCATTTCATCGCGACGGTTTCCACTGCCGGGCTAAAGGTGCTGCCAACCATGGCGGTGTATGCTGCCACCAAAAATGCTGTGCGCACCCTCATGGAAGGGCTGCGGCAAGAAGCGGGGCCAGACTTGCGCGTAACCGAGGTTTCACCTGGCTATGTTAGCACCGAGTTTGCTAACGGCGTTACCGATGCTGAGGTTCTAGCGGCGGTCCCCGAGGCAATGAAAACCATGGCCTTACCGCCCGAAGCCGTAGCGCGTGCCATCAGCTTTGCTATTGCTCAGCCGCGTGAGGTTGATGTTGGTTCTATTGTCGTTCGCCCCACCGCGCAGGGGTAATAGGGTTCACCAAATCGCCTAGGCCAATTTTGCTTAATACCGGGGCGCTATCGTGCGCACGCTAGCGCCCCGCAGTCCGGGGGTTTAAGGCTTAGTCATTCGCTTCCGCTAACAGCATTTCGGCAAGTTCCTGTGGGCAATCAAGCATAACGGCATGGCCACAAGGCAAGGTGTGTACCTGCCAGCTGGAATCGTTTTTCACCCGCGCATAGGTTGAGGCGAACCAGTCCCCACCGTTTTCAGTGGCATACAGGTAAGTTCGGTTGGCTACCGGGGCAGAAGTGACTCCGCGTTTTACCCCTTGCACAAAGGTTGCGAGGGGCTGCGGGCCTGATGTGGCATCAACACGGGCAGCATCTGCTTCGTTGACGTTAAACAGGGCTGCCGGAATAGGTGGCAGCAACCCCGCGTGGGCACTCGCTTGCTCAAGAAAGGCCAATGTGGTGTCGGGGCCAGTGAGGTCGAGCAGGGACTGCCCGTCTTCTGGCGCGTAGGCATCCAGGAAAAAGAGGCTGCGGATACGCTCGCCGATTTCATTGGCAACACCGGTAATGACCATGCCGCCGTAGGAGTGGCCGCAAAGAACTGCATCGGTGATGTTCTCGTATTTGAAAACATTCACGATATCCTGAATGTGCGTATCTAAATTAATCGTACGGTCGACCAGGTGGGAGCGTTCCCCAAGCCCGGTTAAGGTGGGTGTATACACCTCGTGGCCCGCTGCACGCAGCAGGCGAGCTACCCGGCCGTAAACCCAGCTGCCTTGATAAGCGCCGTGAACCAGAACGAATGTCGCCATGTCTCTTTTTCCTTGTCGGTAATGAAGGTAATTGGTGAGGTGCGGGGCTTTAGTGGCAAGAACGCCTAGCCTCCAGAATGCTGGCCAGCTTGGGGCCGGCGATAACGGTAGCGATACCCAAGGTCACTAGGCAGGCGCCCAGGATCTCGGGTAAATGTGGCTTGTCGCCGAGGATAAGAACGCTAAGGCCAAGGGTTACTACCGGGATTAGGGCCGGCAAGCTGGTGCCAGCCACGCGCCCGAGTAATTCGACCGAGCGGCCGAAAGCGTAAACGGCGATCGTTGTTACCAGCACGCCTTGAACAAGGGCTTGCGTAACCACGTCTGCTATAGGTGCTGTGGTTATTCCTTTGGGCAGCGCCAGTAAATAGATAGGCAGGTAAATAACGGCGGAGCCCACGGCAACGACAGCTGTCGCATAAAGGGCGGGCACTCGCCTTGTTCGCAAAAAGATGCCATAGCCTGTCCACATCACACCGGTGAGCATCAGGATAACGTGGCCAGCCGTAATGCCGTCGGCAAGTACAGCTGCAGCAACACCGCCAGCGACCAGGGCGATGCCCATCAAGCGGCCTTTGGTAAGCCGTTCCCTTTCTATCCAGCGCGCCATCAGCACTGATGAAATCGTCATCACCCCAGGATTTAGGGCGCCTGCTGCCGACGCCGGTGCGGTTTGCATCGCCACCGATAACAGCAATACAAAAGGTGCGCCGAAAAGCACCACCAGTACCAATATGCCAGTCAGCCCCAGGGCCGGTGTTGCCTGGTCTTTTCGCAGCAGAATGGGAAGTAGCAAAATGCCCGCGACTGAAAATCTAAGGGCCGTTAGGTCGTAGGCTGTTAACCCGGTGGTAACGCCAAGGCGCAGCATCACCAGAGCGCCTGACCAAATAAGAATTGCCACACCGGCCCATAAAAGGCCGCGAATAATAGTCGAATTTGCATGTGTCACATCTGTCTCCTCTGGCGTCAGGGGAGCACTATAGGTGGTGACTTCAGATAACAAAAACGATATTGTCTGGCTTTATAAATGAGTAAAGTTAAATTATGAAGCTGACTCCATCGAACCGCACTTTAAATCTTGAGGCGCTGCGCAGTTTCGTGGCGATCCATGAAAGTGGCTCGTTCCAGCGTGCAGCGGCTAGGGTCAACCTTTCACCTTCGGCAGTCAGCCTGCAGATAGGCAAGCTTGAAGAGTTGCTAGGGCAAAGGCTTTTGGAACGCAATGCACGGCGGGTGGCGTTAACCGAGCATGGCGACTTGCTGTTGTATCGGGCGCGGATGTTGTTATCGCTAAACGACGAGACCTTAGCCTTGTTTCATCCGTCTGAGCTTGAGGGGCAGCTGGTTCTTGCTGCATCCCACGACCTCGGAGTTTCATTGGTGCCAGACCTTCTTCGCCGCATGGCAGAGCGCTATCCACGGCTACAGGTAGATGTGCGGCTCGACGCCTCTACCGACATCATCAATGGTTATATTGCCGGGCAGAGCAACGTGGTGCTGTTCAACGATGTTGGTCCCCCTGCAATTGCCGCCGAACAGATAAGCTCTGAACCCCTAGCCTGGTTAATGGCTCGGGGCGGGCGAATATTTAATAATGAAACACTGCCGCTTGCCGTTGCGAGAACCGGTTGTGCATGGCGAGAGATGGCATTAAAGGCGTTGAGCGAAGCCAAACGCCCTTATCGGATAGCTTATTCTAGCGACTCGACATTGGGCCAGGCCGCAGCAGTTGAGGCTGACCTTGCCCTAGCCGCATTGCCCCTATCTCTGGCGAGAGGTCACCTTGTTACAGCGCCGGACGAAGCGGGTCTGCCGCCGCTGCCACACACCCAAATCTACATTGCCCATCAAGAAAACGAATTGGCCAATGCGGTAGTTGCCATGGCTATCGAGGTCGCCAAGTCGATGCCGCTATGGCGTACGCGTTTGAAAGAGGTGAGTTAATAGCGGTGGGTTCTTTTATTCGCCGGTAATACTCGGGCCATCGTCGCAGTGCTCTGGTGTTCAAAATTGCTCCCGGCAATGTTGTCGGCAAAAGTCAGCGGCATGGTTGGTTGTCAGCCTCCCTAGCGGTTCATTCCGGCTCACACGTCCTGGGCTTCACTTTGCAAGCTTCGCCCCGGCACGTACTCACCTGCACCTGGGCGGCCCCCTGCCATGCTGTCTCGGCTGTCCATCCACGTCAGTTCGCAGACAAGCCGCTCTCGTTCGCCAGCTAAAATCAGTCCACTGGACTGATTTCTTAACGCGCTCACCCCGCCGTCTCACCCACAGGATATGAATGAAGGCAAGACGATCTGCCGCTTCGTCCCGTAGCTGGTAAGAGCTTGATATACAACAAGATTCAAAGTGGGTGTCCTGCTGAGTTGTGCTGTGGGTAATACCAGGTAGCGATGGCGGCCTTATCCATCCAAAATCGCAGTGAAGCCCGGTTGATCAAAGCGCTGTTGTATTCAGCCCAGTTACGGATAGGATGTTTGGCCTTGTCCATGGTTGCTCCCCTTCGATATGTCGGGGATCGGATCACAGCCAAGCGTAATGGTTCAGTGGATTTAGAAAACAACGCCGCGTAGGACGGAATAACCAAGAGCGCAGTTATTTTTCATTAATGTTTTTTCAAATTCTCAAGTGCGTTTTTCAATTCGTCTGCTCTGCCTTTTTTTGGCCATCCATAAATTATATCTACAACATTCCCATTTTTGTAAAAGTAAAATGTAGGCGTGTCCCAGTTTTTTATTTCTGGCCATTCAGATTCTTTATAGGCTATACCAACATTTGTCCATGGATGTAATTTCTTGAATATTTTCATGGGATTTTTATCAAGTGTAGAATTGGATGGGATAATAAAAGTTGCTTTATTTTTAAAAGTATCTAGAGTTTCTTTTTTACCTTCTATCCAATCCAGAAAGTTATTTGAAAAGTGACAAAATGGCGAGGAAATAACAATGATTTTACTGTCATTTTTTGTGGTGATATTCTCAACCTCAAAAATCCCATTCTTAAGCTTTAGCAAACCTCTATCATCATAGTGATGGTAAATATAGTTGCTCTTAATTTTTACGTTAAAATCACTATCAATTTTTGATGCTTTTTCAAGATTTCTCGATACAATATATTTATTGTATACATCTTGAGCAATATTTGTTATGTATTCCTTTCTTCTTGCTTTCTCGTACAGTATTTTACTCAGTAGATCTACATGGGCTTCTTCTTTAGTGTAGAAAGCAATTTCGTCAATATAGCTATACAGTCTATGCAAATCCTTTGAATTCAATTTATCAAATGAACTTGAAATAAAATTACTGAGACAATCATTGAAGACTCGGGTATAAATTTCTTTGCCTTTATCTAAAATAACTTCACTATTTGACGAAAAATATTCATCTCGAATAGTAGCAGCCTGATCCAGGCTTTTTGAAATATCCGACAAACTCGAACCAGAACTACAAAAAAAACTAGCCTGAGAAGATAATGGTACGACGAGAATAAAAAAAGCTAAAAATAGCCTATTCATATTTCCTCCATGAAAATAGGGGCCCCTATTTTATTCTCAACAACTTGACGTACAAATGTAATTATTGGCTACATGGCAGCTTCCAGGACTTGAACATTAAAAATCAATATGCTCTGGAAGCATATTGATTATAGGATTATCATCATTAGAAATAAGCAATGCGTCGGTTGTTGTCTCAACTCTTGCATTTTTAAATACATACATTAGTGATTGAGATCCAAAAAGAGATAATATCTTGTATATCTGAGTTGGAGTAAGTTCCGCCTCAAGTACACCGTAATTCATGCCTCCAATCCCATTTTCTCTAAACACAATACTGTCCGTAAACTCTTGCTTAGCACTCTCTGATAAAGCATCTAGAGGAGACTTTCTCTCTAAAATTGTTTCTAGATCGGCTCGACTTTTTACCGGTGCAAGTTCCCAATCAACACGTCGTTGAATTTGTTCCTTCTTAATTATCTGGCTCTGAAGGGTTTTTATTGAGGATTTTTCGGTTTCTTCCGCATTTACGAGCTGGGGAGATACAACTACCAGAGTGGTTAATAAAAAAGTTTTTAAATTCATACCAATATCCATATCGGTAATTCCAGTTAGGGGTGTATTTTTAAATACATTTTATTGTTATCATTATGTTTTATTTATGTCAACATTTGGTTTTTATGGTAAGAGTCTAAATAACTGATCCTGATTGTGCTCCACCTTACGTATGCCGTGGCCACTGCCAGGGAACGTTATCCATGAAATAACGAACCCTGCCCAGTAATCGAAACTCAACTGGCCACCCACTTGAGTTCTTTTAGCCGTGGCCAATGTTGGCGGTGAGTCGCTGCCAGTTGCCATGGGCAATAAGGGCCTTGTCGGCAGCGCTGATGGGGGCGGTCTCTAAAAACCGCCTTGCCTCGCCGTTGCTTCCAAAGCGGTAGGGGTAGTCGCTTGAAAACAGTATGCGCTCTGTGCCCAATACCTCGATTGCCCATTTTAGGTAACGCTCGCTCCACATGCCGCTTGGCGTCACCGACAGGTTGCGCCGAAAGTATTCGTTAATCGGCCGCTGTAGCCGGGTAAAGCGGCTGAGCGAATCAATACGTTCTAGGTAAAACAGCACCACTTCGCCCCAATGGCCGGTCACAATTTGCAGTTCTGGAAAGCGGTCAAAGACGCCCGCCAATACCATGCGCACTATCTGCACACCGGTTTCGTAATGCCAGCCCAGGCCAAAGGAGGCAAAGGCGGCGTTTAAGGTGTCGTCAAAGCCGCTGTAAAGGGCCTCGCGTACCGCAGGCACTGGCGCTTGTGGGTGAATATAAAGCGGTGCGCCCAGCGCTTGGGCAGCTTCAAAAATCGGCCAGTTGTCTGGGTGGTCAAGGTTGCGGCCACGGGTATGGCCAAACAGCATGGCGCCGTGCAGGCCAAGCTCGCGAATGCTGCGGTGCAGTTCGGCTGCTGCGGCTTGCGGGTCGGGAGTGGCCAAGGTGGCCAGCCCCTGAAAGTGTTGTGGCCAGCGTTTAACTGCTTCGGCGATCAGGTTGTTAGATGAACCTTGCAGCGCCAAGGCCTGTTCGCGCTCAAGGCTATGTAGCGCTGGCGCGGTGAGTGACAAAACCTGCATGTTGATGCCGGTTGCGGCCATGTCGGCAATACGGCGCTCACCGAGATCCAATAAGCGCTCACCAATTTCGCCATGTTGGTGATAGGCGAGGCCTGGGTCGTGCCAGGGCGCTTTAATGGCGTGCCAAGCGCTAAGTACTTCTTGGGTAACAAAATGTTCTTCAAGTGCGATGATGTTCATTGGCTCTCCTGGGGGGGGACTGACGGCGCAAGCAAGGGGTAACGCCTGGCCTGCTGTTGGTACTTGGCCAAGAACAATCATGCTAATGGGCGGAGTGATGATGCAGAAGGCGCGTGAGCTGCATTGATATATTGCATGGCGCGCGTCTTCTGTATGTAACACAGCTATTTAAAAATGCCGCAAATAAGCGCTGCCGGTCGGGAGTAAACTGCTCTGGCGCTGCATCTGCCAGCCATGGTGCGCCCAGCGGCAAGCAAGGTTTAGCCCGCCCTGGGGCCGCTTTATTCTTCACTGAGGCGTTTAAAATGCGATATCCCTTGTCCGTGTTCTTATGCCAAAAAATCGCTTTGGCGTGGTTTGCATTCGTTGTTTCCTCTCTGGCGTTACCTGCCCGTGCCGACGATATTGACCAAAACGCGCAGCCGTTATTGCTGCAACATGAGGTTGCGGTGTCACTGGTTGATGCCGTCTCACAGCAACCGGCCAATAAAATGACCGGCCAGGCTGACAGCAACTTGGTAGTAGTGGCGGCCAATGCTGGCGCGCGTAAAGGCCGGCTGTTTCTGTTTATCGATGGCACCGGCACCTCACCGGCGATGACCAAAGACATTGCGCTCTTTGGCGCTAAGCGCGGCTATAACGTTATTTCCATCGCCTATCCCAATAACATCGCCATTGCCCAGCTTTGTGACGGTGTGGCCGATAAGGATTGCAGCGGCAAGGTGCGCGAGGAAATGCTGACCGGCGTGGACCACTCGCCCGTGGTAGCGGTTGCTAAAGCCGACGCCATTGAGCCGCGGTTATTAAAAACCCTTATTTACCTGCGCCGCCATTACCCAACAGAAGGCTGGGGCAAGTTCTTGCAGCAGGGCCGCATTAATTGGGGGCAGGTAAGCGTAGCAGGGCACTCGCAAGGGGCGGGGTTTGCGGCGATGATAGCCAAGCGCCACGAGGTACTGCGGCTGTTGATGATTTCCGGCGTTGCCGACGTTACCCAAGACGGTGCAACGGCACCTTGGCTTTATCGGCCCGGGGCAACGCCTGCCGCTCGCGAGTATGGGCTGAGTAACTTTTTTGACCCGGTGGTCAGGTTGCGGGTCGCGAGAGCCAGTTGGAATGCCATGGGCCTGGGCGCCTTTGGCTCGCTGCGCTCGGTTGACCGGCTTTCGCCGCCCTATTTAGGCTCCCACGAACTGCTGAGCAGCCAGCGCACCGGCTTTGGAATGAAAATTCACCTCAGTATGGTGTTTGATAAATTCCTGCCGCGCACCGCCAGCGGCGCGCCTTACTTTGAGCCGGTTTGGGCCTTTACGGTATTGCCTTAACCGCGATAAAGGGGCCGGACAACTGGTCAGCCTTTTGGCAAGGCGATGACAGTGGCACACTGCATTATTGCCGTTAGCCAATAGCGCCTGGCGCTGCTGCTTAGCCGCCACCCCTTTACTCACTTTGAGGCCACCGATGTCTTTTACCCGTGCTTTGCGCCTTCCTGCTCACCTGTCGGCGGAGGCCCGTGGCGCCTTTTACATGCTGCTGTCCATGGCCGGTTTTGCCATTGAAGACCTGTCGGTAAAAGAAGCGGCAAAAGACATTCCTGTCGGCCAGGTTGCTATGACCTATGGCCTGGTTGGCATTCTCTGTTTTGGCCTTTTTGCCCGCAGCCAAGGCCAGCGGGTTTTGCACCCGGCGGTGTTTTCAAAGGTTATGCTGCTGCGGTCTTGTTGTGAGATAAGTGGCCGGCTGTTTTATGCCCTGGCGCTGGCGCTAACGCCGCTTTCCAACGCCTCTGCCATTTTGCAGGCAACCCCCGCTATTGTGGCGCTTGGTGCCATTTGGTTCTTTTGTGAAAAGGTCACGCTGCGCAAATGGCTGTCCATTCTGGCGGGCTTTTTGGGCGTGCTGCTGATTTTGCGGCCTGGCCTTGAGGGCTTTCGCGCCAGTGCCATTTTCGCGGTGCTGGGCACCATCGGCTTTGCTGGCCGTGATCTCGCCACCCGCGCCGCACCGGTGTCAATGTCGTCAGCGCAGCTTGGCGTATTAGGTTTTTCCATGCTGACGCTGGCGGGGGTAGTGCTGCTGGCGGTCTCTGGCGGCGCCGCGGTTCCGGCGCCCACAACCTGGGGCTTTTTAACTGGCGCCCTGGTGTTTGGCCTGTTTGGCTATTGCTGCTTAACCCTTGCAATGCGCACCGGCCGCATCGCCTCTGTATCCCCCTTTCGTTATTCACGGCTTTTGTTTGCGCTTATCCTCGGGGTTTTTATTCTCGGCGAGCGGCCCGATACCCTTTCTTTAGTTGGCAGCGCCATCATTGTCGCCAGTGGCGTGTTGGTGCTGCGTGATAAAAGCTAACCGATAAGCAAGCGGTACTGGCTTGTGCAAGGATAACTGCGCTGATAATAGTGGTGGCTCAGTACATTGGCCTTTATGCATGTTAAGCGCTGAAATCACCTTGGCTATTCCCTCAAATCTACTCATTTTTATTGTTGCAGTCATTGTAAAAGTTGGCAGCTATTTCCATGCTATGTTGCTAAAAATGGCTGCTATCGGCTGCTTAAAGCGGTTCATTCTGGCAAGGTCGGCAGCAGCAAAAACCGGTAACGGTGGAGCCTTGTGCGTTACCACTGGGGCGGTTTTCGTTAGAACTCGCCCGCTATTTTAAGGGCGAGCCTAGTCGGGAATAGGGGCCTGTTAAGGTTCCTTAACTGGAGAAGAGCATGGATTTTCAGGACAAAGTGGTGCTTATTACCGGCGCTGCGGGTGGTATTGGCCTGGCCGCCGCACGCAAGTTTGCCGCTCAGGGCGCCAAGCTGGCGCTGGTTGATTTAAACCAGGAAACCTTGGCCCAAGCCGCCGCCAGCCTTGATGGCGCCTTGTTGTTGGCCGCTAACGTAGCCAAAGAAGATGACGTTAAATACTACGTTGCGAAAACGGTAGCGGCTTTTGGCCGTATTGATGTGTTTGTAAACAACGCCGGTATTAATGGCGACTTTAAAAATATTGAAGACCAAACCATTGAGAACTACCGCAAGGTGTTGGATATCAACGTGATTGGTGTGGCAATGGGCCTCAAGTACGTGGTTGCGCAAATGAAGGCGCAAGGCGGTGGTGCCATTGTGAATACCGCCTCAAACGGCGGTTTGCTCGGCGCCCCTGGCATGAGCGCTTATGTGGCGTCAAAACACGCGGTAATTGGCATTAATAAGTCGGTGGCGTTAGAAGTGGCCGCCAATGGTATTCGCGTTAACGCGGTTTGCCCCTCTGGTGTTGATACCCAGATGATGCGCTCCATTGAAACCAACGCCATGGCTGGCCATGAAGAAGAAGCCCGCAAGCGCTTTGAGGCGGCGGTGCCATTGGGCCGTTATGCCGAAGCTGATGAAATTGCTGAGTTAATGCTGTTCTTGGCCAGCGAGAAAGCATCATTTATTACCGGTGCTTACTACCGTATTGACGGTGGCGGCGGCGCGGTGTCGGTTTAAAGCATGCTTTTGCCCCGCTAACACGGGGGAGTGGCAAAAAAGGCCAGCGTTAACGCTGGCCTTTGTCATTGTGCTGGCTGCCAACAGGGCATAACTTATCCAGCTGCTCAATAAGTTGCTGTTTTTGTTCGGATGAGAGATCGCCAAAGGCGGTATCTAGCCGGTTACCATTGTCGCGAATTTGCCGCGCCGCCAGCGCTCGGCCAGCGGTGGTCAATGCAACATGCAGGCGCCGGCCATGGTGCGGATCGGGCTTGGTTTTCACCAGGCCATCTCGTGACAACAGCTCTACCAACTCCGAGACACTGGCCCGGGAAACCCCCAATACCTCAACAAGATCGCGCTGCAGCATGCTGTCTTTTTTCGCCCAAAGTATCATCAGCATTTGCATTCGCCCTGGCGATAAGGCGTCTGAGCCAAGCCACTGCGCCAAGTCGGCATTGACGCGCTGTACCGCTTCTCTTAAGGAAAACAGTAACCGTATGGACTGGAATACTTCTGGCGACAGTTCCTTGGAATAGGCGTCTATCAGAAAGTTGGGTGGGACCAGGTTCCCTTTTTGTTTTGGCATCGGCAAAAGCGTTCTCATCAATGGCGTTGGCAGCGATTGATGCCAATGTTAACCGGGTGCGGGAACTTGGAACAGTGCCAGCCCGGAGCAGACGGTTTGGTAAACACCCATCAGTGAAATAATATCGAACAGCCCGGTTTTGCCAAAACACCGCTCTGCCTCTTGGTAAAGTGCATCGTCAATCTGGCGTTCTAACATCAGCTTGCGAACGAAAATGCCTGCCAGTTTTTCATCCTCTGCCAAGGTGCTGGGAAGCTTGCCTGCTTGTAGCTCGGCAAGCTCTTTATCTGAAAAGCCAAGCTGTTTGGCGGCATGTTCTTGGGCATAAAGTTCGTAGCTGGCCTGCCAAATAGCGCCCACCGTCATGATCACCACCTCACGTACCCGCTTATTGAGGGTTGAATGAGTCTGTTCGGCGTGTTGCCAGGCAGACAACTTTTCGGTGATCGGTGGATGGAGCAATAAGAAGTTGAATGGGCCTATCAGCCGGCCGTCGTCGGTGGCTGCTTTTACGCCTATTTGATTGGCAAAGGTTACCCAGTTACTGACAAAGCTGTCGTAAAGATCGCGCTGGGCCGCGTCAAGGGTAGTGGGTTCAAAAAGCGGTAGGCGGCCGCCGAGGTCGCTATCTCGTTTGGACATCAGACTTCTCCAACAGTGAGCTTGTTGTATTGCCTAGTAAAGTTGCCTCTAAGGTGGTGACGGTTAGGCAAATTCAATGCGGACCACACGGGCTGGTCGTAGCTTGCCGTCAGGTGCTATGTGCACCACACCGCCGTCGGTTGGCGCATAGGCAACTCGGCCGTAGTCGCCTGGTCTTCGGCCCCAATCGAGACTTGTTGGGCCAATCAACGCCTCGGAAAAAGGCTTACCGGCAACAGAAGCTGATGTTTCACTGCCAGGCTCAAGAGAAGAGCGCTCAATAATGTGGTCTGGGTGGCGGGCGATATAAGCCACGCCTGCGTTTTCATCAAGGCAAAGATCGTCAACATTGTCGATGTCGGCCAGGTGTTCAGGCTCGCCTAGGGGCGCAAGTGTTGTTGGGTCAACCTTGACTCGCATAAATACCCCCAGCGACGACGTTGCGTAATAGACCGCTTGTGTCTTAGGCCCATAGCGAAGGCCGTTGATCCCAGGGAAGGGCACTTCTTGCGAATCCGAAAACTTCACCGGTGGGTGGCCGCCTCCAGCCGCCATGGAAGGGTGTTTTAGCCACACCTGTGCGCTTGCTTTTGTGCCGCCTGCGGCCAGATCAACACGCCAGATCACCCCCTCAACGCAGTCAGCCACCAACATTATTCCGGGTGCCAGTAACGCGGCGCCGTTGGGACCAGCTGGTGGCTCGAAGGTAAAAATTGGCGTGGGGTTTACCGGTTCGCCCGGTTGCCAGCCACGCAGATCGAGGCGGTAGATCGCCGCATCGCCATAAGTAAAAACATAAAAGATGTCCGGAGCTGCCTCGACAAGGCTTTGTGCGAGTTGGTTGTCAGCAAAAGTATGAAGTAGCAGCGGCGTCACCGGCAGTTCGCCTGTGGCTACCGGTACATACCAAAGCTGCCGCTGTGGTGAAGCGACAACCAAAATAGAGCCGTCGGCGCGCACGGCTAAGTTTTCCAGCATGGTATGCATGGGGAACTCAGCAACAGTGGTGATACGAGCTGATGTCAATAACGTCATGATTTTAAGACCTTAAAATAATGTAAGGACCCTTACATTACGCCTTCGGCTTTACCAGCACAATAGGCTGACGTAGATGTTTTGAAAGCTCTACTAGGGCAAATAAAATCCGGTGCTTTGCAGCTTTATTCCATTGCACAAAACATAGGTTGGCCTTTATCTGCAGCGGCTAAAGGCGCTAGGCCTTGGGCCTTGGTCGGTTACTGTGGTCGGCGTGTCAGCAGTTAATATTGCTGCGCTGTCAAACCACGGCAAAGTAACGCCTTAGTCGCTAAACGGGATCACTCAAGGGGAAAGGCGGCTAATGATTGAGCAACTGACTAAGGCGCTACTGGCTTTTACTGAACGCCAGTCGGGGGTTGACCCCTATTTCACAGCTTTTGATGTTCTTCCACAGTTTTGAAACTCTCTCCTTTTGCCTTTAAATTCCTAACTAATTGTAAAAAATAATTTTTTTATTAAATCCTCCTTGGTGATGCCATTAAAGACTTCCCTTCTTGACTTGATCTTGAGGTGACTTATCCTTATAAAGGAAACGTTCGTTTCCTAATTTGGTGGTTTATGAAAGTGCTCCCCTATGCAAAACCGGCTCAATCGGTTCGGGGTCGACCTCGGGCCTTTGATGAAGAGCAGTTTTTGGATGGCGCTATTGAGCTGTTTCGACGTCGTGGTTTTAGCGGCGTTAGCATTAGCGACATTACCGCTGCCACCGGGCTGACCACCGGCAGTGTTTATAAAGCCTACAAAGACAAGGAAGGGGTTTTTGCCAAGGCCTTGGCTCGTTATGTGGCGCTACGGCAGCAGCAGTTGAATGCAAGGCTAGCCGAGGCCAAAAACGGCAAGGCCAAAATTGCCCAATTGTTACGTGACTATGTGGAACTCAGCCAGGGCCGTGACGGCAAGCTGGGATGTATGGTGGTGGCGGGCGTCACGCATATCGACCAGCTTGGTGCTGTTGGTCCCTGCTTAACTCAGCAACTGGCTGAGCGCCGTGCCGCATTGTTGGCCTTGATTGAACAAGGCCAACAAGATGGTTCTATTGCTTCGAATACCGATGCAAGGATCACTGCTGAGATCCTATTAGCGCTGCTACAAGGCATGCGAGTGGTAGGCAAGGCGGAAATCCTCACCGCCGACGGTGAAGCCTTTGTGGCCCAAGCCTTGAAACTGTTGGGCTAAATCATGGGCGTATTTGCCATTATTGCCATACTCGCCGGCGCCATGTTGCCGCTACAGGCCGTATTTAATGCCCGCTTGGGTAATGCCCTTGGCTCGCCCATTTGGGCAGCATCTGTGTCAGCAATGGTGTCGGCAGTGTTGCTGTTTGTGGTGGGAGTGGCTATTACTGGTACCTTACCGTGCCGCACCCAATTGCACGTGCTACCGCCCTGGGCCTGGATAGGTGGGCTTTGTGGTGTGATAACTCTGGCCGGTGTTACTGCCTGCGCGCCGCGTTTGGGCGCCGGAACCATGGTGGCGTTAGTGGTGGCTGGGCAGGTGATCTTTGCCCTGCTGCTAGACCGTTTTGGCCTGTTTGGTCTGACCCCTCATCCCCTTTCCCTACAACGTATTGTCGCCGCCGTGCTGCTGCTGGCCGGTATGGTACTTATTCAATAGGAGTTTTGTTATGTCTAGGTCCATTGTGGCTGAAGCGCCCGCTGGTTTTGAGCACCGTTTTGCCCGAGTGAATGGTCTGCGTTTTCATTATGTGACCGGTGGCCGAAACGATGGCCCGGCCCTGGTGCTGTTGGCTGGCTTTCCGGAAAGTTGGTTTGCCTGGCGTCATGTAATGCACCATCTGGCAGATAAGTACCGCATTGTGGCGGTAGATTTACCGGGCCAAGGTGACAGTGATAAGCCCCTTAGCGGCTACGACACTCAAACCGTAGCCGAGCGCTTGCATGGCTTAATCGCTTCCCTTGAACTAGGTCGCTATTATCTTGCTGCCCATGATGTAGGGGCCTGGGTCGCCTTTCCTTACGCCATGCTATTTGGCGAAGAAATTCGAGCGCTAAGCTTGATGGATGCCGGTATTCCAGGTGTCTCTTTGCCTGATAAATTGCCGTCGGCCTCTGATAAATCTTGGAAGACTTGGCACTTTTCCTTTCATGCGGTGGCGGATCTGCCCGAAGCCTTGTTGGAAGGGCGTGAGCGCCTTTATTTGCAATGGTTTTTCCGTGAGAAAACCGCGAACTTCTACTGCTATGGCGAAGCCGAACTGGCTGAATATGAGCGCCTACTTACTGCGCCAGGTGGCCTGCGCGCCGGGCTGGCCTTTTATCGGGAACTTTCTACCTCAGCAGCACAAAACGCTGAGCTTGCCAAAAAAGGCGGGCTTAGCATGCCGGTGCTGGCGCTCTCTGCCGACCAAGGTTCTATCCCAGATATGGCGGCGACCTTAAAGCCCTTTGCCGAACAAGTATTCGGCGAGCAAATCAAAGATTGCGGCCATTTTCAGCCGGAAGAGCAACCCCAAGCGGTGGCTCAGGCTTTGGCACGCTTCTTTAGTTAATGTGCTTGCGCCTAATGTCATAAATCGAAGTCTGGCAAATATGAAACGAGAGGGTCTGAATGAGGGTTATTGCAGACAATAATCTTTTGGTGAATTTATGATTAACTTCGTAAAAATATAGCTTTACATGAAAAATATAAGGAAAAAATCGCATCTCAGGGTATGATAGGCAAATCAATAAAATCGTCTTTATTGATCGTCTAAATGAATTGGCAGGGAAGCTAATATCGTAGTGATGTGCTGCGGTTTGCCTAACTGCAGCACCATGAGAACACTATGAAAAAACTGATCATTCCTCTGAGTATACTTACCTTACTGGCGGGCTGTACTTCTGCCACCCGTGAAGCAGTTAACACACTCCCCAAAGCAACGCCTCAGGTAAGTCCTACCTTGGCGTCACCAGAGCAACTTGGCTTGAAGCGCGTTGTTGCCATAGCTCGGTTTAGTGATGAGACCAAGCGTGGTACTTCTTTTCTGTTGGATAAAAACAATGATCGTTTGGGAAAACAGGCCTCTGATATTTTGTCTGCTAGGTTAACTGACACTCAAAAATTCGTGATGCTAGAACGTAGCGATCTTGACAAGGTGTTGTCAGAAAATAAGTTTGATGGCAAGACGATGGAAAAGGTTGGTGCTGATTTTCTGATTGTTGGTTCTGTTTCCGAATTTGGCCGGTCAACCACCAGTGAAGTCGGTATTTTTAGTCGTAATAAAATTCAAAAAGCCAATGCCACTGTTAATGTGCGGCTGATTAACACACACACAGGTCAGATTGTTTACTCTGAGGAAGCAAGTGGTGAAGCTAAAGTAGAAGCGAATCACGTTTTTAATGTTGGTGAGCGTGCAGGTTATGACACTTCCATCGATGACAAAGCCCTTTCTGCTGCAATTTCTAAGTTAGTAAGCAATATTAGCGAAAACTTGATGGATGCCCCTTGGCGAGCCTATCTTGTTGGCCAGCAAAATGGTTTTTGGCTAATGACCGGTGGTAAATCTCAAGGTGTGAAAGTGGGTGATGTATTCAACGTTGTAGCGCCAGGAAAGCAAGTGAAAAATCCACAGACCGGAATGATGATCCGTCTGCCTGGAAAAAAAGTGGCAACACTGCGTGTGAATGCATTTGTCGGTTCAGGTAACAATGAGCTTTCTTTGTGCGAGCTTGCATCCGGCCATATAGATACAAAGCAATCCGCTAAGTTAGTTGTAGAAGAAAAAGGGAAGGCTTAATTCATGAAAAAAATTCTTATGGTAGCTATAGCTATGGTGCTAAGCGCTTGTAGCACTCATTTTTCTACTACAACTCAGGTAGATGATAAAGCTTATTTATTACTGACTGGAAACATTAATGGTGCAACCTTAATTATTGACGAACAACCAGATATTAATCTGGATAGTAGTAATATTCGTCGATACACAGAAGGTGATGAAACAGTCGTTAAATTTGCTGTTAATGTCGGAAATCACCTAGTTGAAATAACTAAGGCTGGGAAGGTTCTGGTTAAAAGAAAGATCTATGTAACCAATGGTAATAGTTTTGAAGTGAGAGTTCCCTAATGAAATTAAGCCGTTTATTTTTCTGTTTACCTATTTTGTTCTTGGCGGCTTGCGCTGTTAATCACGATATTTATTATTGGGGAAAGTATTCCGAAACTGCTTATCAGTATAAGAAAGATCCAACGCCTGAAAATCGTAAAGCACATTTTAATTCGATGCTTGATATCGTTGAGCATGCAAAAGCGAAGCATAAAAAAATACCACCAGGTATCTATGCTGAGCTGGGAATGATGGAAGAAAAAGATCATGACAATGCCAAGGCGTTGGAATACTTCCATATGGAAGAGTCTTTGTTTCCTGAATCAGCCCCCTTGCTTAACCGTATGATTGGCCAAATTAAAAAAGGAAGTTAATTTAATGAAAAAGGTACTAATTTGGTCGCTTTTAAGCTGCTTCATGTTACTTGGCGGCTGTGTTACGCCACCTAAATACACTTCAAAACAAGAAGCCTTCCCAGAGTTATATAAAGAGCATCCGTTATCGGTATTGGTTGTTCCCGCGGTAAATCGTTCTACTGCTGCCGACGCACCGGAACTTTACTCAACAACGATCGCGCAACCATTAGCTGAGGCTGGATACTATGTCATGCCGTTGCCGTTAACCAACTTAGTGTTACAAGGTGAGGGCGTTACTGATGGTGCTCAGTTAGCAAATATTGACGCCAGAAAATTTAATCAATTGATGGGAGCCGACGCGGTACTTTTTGTGACCATAAACCAGTGGGACACTAACTATTACGTTACTGGCGGTAATGTGACTGTAGGCGCTGCTTTCAGACTGGTATCTACGACCACGGGCGAAGATCTGTGGAATTATAACAACGTGGTTGTTTATGACACCTCCGGTGGGAGCAATGCCGGTGGTTTATTGGGCGCTATTATTGCCACTGCCTTGTCGACTGCTATGACCGACTATGTGCCGGTAGCACGGATGGTTAACGGCACCGTTATCAAAACACTACCGGTCGGTCGATATAACGCCCGTTTTGGTAAAGACGGTGCAGACAAGTTTGTTGAAAAACCACCTGCTAAAAGTGGTAGTTAGGTAATGGAAATAAAAAAGCCGCCCTGGGCGGCTTTTTTATTAGCCAGGGTGGCGCCAGTCTCTGTCGCCAAGCTCGGCCAGCAGTTCTTGGGATGACGGAATAGGCGTAGCGTCAACTGGCTCTGCCAATAACTGCCGTACGCGCGCTTTTAAATTATCAATGTACTGTTGGCGGGTATTCTCGTCGGTGCGGGCCACGGCGTAGGCCACTTGGGGCTCGGTTAAGGTAAAACCCAAATAGCCTAAAAACAGTTGCTGCACGGGCCAAAGCACCTTGTTTATATCGCCGTAGCCGCCTTCGTCTGTAAAGCGCCTTGGTGTGCCGCCGGTGGTGACACTCACTAAACTGCGGCGGCCTTTAAAAAGGCCACTTTCAAAGCGCTTGCCGTCGGCATAAGCAACGCCATAGGCGGCCACCTTATCAAACCAGCCTTTTAGCATGGCGGGCTCGCCGCCCCACCAAATGGGAAATTGCAAAATAAGCAGATCCGCGTCTTTCAGTTTTTGTTGCTCGTCAGCCAGGTCTTTGGCAAAGGTGCCGTTAAGGGCGGCCTGGGTTTGTTCGGTTTGGTAATGAAACTGGGCATTGTTGTGGCGCTTGGCAAAATCTGCTGGGCCGCCTCTTGGGTCAAAGCCTTGTTGGTAGAGATCAGACACCGTTATGTGATGACCAAGGCGTTTTACTTCACTGACAACGGCATCGCGCAAAGCGCCATTAAAAGAGTTGGCTTCGGGATGAGCCACCACCAAAAGTACCTTCATCTGTACCTCCTGACTTCGTTTAATGGTCAAGTGATTATTTGACCATTACGGTCAAACATTCATTTGACGTTGTCAAGGTGATTGGCGGCGTGACACAATTAATCCATGCGTGAACGTTACCACCCTAAAGTCGATGAAATGCGTATTGAACGCTTGATGCAGGCCTTTGCTGAGCCTGTGCGTTTGCGCATTTTGGCGCTGCTGGCCGAGCAAGGCGAAACCGCGTGTTCTAACGCATACGCGACCTTAGGGCTGAGTAAGGCCAACGCTTCCCACCACTTTCGTATTTTGCGAGAAGCGGGTGCGATTAAAGCGACCATGCATGGCCGGGAGCTGCACACGCAAATTCGTTATGAGGATTTAGAAAAGCGTTTTCCCGGCCTATTGGCCGCCGTATTGGCGGGCTTTTCCTAGCTAACGCTCAGCACGATTTTGCCCTGAATGTGGCCTTGGGCTGCGCGTTTGTGTGCCAGGGCGGCGTCGGCCAGTGGGTAAACGCTGTCGATAACCACCCGCACCGTGCCGTCATCCAACAGCTTGGCCAGGGTGCTTAGCTGCCCACCGTGGGAGCGCACCTGGGTTGACGATACCGTAACCCCAAGCTTTTGGGCTTGGGCGTGAGCATCAAAGCCCAGCGAGAAGATGGGAAACAGGGCGCCGCCAGCCTTGAGTGTTGGCAAAAAGCGCTGGGCCTGTTGGCCGCCAACGGCATCAACAACCAGGTCCAAATCCCGGTAGTGGTCTTCGGCTTTGGTCTGGGTATAGTCAACCACTTCATCGGCGCCAAGCGCTTGCAGTAAAGCCTGATGGCGACCCGAGGCAACAGCAATTACCTCGGCGCCTTGCCATTTGGCTAGCTGCAGCGCAAAGTGCCCAACGCCACCGGCTGCGCCGTTTATCAGCACCCGTTTGCCTTTTAATGGCGCCGGCTGATGGCGGTGTGGTTGCAATGGGTTTGGGTGCTCGTGTCCCAGTTCAATCAAAAATTGCCAGGCGGTGAGTAGCGCCATGGGCGCGCCAGCTGCATGAATGTGGTCAATCCCTTGCGGTTTTCGGCCCAGTTGCTCTGCCGGTACCGTAACATACTGCGCGTAGCCGCGGTTGTTACCGGCCATGCCTTCAGGAAAGCGCACCATGGCGTAAACCGCGTCACCAACGCCAAAGTCGGTTACATCTTCAGCTACCGCCGCAACAACCCCGGAAATATCGGTCCCTAACACTAAGGGAAAGGTTATTTGCGGGCGCCACTGTGGTGGCAACTCTTTCATTCCGTTACGCAAATACCAGTCGGGTGGGTTTACGCCACTGGCTGCTACCTGCACCAGTACCTCGCCGGGTTTTAGTTCGGGCATAGCAATATCTTGGTATTGCAAGACCTCGGGGCCGCCAAAGCTGTATTGGCAAATGGCTTTCATCATCTTCGTCATCGTTGGTGCTCCTCTTGGGCGCTCAGTGGTGAAGATGCTAACAGCTGTGAATATTGTTTATAATTGGCCATTAAATCACTTCAGTTGTGCCTTTATGGAACATATAGGGTTGGACCGTTTAGCCGGGCTTGTTGCCTTTGCCCGCGCCGGATCTCTGGGGAGTTACTCTGCTGCGGCGCGGTCTTTATCTATTTCCCCTTCGGCGGTCAGCAAGAGTGTGCAGCGGCTGGAGAGGCAACTGGGGGTAGCGCTTTTTACCCGCACAACCCGCTCGTTGGTGTTAACCCCTGAAGGTTTTGAACTGCACCAACGGGCGCTGCGTTTGTTGGCGGCGGCGGAAGATATTGAACAGGCTGCCAGCGCCTTGCGGGCAGAGCCGGCCGGGGTATTGCGTATCGCCGCCCCGATGCCGCTTGGCATTCATTTACTGGCCCCGGCCTTGCCGGCTTTTCGTCGGCGCTACCCGGGTGTCAGCCTGGACTTGCGGCTAAGCGACCAGTTTGTCGACATGGTGGAAGAAGGCATTGATGTTGCTCTGCGTATCGGTGACTTAGCCGACTCGCGGCTGTTATCTCGCCGCTTGGTTAAACAGCAGCTGTGCTGTTTTGCTAGCCCGCAATATCTGGCGCGGCGGGGTGTGCCAAGCCACCCTGACCAGCTGGTTGCCCACGATACTGTCAATCTGCGCTTTCAAAGCTCGGGGCAGCCGATGCGCTGGCCATTTCAAGTGGAAGGTAAAAAGGTTGAACTGACGCCGAGGGCAGGGATCGTTGTGGATGCGAGCGACGCGCTGCTGGCGGCGCTACTCGCCGGTGCGGGCATCGGCTTAACCTCTAAGTTGCTGGCACAGCCTTATATCGACAACGGCAGTTTGGTGCCGGTTTTACCAGCCTTCGCCGCCGAAGGGCGCGCCATTACCGCCATTTGGCCCCAAAGCCGCCGCGCTAACCCGGCGGTTCGGGCCTTTTTAGATTTTCTGCCGAGCTTGTTTGAAAAGCCTGCCACTGCCACCTAACAGCAAGCGGGTGCTTGCTACAGGTTAGGGCGCAAGCCCTAAGGCCAAAGCGTCAGCCCATAGTGGCGCATCACCAGGGCAAGTAGCGCAAAACAGAGCATAGTCAGAGCCGCCGAGGCGCCAAGGGTGAGCCAAAAACCCAGGCGTGGCAGCAGCATCGGGAACACCACAAACATCGGCAGTGTCGGTAAGACATACCAAAAGGTGTACCAAGCGTGGTTGGCAATTTTTTCTGCGGGCTGCTTTTCAACATAAAGCCAAATCAGCGTTAGCACCGTCACCAGTGGCAAGGCCGCAACCAGGCCGCCAAGTCTGTCGCTACGCTTGGCTGTTTCAGACACCAGCACCACTAACGCGGCAGTAATAAGGTATTTACTGATAAGCCAGGCCACTGGGTTTCCTCTTCTCTTTGCTACCCCCTTTATTTTACTCAGTTTTTTCGCGGCTGACGTACAAGCGTTTTGCTCTATGCGAATTTTTGGAAAGTGTATTTATGAAGATAACTTCGAAGTTTTCTTTGCAAAATGTCAATTGGGTTTGTAGAGTGCAGTCATGAACATTGATACCGAAATCAGCCAGGCCGCCGCTGAATTAAGAGCCGCCCTTAGCCTTATTAAACGCCGCTTGCGTGAGCGCGGGCGGGTGGATTTAACGCCGTCGCAAACCGATGTGCTGCGCCATTTAGACCGTTTGGGGTGCACCACTGTGTCTAAACTCGCCCGAGAAATGGGCATGCGATCGCAATCCTTGGGCGCCATTGTTAGCACCCTTATTAAAGGCGGTTACATCAGCAGCCAACCCGACCCAAGCGATGGCCGCCAAACCTTGCTGGCGTTAACCGACGATTTTAAGAACAAGTTGGAAAAGGGCCGCGCCGCCCATGCCGATTGGCTTGCGAGCAAAATGGCGCTGTTACCCGCAGACGACAGGGCAACACTGGTGGCGGCAACCGCTATTTTGCGGCGCATCGGTGAAGACTAAGCAGCCGAAGCTGCGCTTGCAGTTTCGAATACGCAAACTGCTATTAGGTGATGATGAGGAGTGACTTTCATGCCGATACTGCCGTTGATTTCATATTTCTTTGGCGGCGCTTTTGTTGCCAACGCGCTCCCTCATTGGCTTAGTGGCCTAATGGGAATGGCTTTTCAATCGCCTTTTGCCAAACCCGCCGGTGAAGGTTTGTCGTCGTCCACGGTGAATGTGTTGTGGGGGCTTTTTAATCTGCTGGTGGCGTATTTTTTGCTGGCCCGGGTTGGCCATTTTTCGCTAACTAGCGGGGCCGATGTGCTGGCCGCTTTTATCGGCATGGTGGTGGCAAGTCTGGTTAGTGCCAGGCATTTTGGCCGTTTTCACGGTGGCAGGGCCCCAAGCAGCCATGAGTGATACCGCCCTGGAAACCCCCGCCAAAACGCACCCGGCCAGTACATCACTTTGGAAAGTGGCTGTGGTGGCAATGCTGGGGTCGCTGCTGGCACAGCTTGATGCCACCATCGTCAACGTCTCGCTGTCGAGTTTGGCCAAGGCGTTTTCAAGCCCGCTGTCGGTTATCCAGTGGGTAACCAGCGGCTACTTGCTGGCACTGACTTTTGCCTTGCCTCTTAATGGCTGGCTGGTACAACGGATTGGTACTAAGCGGCTGTATTTATGGTGCTTTGCGCTTTTCACCCTCAGTTCAGCGCTGTGTGGACTGGCCTGGTCGGCCTGGGCGCTGATCGCCTTTCGGCTGCTGCAAGGCATTAGTGGCGGTTTGATGGCGCCGATGGCGCAAATGCTGGTAAAGGAAGTGGCGGGCGATAACTTCACCAAGGTTGCCGGTTATATTTCGCTACCGGTATTACTGGGCCCCGTGCTGGGGCCCATTATTGCCGGGGCCATTATTCATTATGCTTCCTGGCGCTGGTTATTTTTGGTCAACCTGCCGGTGG
Source organism: Gallaecimonas mangrovi (assembly GCF_003367375.1). Taxonomy (GTDB): domain Bacteria; phylum Pseudomonadota; class Gammaproteobacteria; order Enterobacterales; family Gallaecimonadaceae; genus Gallaecimonas; species Gallaecimonas mangrovi. The sequence goes on from NZ_CP031416.1 coordinate 1,028,812, forward strand.
GGCTGGTGGCTTGGGTTTTGGCGGCGCGCTTTTTACCGGCTGATACTGGCCGGTATCCGGCGAAAAAGCTCGATTGGCTGGGCTTAGCGCTTTTGTCGCCAGCCTTGGTGCTGGGGCTGGTGGGTCTTGACCAGGTTACTCATCCCCTTGGCTTGGCGGCGGTTATTGCCAGCCTGATTTTGCTGCTGGCCTTTGTTATTCAAGAGCGGCGTTTAGGCAATAATGCCTTGATTGACCTTGTACTCTTTCGCTTAAAGCCTTTCAGGGTGGCAGCCATTACCCAGTTTTTTGCCAACGGCGCCATGTATGCCGGGCAAATGCTGGTGCCGCTGTTTTTGCTGGAAGCCTGCGGCCGCTCGCCGGCGGCAATGGGCTGGTTATTAGCGCCTTTGGGCCTTGGCATGATGCTGACAATGCCACTGCTGGGGTTTTTGAGTGGCCGTTTTGGCGAGCGTCGGCTGGCGCTTACAGGCGCGCTATTTGCCCTTCTTTCTACCCTTGGACTCTGCGCGCTGGCAACCTTTGGAGTGAACAATGCGGCCCTGGCGGTGATGCTGTTTGTCAGGGGCGCTGCCATGGGGGCAGTGGGGCTGCCGGTGATGAGCATTGCCTATCATGCAGTGGATAAAAAGCAGCTGCCAATGGCAACCACCACTTCCAACATTATGCTGCGCCTGGGTGGCCCGACTTTAACCACCTTAGTGGCGCTGTATTTGTCTTGGGCTTTAGGGGCGTCCCACTCGCTGCTGCCGTTAAATGCCTGGGCGCAGACCTTTTTAGTGTTGGCATTAGCCCATGCTGTGGTGCTGCTGGCAGCGCTGCTGCTGCCCCGTAAAAAATAGTTATTTAGGTATAAAAAAAGCGGCCACTGAAGTGGCCGCTTTTTTTGTTTTTAGCGCCTTAACTACAGGTGCTGTCGTTGTGGTGATCGCTGCATTTCGGGTATGCCGGTTGCGGCGGGAAGGCCGGGGTCCAGGCGGGGGTTGGCGGCAGATGACGCGGCGTCTTGGCGATATTGTGCATCATCATTTTAATGGCGGTGTCGAGCTGCGCATCCACGCCACGGTTTAAGTCGCCCGCTTCGTCGTGCACCGTTACATCCGGGCTTACGCCGATGTTTTCAACGATCCACTTACCGTTATTGCCGTACATGCCGTTATCGGACACTACCAAGGAGCCACCGTCCATCAGCGGGAAGGGGCCGTCGAGGCCACGTACGCCCGCCCAGGTGCGGCTGCCGATGGTGGGGCCAAGGTGGTCAACCTTGAACATGTAGGCAAAGATGTCACCGTCAGAGGCAGAGCCGCGGTTAATCAAGGCCGCCATGTAACCGTTAAAGGCATTCGGGGTTGGGTCGGCCCAGCCATAGCGGTTGGTGAACATACCGGCCATTTGGCGGTGAATGCGATCGAAGATGAAGGGGTCAATAAAGCCGCCCAGGTTCCAGCGGTCATCAAAGATGATGGCCTCTTTATGGGTTTGGCTGTAGTACTGGCGCACAAATTCCTGCATGCCTTCGGTTTCCATGTCTTTTAAGTAGACATAACCGATTTTGCCGCCAGAGGCTTTATTCACCACCTCGCGGTTGTGGGCTATCCAGGCTTCCAGGCGCAGGTTATTGCCATTGGCTACCGGGTTAACGCTAATGGTCCAGGCATCCTTACCCGAGGCGTGCTGTGACAGGCGCAGTTGTACCGTGCTGCCAAAGGTACCGTTCAATAGGGCATAAGGGTTGGTAGGGGCTTTGAGCGGCTGGCCGTTGATGGCCAAAATGTAGTCGCCTTCTGCCACTTTCAAACCGGGCTGGCCGAGGGGTGATTCATAACCCGGCACTGTGTTGTCGCCTTTATAAATCTTGGCCAATTTATAGCGGCCAGAGGCTTTGTCCAGTGCAAACTCGGCGCCGAGATCGGCGGTGGTGGTGGCGGGGCTTTTCCAGCCCTGGTCGCCACCGAACACATACATGTGGCTTTCACCCGGGGTGCCAATCATGTTGGCAATCAGCCAGTTCACATCATCGCGGCTGGCAGCCATTGGCAACAGCTTGCGGTAATGCTCGCCAATGCTGGCCCAGTCAGACTTGATCAGCTCCGGGTTTAAGAAGTAGTCACGCACATCGCGCCAAGCCTCATTAAAGATGGTGGCCCATTCTGCATGTGGCTCAACCCAACGGCGCATATGCGCCAGGTTCAGGGTATCGGCATCGGCGTGTTCATCAAAGCTTGCCGGGCGCAGCTGCCATTTACCGGCCGCCTGATAGAAAAGGGTGGAATGGTCCGCTGATAGCTCGGCGCTATTCACGTCTTTAACCAGGGTTTTGTCTTTACGTTTTTCCAGTGAATAAGCACGCAGCTCCGGGGCTTCACCGGTTAGGGGCCCGGCTAAGTTCATGTTGGGCTGGGTGAGGTAGAACACCACGCCTTTGGCGGCAAAGACACCAGAGATATTGGTGTCGGGTACCGGCAGGCGCACGGCGCGGCTCATCAGGCCATTAAGGTCGATGTGCAGGGCCTTCGATTTCTCTTTGCCCTTGTCTTTATCTTTTTTGTCGTCCTTTTTGTCGCTGTCGGCCACCGGTTTCGGTTGGCGCGGGGCGATAGGGGAAACGGTGTCGTTATCCAGGGTGGTGGCGTACAGGCCTGAGCTGTTGAGGCTGGCCATGGTTTCGTCAAAGTTTGACATGGTTGGGTTAACAACCCGGTTGGACGCGAAATACAGGTACTTGCCGTTATCGGAGAAATACGGGCTGAAGTCGCTAAAGCGGCCATCGCTGACGCTGTGCAGCTGGTGGGCCTTGACGTTGTATAGGAACAGGCCGCTTTTACGGGTCTCTAAGGTTTTAGAGAAAGTGAGCCAGTCGCTGCCTGGCGCCCAGGCTAGGTCGGTAAAGGTAAAGCGGCTGCTGTTATCGGTGGCCACCTTATAGCGTTTGCCGTCGGCAATGTTTTGCAGCCAGAGATTTTGGTTGGAATCGACGTAGGTTATCCACTTGCTGTCGGGGCTCCAGGTAACCGGGCCTTGGTAGCTGATGTCGTGGCTGTGGGTCAGCAGTTTTGGCGCGCCACCGTCGGCGCTGCGAATGGCGATTTCACTTTGTTCGCCTTTGGCGTAGATGTAGGCAATGTGTTTGCCGTCGGGCGACCACGCCGGGTGGCGCTCATCGGCGGCCGGATCTTGGGTCAGGGTTTGAATGCTGCCGTATTTGGCGGGTACGGTGAACAGCGCACCACGGGCAGAGAACACTGCCAACTTGCCGTCGGGGGCGACGCTGGCGCTGGCGATTTGCTGTGAGGCATCAACCCAGTGTGGCTGGGTGCGGGTGCCGTCCAGCGGCACTGTTACCTTAACCTGCTGCAGCTTGTTGTCGCCCAGCTGATACACGTACAACTTGCCGCCGTCCGAGAAGGCAATGGCGTTGTCGCCCAAGGTAGGGGCGTCAATATCGTAGGTGTCAAAGTGGGTGAGCTGGGTAAAGTGCTGGCTGGTCATTGAATATGACCAAAGGTTTTGCACCCCGTGTTCACCGCGGTCAGAGGTGAAATACAGGGTTTTGCCGTGCCACATTGGCCAAACGTCCGCCCCTTTCCAATGGGTAATTTGCTCGGTTTTGCCGGTATTGAAGTTGTAGGTCCAAATATCTTGTGCCTGGCCACCGTAATAGTGCTTGCGGTGGAATGGGCGATAAACCCGGCTCAGCTTGTTATAGGCCACTTCGTGGCCGTTGCTGGCAAAGGACAAGGGGCCAGTCCAGGGCAGTGGCAACTCTTCTGGCAAGCCGCCGCCAACTGGCACTTTAAAGGCGTGCATCACCTGTGGGTTAAAGCTGTCACGGCGGGACAGGAACACCACATCTTTGCCATCCGGCGTCCAGCCCAGCACGGTGTTATCGGGGGATGGCTTGAGTTGGTCTTTACCGATCTTGCTGTTGATGGAGTGGTAAGTCAGGCGCTTAACGGCGCCGCCCATGGCGGGAATAACATAAACATCGGTGTTGCCCTGGTACCAACCGGTAAAGGCTATCCATTTACCGTCTGGTGAAAAGTGCGGGGCAGAATCGTAACCGCTGTCGGAGGTTAATTGCACGGCCTGGCCGCCAGATACCGCGCTGCGCCACAGGTGGCCACCGGCTTCAAAAACCACTTCATCGCCGTGCACGGCGGGGTAGCGGATCATTGCCTGTACGTTGTCATTACTTACCGGCGTTTGTGCACTGGCTTGCGTAGATAAAATCGCGGCCAGGGCCGACGCAATGGCAGCGCCTTTAAATACCCTTGGTTTAGTCATGAACCCATTCCTATATGCTGTAGCGACTTAGGCTTTCGCTTCGTTGGTTTTATCGTTACAACCTAACATACCCCAGGGTCAGGACTGGGTCAGTTCACCTTTGCTAATAATGACTTAGGTAATTTGTATCGAAATTTACCGGCAGCACTTTTAGGTGACTGGCAAGAGTGGTTGTGTGCTTTAAACATGCTGGCTTTTGCTTCTAACTTCGGTTAATCCGCAGCAATTTTTCGGTTTTTGTTGTTGTCTTATTTCTTCCTTTTTCAAAGGGGAAGTCATGTGTCAGCAGCGCTGCTGTGCTAGCAAAGCTTGATAGGATGCTTTTAATGCTAGTGTGGCCAAGGTGCGCGCTGTTTTTTTGATAGGTATTGGTTGTGAGGCTACTTTGAAACGCTGTTTGTGGTTGTTGTTGTCGCTCTGTTTGGTTGCGGTTGCCCCCGCAAGTTGGGCCAAAACACAGGTGTTAACCCTTGCGGTCAATAAGGCTGGCCTTGAGGTGATAAATGCCAAGGTTGCTGGCCGCAAAGGCACTTTTTTGTTTGATTCGGGCATTGGCGTTTCTGGCGTTACCCCGGCTTTTGCTGCGGCCATTGGTTGTACGCCATGGGGCAAAATAACTGGCTTTCGCGCCATAGGTGCGCGCCTGGACGTGCCGCGCTGTAATAAAGCCAAGGTCAGTGTTGGCCGCTATCAAACCGCCTTGTCGCCGCTGGCGGTCTATAACTTACCGGCCTTTATGGGCAAAGCGGCCCGGGGCCTTGATGGGGTAATAGGCCTGGATGTCTTTGCCAATAAGGTGGTAACGCTGGATGTGGCCAAACACCAGCTGCTACTGGAAGATAATCGCAGCCTTGGGCGCATTAAAAAACAGGGCATCGAAGTGCCCATTCGTCTAGTGCGTTCGGCCGAAGGCGCCGCCCTTACCGCTAACATGGGGGTGCCGGTCTTTACTGGCATGACCTGGCTGGAGCTTGATAGCGGCAACTATGGCCCGTCATTGCTGGACCAAACCGTAGCCGGCTTGTTTGGGCTATCGAAAACCAACCCGAAGGCGCAGCTTTGGAGCTTTCACCCCAAAGCTAAGCTTGCCGTTTCTGGGCCGGTGTTGGTGAGAAACCTTATTATGGACGGAAACCTCGGCCGCCAAGTGCTGAAACACTGGCAAGTTACCCTGGATTTAGCCCACAGCCGGGGCTGGGTAGTGGTCAATAAATAAGGGTTAAAAAAGCCGCCTTGAGCGGCTTTTTTAGTGGCAATAACACAGCAGCCAAGAGGGCGCTTTAACCCGCAGCTTTTTGGCTAAGGGCAGGTAGCTGCTGTCGAATATACTGGCGGCCCAATACACATTGGCGGCGCGGTCAGGCTGCCACAATCCAAAAAAGCCCTTCACCCCCGCTTGCTGGCGCTTTTTATCAAAGGCCACTTTGGTGTGTACAAATTCTTGGTGCTGTTTTTCGCCCTTGGCATAGGGGGTTAACCAGTCCACGGCCTGTTTAAGGCTCTGCCCTTGCGGGCCCTGTTCGCGAAACCAGTCCTGGCCCTGGGTGTTTGCTGCCAGCGCAGCCCTCAATAATGGCTCGATGTCGTAAACCACATAATGCAGGGCATCGCGGTACTGAAAATCCCAAACTTCGCCGCCCGGTTGAATATTTTTGGCCAGTTGCTGGCGAAAGGCCTGGTGGGCGAGTGCCAGCAGTTTTTTGTCGTTAAGGGCCACCGCCCCCAAGGTCACCAGTTTAATGCGGTGGCTTTGCCAGTTGTTGTGCCATTCATTGTGCTTATCAAGCTGGTGCGCCTGCATTAGCCCCAGATAACCTTCCACCATATTGCGAATAAAGTGCGCCGTTTGCTGGCGGATATCGGCGGGCAGCCCTTGGCGGCTAATGGCAAAGGCACTTAAAAAATCGTCAAAGTGGCTTTCATCAATGGGGTTAAAGCTCAGCTGATAATGGCTAACCCACGCATCAAAATAATGGCTAAGGGTGGCCAGCTGCTGCGGGTTTTGGCTCAGCTGCCACTGGTTTGCTAAGGCCAGCATATAAGGAAAGTCGTGGCGGGCCTTAACCACGCGGCGCTGCAGTGGCCCGTAAATTTTGCCTTCGGTATGCAGCGATGCCATGGCCTGTGGCTGCGCCGCCGGCGGCTTTATTGATGTGGGGGCTTGGCATGGCTCGCCAGCCAAGGCCGCTTGGCTTACTAACAGGCTAAAACAGCAGGCACGCAGCCACATCAGCAGATCCTTTTGGTTATTAATGCCCGCTATCTAGCCACCTTTTTGTCGCAAGCGAAAGACTTGTTGCGGTGACAGGATTTAAGAAACCCCAAGGCTCGTGCTTTAATGGCCGGCCCTTATGCAGCAATACGCTAAGAAGAGGCACATCGCAGATGACGGTGATAGCCCATATAACCATAAATTTCAGAGTCTTACTAAACAGGGTTTAATCCGACAGGAGATTTGATGTGACTACGGAGTCCGCTGCTGCGAAGGACACCAACTCGCGCTGGCCGCTTTTGGCCTTGGCCATGGGTGCCTTTGGCATTGGTACCACCGAGTTTTCCCCTATGGGTTTGCTGCCGCAAATTGCCCAAGGGGTAGGTGTTTCCATTCCTACCGCTGGCCTGTTGATCAGTGCCTATGCCGCCGGTGTCATGCTGGGTGCGCCCTTTATGACGCTTTATATGAGCCGTTTTGGCAAGCGCCCGGCGCTGATTTTGCTAATGGCCATTTTTACCATTGGTAACCTGACCAGTGCCTTGGCGCCGAATTATATTTCGCTGCTGGCCTCTCGCATTCTCACCAGCCTTAACCACGGCGCCTTTTTCGGGCTGGGGGCGGTGGTGGCGTCTAGCTTGGTACCGGCCAATAAAAGGGCCAGTGCGGTGGCCACCATGTTTATGGGGCTGACCATTGCCAACATCGGTGGTGTACCGGCGGCCACCTGGATTGGCCAGCATTTAGGTTGGCGTTTGGCCTTTATTATTTCGGCGGGACTTGGGGTTATTACCATGATAGCGCTGCGCTTTGCGCTGCCGATGGGGCGACCTGGCCAAAAACCGGATATTAAAGCCGAACTAAAAGTGCTGACCCAACCGGCGGTACTGACCGCATTGGCCACCACCGTGATGGGCGCAGGTGCCATGTTTACCCTTTACACTTATGTCTCGGCGTTATTGCAGACGGTGTCAGGCGCCAGCGACAATTTTGTGTCGCTTATTTTGGTGCTAATTGGTGTGGGGTTCACCCTGGGTAACATTATTAGCGGCCGCTTGGCCGACTGGTCCCTTACTGGCGCCGCTTCTATCTTCTTCTGCGCGCTGGCGATGTTAATGGTGTTGCTGCCGCTGACCTTGGGGCATGACTGGCTGGTAATGGTGATGTTTGTGCTGTGGGGCGCAGCTGCCTTTGGTATTGCGCCGCCGGTGCAAATTCAGGTGATGCACGTTGCTGCCAAGGCGCCGGGGCTGGCTTCATCGGTGAATATTGGTGCCTTTAACTTGGGTAACGCCCTGGGTGCGGCCTTGGGTGGGGCGGTGCTGAAAATGCACCTCGGTTACCCCATGGTACCGGTGGCCGGTGCCTTACTGGCATTAGGGGGCTTGGGGTTGGTGGCACTGAGCCATCGCCATGCCAAAGCCGCGCAGTTAGCTGCCGAATAAAAAAAGCCGCCCTTGGGCGGCTTTTTTAACGTCATTATTTTTAAATAGCGGCCATTACTTGGTCGCTTTATTGCAATGGTTAGCGATGTTTTCGTTTTAAAAGTAGTAGTAGTTGTTTTTTATTTAACCGCTTTGCTTTCTTTTTGCGCGGTAGCTGTAAATGACGCTTTTGTTGTTCATGTTACTGATAAAAAACATCCTTAACCTGTACTGAAACACCCTCGGTGTTTTTAATTGCAGTAGTGGCAACATTTAATTCAAGGATGAATGTTCCCTCCTCATGGACGTTGGCCCGCGGCTTATGCTGCAAAGCGGCCAATCTCATTCCCCCTCAAAAGTTGGTGAAAATTTTCATGTTTTTTAGCCGTAACGCTTCTTCCGTCGACGCCATTATCAAATCTGGCAATCTTACAAAGTTACAAAAGCACATTGATGCCAGTAACTGTAACGAGCCTGACGATAACCAGCGCTCACCGCTGTATTACGCCATCTATTACAAGCAAGCCGAGATCGCCGCCTGGCTGTTGTCCCTTGGCTGCGACATCGATTCCGGTGCTGAAAAGCCCGAACAGTATGTAATGGAGTTTGTGGTCACTCAGCTTTCTGAACCACTGCTTAAGGCTTTTATCGACCATGGCGAGGCACTGCCGTCTTATATTGATGGCCTGCCGGTGCTACACCAACTGATGCACCACGACAAAATCAATGAGCGCTATTTTGGTTATGTGATGTCGCAAGGCGCTGACATTAACCAAATTGACATGCGGGCAACCAAGCAAACCGTGCTGGCTTATTACCTTGGCCAGGAGCAAACCCGGGTTGACCCGCTGGCGGTGGCCTGGCTGATGAAACTGGGGGCCGACGTCAATAAAGCGCAGCTACCCAAAAACACGCCACTAATGCGCGCCTTAATGAACCCGGCCCTGCTCGATACGCAAAGCAAACTGGCGGCCACCACCTTTAACCGCGTCTTAGAACAGCTCAATAAAGCCGACCTGGTGCTCAACCTGCCGGTTAGCGGGCCGAGTTTTGCCGAGCGCATTTTGCAATTTCGCCGTTACGCCAGCTTTATTAAATTGCTGGAACTGGGCCTGGACATCGCTGACGACGATAAACCGGCGCTGGAAAAATACCTCGATTTGGAAAATTTTGGCCGCTCCGACGCTAAAGCATTGCAAGCGATTAACGAGCAGCGCCAGCTGAATTTACCGATCAGCATTTTGATAAACAACGTGCGGCAAATGCAGCAGGTTGTTGACGATATGCCCATTGATAATGGCGATGTGAATAAAACCTTCATCGATATTTTTAAAGCGGGCAATATTCCCCTCGAGAAAAAGCTGGCCATGCTCGAAGCCTTGCTGGAAAAAGGCGCCGACATTAACCAAGGGGTTAACTGGGCTGGCATGACCCTAAGCCCACTGCACATTTTGTGTGGCTGGCTCGATAACATCGAATATGGCGAAAGGTTACTGGTGTGGCTGTTAGAACACGGCGCCGCCATTGAATGCCACGGCCGCTCGGCGCTGGCTATGGCGCTGTGGTTTGAACGCATGCCGCTGGTTAGCCAGCTGGCAGAACGCGGTGCCGACCTTAACTTCCATGGCGACGATGGCAGCAATATTCTCAGCTGGCTGTTTACCATGAACCCCCAAGGCGGCAGTTACGACTATGAAAGCCGCGCCGCTGCCCTTACTAGCCTGAAAGCGATTTTTGACAGCCACAACCTGGCGCTGCCGCTGGGTGAAGAATTCAACTATGGCCCGGATAGCCCCAGCGATTTAAATCAGCGCTGCATGTTACCGGTGCTGGTGGCGCGCTATAAGCCAGAAGGTTTTATGCACCAGCTGCAAGCGCTGCTCGATTGCGGTTGGGATATTAATGCCGAAGTGGTTGACGACGACGGTTGCCGCGGCAACATCATTGCCATTTGGGGCCAGTACGCCAACATGGGCGACGACATCAGCCCGATATTAAGCACCTTAACAACGCCGGTGGATGTTAGCAGCCCCTTGGCGGGCGACCCGCTGCGCTGGCTGATTGGCTCTGGCGTGTCGGTTGAAACCTTAAAATGTTTGCTGCCAGGGGCAGAAAACATCGACCAGCGTTTTCGCAGCAATGTTGGCAGCGAGGTGATAGTGGCGCTGGAATACGGCTACATCTACCACATTCTGCACAAGTGTTATTCTGCTGATGGCGACGCTGAAAAATACCAATATTGCGCCGATGTGTGCCGGTTGCTGTTGGCCCATGGCGCCGATGCCAACGCCACCATGAGTCGCGAGTTACAGCCTGCCTACCAAGATGATGGCCGTGGCTGGGGGCAATACCGCACCGAAGAAACCCTGTTGGAAGCCGCTGCGCAGTTTGACAACCTCGACGTATTCCGGGCACTGCTCGACAACGGTGCTGACCCTCATAAGCCGATGTGCGTAACCGGCGAAACCTTTGAAATTTATATTGTTTCACGCTTTAACAGTGATGACCCGGCCCAGCCTCTTCCCTTTTTGGAAGAGTTGGCAAAACGCGGGCAGTTGGACGTTAATATCAGCAACTCACTGAAAAACACCCCGCTGCTGGCAGCCGCGTCCAAATGCTACACCCCGCTGGTGCGCTTCTTGTTGGAACAGGGCGCCGATATCAACGCTTGTGGTGGCTTTGATAATTCCATGCCGCTGCACCGGGCCATCAGTAACTGGAACTTCATTGACAAGGAAGACCGCCGCGCCACCGTTGAGGTGCTGCTTGAATTCGGTGCTGACGTCAATGCCATAGACCCTGACGGCGATACGCCGCTGATGTGCGCCGCCGCTTATGGCTGTTTAACGGCAGTTGAAGCGCTGATTGCAAAAGGCGTTGACGTCACCCTGGCCAATCCCCACGGCTTTACGGCGCTGCATAACGCGGCATGGCGAGCCTATGGTTATGACAACCATGTGGAATTTGGCCGCGACAGAAACTGCATCGACCAAGGGCTTAAAAACAACATCATCAACCTGCTATTAGACCAGGGCGCCGATATTAATGCTGCCAGCAAAGAAGACGGTTACACGCCGCTGACCTTGGCCATACTCAAAGGCCACGACGAGATCTTTATGCGGCTGATGAAGCGAGGCGCCGACCTTAACAAGCTTGATACCCGTGGCCGCACGCCGCTGATGATTGCCATGGAAGGGGGCGACCAGGCTTTTGTCAACTTCCTTTGCAGCTCGCCTTTGGTGCGGGAAAAGGTAGAACACCTCGACAATAACGGCAGTAACTTAATGCACTACATTGCGTTGCGGCCCGATGAAGAAGAAGCCTGCCAGTTCTTTAAGCTGTTTACCTCACGGCTGAATTTGTCTTTTAAAGCCAATAAAAGCCAGATAACGCCACTGCACTATGCGGCTTATCGTGGCCACAGCGAATTGGTTAATTTGCTGGCGGCGCTGGGTGTCGATATCAACGGTTGTGACGGCAACGGCAATACGCCGCTGCATGTGGCGATGTTCTTTGACCCAGACGACACCGAATATGGCCAGATAATTAAGCTGGTTACCAACCTGCTAACCGCCGGGGCCAACCCGAGGTTAGAAAATAACGAAGGTGTCTCGCCTCTGGCGCTGGCATCCGAGCGCGAGCTGAAATCCTGCGTCGAGTTGATGAGCATGGTGCCGGCAGGCGCCAGCCTCAACTAACAAAAAGCCGGGCATTAGCCCGGCTTTTTTTAGGCGCTCGCTTCTGAATACTTGGCAATAAACATAAAAAAAGCCGCCCAAGGGCGGCTTTTTGGTGGCCAGAGCCATCAGCCTTTTGGCGCAGGGCCTTTAACGGCGGTAACAAAACCGTCGGGGCGAATGTACTTGGCGTAGGCAGCCTGGATGTCTTTGGCGGTCAGCCCGTAGTAGGTTTTGGCAGCCAGCTCCAGGGCGTTAAGGGGTTTACCTTCCATCGACAGCGACAACAGCTGGCCGGCAATGCCGTCAAAGCTTGCTTCACTTAGCGGAATTTGCCGCAGCAATATGCCCTTGGCTTGCTTGAGTTCGGTTTCGCTGACCGGCTTTTGCGCCATGGCTTTGAGATCTTTAATTACCAAGGCGCGGGCGGCTTTTACCTTGTCTGGGTCGCTACCAAAGTAAACGTTGTAGGTGCCACGGTTTTTGTCCAGGCTCAGCCCGGATGACACGGTGTAAACCAAGCCATTTTTCTCCCGCAGATCTTTGACAAAACGCGAGGCATAAAAGCCGCCGCCCAGCACTTCATTACCCAAATTTAGGGCAAAGCGTTGCGGGCTGTTTTCGGTAACATCGACGTTTTGCACCATTTGCACGCTGTCTTGTATCGCTGCTTTATCGGGGGTGTTGAACTCGGTGGCTTTGTTGGCTGGCACCGCCGGGTAGTTGGTTTCGGGTTTGGGCCCTTTGGCTTGCCAGTGGCCAAAGTATTTGTTGACCACGGCTTTGGCTTGGTCCGGGGTCACTTTGCCCACCACAACGAGGGTGGTCATGTCCGGGCGGAAGGTGTCTGCGTAGTACTGCTTAATATCGCCGTAGCTTAACTTCATCACCGATTGTGGGGTGGCGTGGCGCAGGCTTGGGTCATTTTTCGGATACAGCGCTTGGCTCAGGTGCAGGCTGTTTAAAAAGCTCGGCGACTGCAACATGCCGGCGACGCTGGCAGCGGTTTGGTGCTGAACAATTTGAAAGGCTTGCGGCGGCAGGGCGGGGTTTAGTTCGTTGTCAGCCAACAACTTCATTCCTTGCTCAAAGTGCTTGGCCGGTACCGCCAGGCTAAAGCTGGAACCGGCTGATTCCGAGGCCGAGATGTTGTCCAAGGCTTGTTGGAACTGCAAGCGGCCAAGACCAGTGGTGCCGTAACTAAAGAGGCTATCGAGAATGCTGCTAATGCCTTCCTGGCCGGCTTTGGCCTGCATGTGTTCGTTGGTATCAATGGCACCGGTAACATAGACGGTGTCGCTAACGTCTTCAGGTTGCACTATTACCCTAAGGCCATTGGCCAGGGTGAAGTCGCTAGGTTTAAGGTGCGACTTGGGTACCGACAGCTTGGCAAAGCTTTTTTGCGCCCATTTTGGCAGTGTTACCGGCTTGTCTGGCGCGCTATTAAAGCTTTCGGCGCCGCCAAAGCCTTTACTGGCGACCGGCTTACCAGAGCTGGCCGGGGTGAGGGTGGCGGTTACTGAGGCTTTAGGGTTTAGCACCTTGGCGGCCAGGGCGTTGACCATGGCTGGCGTTACCGCCTCTATGGCACTTTTAATGGCCTGCGGCGAGCTAAGCTGCTGCTGCACTAAGGCGTCAGACCAGGCGTTGGCTAGGCCATCTACCGAGTTTTTAGCAAATTCCAGGCTGGCAATGGCGCTGCGTTTGGCAGCCTCTACTAGCGCTGGGTCAATGCCTTTAGTGGCCGCGTGCTGCAAGATGGCGTTCATGCGCTTTTCAATAGGGGCCAGACTGGCGCCCTTGGCAAAGGCGGTATAAGCGTAAGCAATGCCGCCGTGGGGCATGAACTGCCCTTCAAAACTGCCATAAAGGGCGGTGCCGTCCATACCCATGCCATATAAAGCGCCGCGCTGCGAGGCTAGGGCGCTGCTCATAACCAGGGCGGTGGCGTAGTCTTTATCGCGCAGCCCCGGTAGGCGAAAGGCGTGAATTTGAAAGCCGTATGGAGTATCGGTTTCCAGCTTGATGTGCTGCGTTTTTACCGGCTGGTAGTGAAAGGCCGGTTTCACTGGCAACTTGCGGCTGGGAATGTCGGCAAACAGCGACTTCACCTCAGCCAGGGTTTTGGCCGGGTCAACGTCACCGGCAATCACCAGCACCGCGTTATTGGGGGCATACCAGGTGTCGTGAAAGTGCTTAAGGTCGGCAGCGGTGGTTTTGTTAAAAGACGGCCGGGTACCAAGCGGGGTGTGTTCATAAGGGGTGCCAGCAAACAGGTCTTTACGCATTTGGGTGGTGGCTTTGAACATGGGGCTGGATAGGTCTCTTGCGACTTCCTGCTCTATGGCGCCCCGTTCGTTTTTCCACTCCGCCGGTTTCATATCGACAGCGCGCATGCGAATGGCATGAATGCGCAGCGCTACGTCAATATCTTGCTTGGGTACGGTGAAATAGTAGCGGGTGGAGTCTTCCATGGTTTCGGCGTTGAAGTTACCGCCCATGTTGGCCGCCAGGGCCGAAATTTGGTCTTTGCTCAGGCCGGGGCTGCCGCGAAACATCATGTGCTCAACGGCGTGGGCAGTGCCGGGAAAACCGCTTGGGGTTTCGTTACCACCGGCCAGGTAGTTAACCTGGGTTGTTACCACCGGCGCCAGCTTGTCTTCGATTATTACCACCTTGAGGCCGTTTTTTAAGGTGGCGCGGGTTACGTCGTGCTGGGGCTGTTGTGCCAGCGCGGGCAAGGCGGCGCTGCCCAAGGCAAGGGCAACCGCCAAGGCTAAGGATTTAGTCATCTATCCGTCCTGATGAAAACAAAAGCAATGTGTTATTTGTACCGAAAAGCGGGGGAAAGTTTCGCGATTCCTTGCGCAATTGCGTTAATTCTTTTGCTTAACAGCATATTTTTAAAGGGAAATGTGTTTTTTGTTAACAAATATTGGTTGAAGCAAAAGGCGCCAATGGCGCCTTTTTTAGTAAGGGGCAGGAAAGCGCCTTAGCACGGCAGCAATGTCGGCCAGCGCCGCTTCGCTTAGGGTGAGCGTAAAGGCAGCGATATCTTCTTTTAACTGCGCCAAGGTGGTGGCACCAATAATGGTGGAGGTTACGCCATCCACCTGCTTGCACCAGGCCAGTGCCAGCTCGGCCGGGCTTAAGCCATGCTTTGCGGCGACCTCGCCATAGGCGGCAATAGCACCGTTGGCGGCGTCGGTGTCCCTAAACAGGCCTTTTCGCTGCACATAGGTCCAGCGGCTGCCTTCGGGGCGGGCGCCGCCCAAATATTTGCCGGTCAGTGCCCCTGCTGCCAACGGCGACCAAGGCAGGTAGGCGACATCTTCGTGCAGGCAGTTCTCAATTAAATAAGGCCAGTCTTTGGTATGCAGCAGGTTGAATTCGTTTTGAATGGACGCCAGCCTTGGCAGGCTGTGCTGCTGACTGAGCTTTAAGTAGGTGTTAATGCCCCAGGTGGTGTCGTCCGACAGGCCAAAGTGGCGAATTTTCCCGGCCTTGATGCAGTCATCAACGGCAGTCAGGATCTCTAGCATCTGTTCGGTATGGGCTTTGCCGTCAACGTCGCTAAAGCGCACCATGTCCGGCCACTGCTTACCGAAATGGGGGGAAGTACGGTTAGGCCAATGTAACTGGTACAGGTCGAGATAATCGGTTTGCAGCCGCTTGAGGGAATGGTCTACCGCTTCTTTGAGGGTGGCACCCGAGATGTCGCTACCGCCACGAATATAGGAAAGGCCGTTACCGGCCATCTTGCTGGCCAGCACTAGGTGTTGGCGCTTGGCACTGTTGCGCGACAACCAGTCGCCAATAATGGTTTCGGTGGCGCCATAGGTGCTTTCATTGGGGGGAATGGAGTACATCTCAGCGGTGTCGATAAAATTCACGCCCTGCGCCAGGGCGTAGTCGAGCTGAGCGTCGGCATCGGCCTGATTGTTTTGGGTGCCCCAGGTCATGGTGCCCAAACATACCTCCGATACTTCAAGGCCGGTGCGGCCCAGTGCATGGTATTTCATCAAATACATCCTTTTGTGCGCAGTGCCTTCAAGCTAACCAAGCATGAGCTTAAACACAAACCCCCTTGCTTCTTTGCGGCTGCTCCAAAAGCCTTTTGCGGCCAACATGGCTTGGGCGCGGTGGTGTTGGGCGTTATGGTGTTAAAATCCCCCAGAGTAAGGAAAGCTTATGTCTACGTTTTTTAAGGTGTTATCGGTGCTTGCCGTCTTTTGCTGCGCCAGTGCCTATAGCGAAGAAAAGTCCGCTTATGGGCCAGAGCTGGAAGGCTTTAGTTACCCTTGGCCGGTGCACCAATTCAAATTTGAGTCCCAGCAAAATACCCTGCATATGGCCTATATGGATGTGGCGCCCAGCAGCCAAGCGAATGGACTGACCGTGGTACTGCTGCACGGTAAGAACTTTTGTGGTGCCACCTGGGAAAGCAGTGCCCGGGTGCTCAGCAAGGCTGGCTACCGGGTTGTGATCCCCGACCAAATCGGCTTTTGTAAATCCAGCAAGCCCAAGGCCTACCAATACACCTTTCAGCAACTGGCTGAAAACACCAAGCAGTTACTCGAAAGCCTTGGCATTCATAAGGCCATTATCATGGGCCATTCTACCGGCGGCATGTTGGCCATTCGTTATGGTTTGATGTACCCCAAAGCCACCGCTCAGCTGGTGTTGGTGGACCCTATTGGTTTAGAAGACTGGAAGCGCAAGGGCGTACCTTACCTGGGGGTTGACCGCTGGTATCAGCACGAGCTGAAAAAAACCGACACCGGCATTCGCAACTACGAGCGTAAAACCTATTACGCAGGGCAGTGGAAACCTGAATACGAAAAATGGGTGCAAATGCTGGCGGGTATGTACCGTGGCCCCGGCAAAGACATTGTGGCTTGGAACTCAGCACTGCTTTACAACATGATTTACACCCAGTCGGTGTATTACGAGCTGCAAGATATTACCGAACCCACCTTGCTGATGGTGGGTGCCAAAGACACGACTGCCATCGGCAAGGCCTTTGCTGCCCCTGCCGACCGCGCCAAGCTCGGTAACTACCCGGTGCTGGCAAAAGCAGCGGCTAAGCGCATTCCTCATGCCAGCCTGGTTATTTTCCCCGATGCCGGTCATGCCCCACAAATGCAAGAACCGGATAAGTTTCACCAGATATTGTTGTCAAAGTTGCTGAAGTAGCAGTAATAAAAAAGGGCCATTGGGCCCTTTTTTATTCAAATGCTGGTGCTGAAACACTTTGTTTTTTTAATTGGCTAAGTTTAAATTCAACAAGAAAGCAGGGTTATAAAAAGGCCTGATGGGCTGTAAGTGATTATCACTGCATTTCGTATCAGCCTAATCTTTTACTCGCTTTTGTAGCTGTAGTTGGCTAAAGCTTAAATTCCTTAAGGTTTTTTGTTTTTGTGTTTTTATTTAATTATTGATAATTAAAGACTTTTTATTTTTCATTGGTACTGTTGTCCTACCTGAGTTATTTACTGCTAATGCGTTAAAGCATATAGATGATTTGCTTTTTAAATTGGAACGCTTTACTGGTAAAACGCGGCTTTTTATTTACCCCTATTTAAAGAAATAGTGCTTTACATTTAAGGCGCTTGACAGCGAATTTCGCGCAGTTTTACATAGCGCTCCATGTGTACTGTTGTGATTTTGCGCCGCCCTGGCCATTGCTGGCCTTTATTAATTGCCGGCAACCGAGATGAAATGAATAGTCGCCCCTGGCAGGCGCCGGGGCATTATTGGCCAGAACAACCCGATGTGATGGCAGGGCAAGATCTAACTAGCGGCGGTACCTGGCAAGGTATTAACGGCCAAGGGGTGGTGGCCACAGTGCTCAACCGTGCTGGCACCTTAGGGCCACAAGAGGGGATGCGTTCGCGGGGCGAACTGCCGCTTTTAGCGCTGAAATATGGCAATGCCTGCCGCGCCGCCGAAGCGCTTTCCAGTATCGACACCTCGCTTTATCGCCCTTTTAACATGCTGGTTGCCGATGCCAAAACGGCGTTTTGGATAGCCAACAAAGGTGGCTGCTGTATGTTGGTGCAAGCGGTGCCGGAAGGCTTAAGTATGCTAACGGCGCATGACCTTAACGATGTGCGTTCCAGCCCGCGCATGGCAAAGAACCTGCCCAAGTTTCAGCAGGCGCCAGCACCAAACCCGGTCATCGGTGACTGGCAAGCATGGGGCGATATTTTGGCGTTTCCTGGCGCCTTAGCGCCTAATCCTGAGCGTTTTAATATCCGCCCCGATGCCATGACCATCACTAGCACTATTGGCTTTGAAACCCTGTCATCTTCTTATATTGCGGTGCCGGCCGACCGCCATAAAAAGCCCTGTTGGCGATTTGTGAGTCGCGACGGTATCGTCGATCTTCAGCTCTAGCTGTTGTTGCTATTTCTCAAATAAGATCATATTTTCTCATTTTTGAGATTTGTGGTTGTGCTTGATGGATATCGAACAACGCCTTGCCGAGCACCTTCGGCAATTACGCCTACAAAGTGCCTGGTCCCTTGATGAGTTAGCCAAGGAAAGTGGCGTTAGCCGCGCCACCCTGTCGCGCCTTGAAAAAGGCAGTGTTAGCCCAACCACGGCGGTGCTGGCCAAGCTTTGTAGCTGTTATGGCTTAACTCTGTCGCAGTTGCTGCAACAGGCCGAGGCGCAAAGCCCGGCGCTGGTTCGCGCCAGCGAGCAACCGTGCTGGGTAGACAGTAAAATCGGTTTCACCCGCCTGGCAGTGTCGCCCCCTGATGCCCATCTTAAGGCGGAAGTGGCACGCTGCACCCTGGCGGCAGGGTCGACGCTACATTACCCAAAGCCCAGCCGGCCCGGCCTTGAACACCACCTTTTTATGCTTCAGGGGCAATTGCGGCTAACGGTAGCGTCGGAAAGTTTTGAGCTTAATGCCGGCGATTGCCTTCGCTATAAAACCTTTGGTAGCACCGATTTTGTTGTCACCGGCAATATGGACGTGGTCTACCTGCTAGTGCTGGTTTAAGGGGGCAAGATGACCATTATTGAATTACACGCACAGCCAGATGCAGCCTTCGCCACGGGGTTGGCAACACTACTTAGCCAATGTGTCGAACAGGGGGCATCGGTCAGTTTTATTAGCCCTTTTAGCGAAGAAGATGCGGGCGGTTTTTGGCAGCAAAAGGTGTTTGGCCGCCTCGGCCAGCCGCGCTTTTGCCAACTGCTGGCCATTGAGCATCAGCAAGTGGTGGGCACGGTGCTGCTGGATGCGCAGCTGCCGCCAAACCAGCCGCACCGCGGCGAAGTGGCCAAGTTGCTGGTTAGCCCCGATTATCGCCGCCGCGGCATTGCCCGCCAGTTAATGCAGGCCCTAGAGGCCAAAGCTAGAGCCTGGCAGCTGCGCTTATTGACCCTTGATACCGCCAATAGCAGCAACGCCTTGGCACTGTATTTGTCATTGGGGTTTGAGGTGGCAGGCATTATTCCAGGCTTTGCTCTAACCAGTGACGGCAAGCACTATGAGTCCACAACGGTGATGTATAAATCGTTAGCGGCTGACTAATTGAGCCTCAGCACCGGCGCAGGTTGCCGCTTCGCTATTTGTACGTTGCTTCCTGTTGCAAGGTGATAAGGCCAATAGCCGCCGCTCTGGTTTACCGGCCTGCAAACAGGAAGTTGATATTGAGTGCCTAGCAGTCGTTAAAGACAGGGATGGCCACTTGTACCCGCGCCCCATTTTTAGGGGATTCACCAATGGTGACGCTACCGTGGTGGCCTTCTACCAACTGGCGCACTATGGCCAGGCCCAGCCCTGAACCGCCGGTGCTGCGGGCTCTTGAGGTTTCCAAGCGCACAAAGGGTTCCAGCAGCAGTTGCCGATGCTCAGGGGCGATGCCGGGGCCGTCGTCGTCAACGGTCAATAGAAAAGTATTAGCGCTGACCGACATCGTGACATGGGTGCGGCCACCGTAGCTCAAGGCGTTTTCCAGTAAGTTAGCCAGTATGCGCCGCAGCGCCAATTTATCGCCCAACACCAAAACGGTATCGGCCAGTGGATTAATGCTGAGCGAAAGGCCGGCTTTAAAGCGCGGATGCTTGCTGATTTGTTCGCGAATCACCGGCGCTGGCGCAAACAGTTCCTGGGCCAGTTCATCGGCACCGGCGCGGCTGGTCATCAGGGCATTATCCAGCAATTCGATAATGTCTTTGACGTCCTGTTCGGCCAGGTGGCGTTCCTGGTCGTCGCTAATGCCCTCTATGCGCAAGCGCAGGCGAGTGGCAAAGGTTCGCATGTCATGTTGCAGGCCACCTAGTAGCGCCATGCGCGCCTTGAGCATGGTTTGTACCCGCAGCTGCAGGGTGCTAATGGCATGATTAAGGGCCTGCACTTCGGGGCTACGGGCTTTATCTTGGGGCAATTGCACTGGCGTGTCGGGGTGCAGCTTTTCAACGGCGCTTGCCAGCCGTGACAATGGCTTTAGCTCAAAATGCATGGTCGCCAGCGCAAAAATCGCAATCAGGCAGCCGGTTAAACCGGCAAAAAAGCCCATCGGCAGGCCTTTGGGGGTAAGCACCAACGGCGGCCTGCTCTGCAAGTCAAGCTGCAAGCCATTGTTGAGCGTGACATAGATACTCACCGGGTCTTGCGTTGGCATCGGTGAGAAGGTTTGCAGCAATACGTTAATGGCTTGAATGGACGGCTTGCGAATAACCACAAAGGGATGGCCAGCCAAGGCCTGTTGATAATTGGCAAAGTCGGGTAGGGCTTGTGCATTTTCAAGCTCACCCTCAGAGGCTGAAGGCAGCTCCCTTGGCGGCATGATAGACACATTCAGCAGCAAGGAGCTGCTGGCCTTATTCAGCAGTTGCCAATGGCTGGCAGGGGTTTGTTCATAAAGGTTGACCAGCGAAGCCACTTGCTCCGGGCTTGGCGCCATCATTTCTTCACGAAAGTTATGGCTAATGTAAAAGATGCCGGTATAGCTAATAAGCGAAAACAGTGACACGCAAAAAATCAGCAGCCCAATACGGGTACGCAGGGTAAATTTGCCTATCACAAGGATTCCACCTGGGCGGTAAACAAATAGCCGCTGTTACGCACGGTGGTAATTAACTTATTGTCTGGGGCCGCGTCGGCTAATTTACGCCTGAGCCGCGACACCAGCATATCCACCGAGCGGTCAAACGGCGCGGCATCCATGCCTTTTAGGCGATTTAAAATCATGTCGCGCGACAGCACGCGCCGGGACTGCTGTACAAAGCAATTTAACAGCTCAAACTCGCCGCTGGTCAGGTCAATATTTTGGCCATCGTTGGTGGTAAGTTCACGGGTGGCCAGGTTCAGTACAAAAGCATCAAAGGCGATGCGACTTTGCTGGCTGGTAAGTGACGCTTTGGCGAGCCCCGCCCGGCGCAGCAGCGCCCTGACCCTGGCCAGCAGTTCCCGGGGGCTAAAGGGTTTAACCAGGTAGTCATCGGCGCCCATTTCCAGGCCAACCACCTTGTCGATTTCATCGCTTTTGGCGGTCAGCATCAAAATGGGCAACTGCTCGTCCATCCGCCGCAGGCGCCGACAAATGCTCAGGCCATTTTCACCTGGCAGCATTAAGTCCAGCACCAGCATTGATGCTGGTTGCTTGGCCATGGCTATGGTGAGGGCGTTGGCATCGGCAACGGTGGTAACGCTGTAACCTTCGTGGCCTAGCATTTTCGATACCAGACGGCTGATCTCCGGATCGTCGTCCACCACAATGATGTGAAAATTGGTCTTGTTCATGCTGCCATTATCTCCAGCGCTTAACCGATAGCGAGCAGAAAATTGCACCTGTTACCTATTGTTACGCGGCGCCGAAAACCGTTACCGGTTGAGGCATGGCTGACATATTCCAAGGTACTTTGCCGGTTACTATCGTCCACTCTATCCGTCTGTAGCTCTAGGTAGCACTTGGAGCCGGTAATCGTTCTTTGCCGGCTCCGCTTTTTTTGCGATACAGATGGCGCCTCATGCTGACCTTGCCTCGGTTTTAAAGGCTCGCTAACCGGTGTTTTATCACTCAGGCATAACCTTTGGCAGGAACTTGGCTGGAAATGTGAGCAGGGATGAGCGGCTGCTGGCGTTATACATTACTTGGCCAGCAAGGGGCTAACATGCAGGTTTAATTGCAGATCTACGACATCGTATCCCATCTGCTGCGCCTTTTGTTTCAGCGCTTTAACCAAGCCTTCGTCCACCCATTCTTCTATCTGGCCGTCCTTTACATTCACCAAGTGAAAATGCGGTTCACCCTTGGCCAGCTCATAGTGGGCTTTGCCTTCACTAAAATGCTGACGGTGAATGAGGCCCGCGCTACAAAGGTCGGCCAATACCCGGTAAATGGCGGTTGGCCCCATAGACTCGCCTTGCTGCTGCATCTTTTGGTAAAGCTGTTCGGCGGTAAAGTGCTGCTGGCTTTGTAGCAGGGTTTCTAACAGCGCCAAACGCTGGCTGGTTGCTTTAATGCCGCTGTCTTTAATGAGCTGGGCGGCATTTCCAAGCTGGGTGTCGGCCATGTTAAAGCTCCTTGGCCATACGGCTAGCGGCATCATTGAGAATAGTGACCAATTTCTCGACCGTGGCCGCATCGGGTTCACCCTGACCAAGCCGTAAAAAGAGGGCGTTTTTGAAGTTTTCCATGGCCAAGCGCAGCTCGGGTACGCGCCGAGCCCGGCGGCGGTCTTGCGCACGGCTCAGTTTGGCGCGGGCTTTTTCTATGAGGTCGGCGTTGGCGGTTAAGAAGTGCAGGCCTTCGTCAGTAATGCCAAAGGCTTTGCGATTTCCCTCTTGGCTAACCACGGCAACATGCCCCATGTCTTCTAACAGGTTCAACGTTGGGTAAACCATGCCCGGGCTTGGGCTTTGCTCGCCGCCAGCTAAGTCGCCAATGGCGCGAATAAGCTCGTAGCCGTGGGCCGGACCTTCTTTTAACTGGCTCAAAATTAAAATGCGGATGTCGTCAGCGCTAAAAAGCCGCTGGCGGCGGCCGCCACCGCGCTCCATTGAGTCAAACAGTGACGACGCTTCATGGCGGCGGCCTCGGCCGCCGTGGCGATGAAATAATCGCTGCATAAGATAGCTCTTATTGGTTAAATTTAGATCAAAAGATATATCTTAATATATTTTAAGACAAGGCTGTTTTCGGTAACGGTGCGTTATCAGCCGGAGACTTATTCAGAAGGAGGGGAGGTGGTGGGCGCAAAAGTACCGAAGGCAGGCCAAGAGAATTGGCCTGCCAGGTAACGAAACTAAGCGCCGCCCAACATGCCAAAGTCCACTTCAGTGCGGGTATAGAACACCTTGACCTTTTCTTTATCCAACTCGGCAAAGAGCCTTTCAGTGTCAGGTTTGCTGAGCACCATGGTCACCTGTACCGGTTGGTCGGCGTAGTCAAACATGTTGAGCATGTGCACCTTGCCGTCGTGGCCAAAACCTTCCAGTGCCCCGCTTAGGGTAGCGCCGCCAAACCCCAGTTCTTTGGCTTTACTTAATAGCCACTGGCCTACGGTTTGTTTGCCGTGCATGCGGTTTTGTTGGGTGAAAAAAATAATTTGGTAGCCTTGCATGGGTGCCTCCTGCAAAAGCGTTATCGATGACGCTGACTGTTTTTATCTTGTTATCAATACCGCGCTAGGGCCGTGATGGCCAGCAGCGCGGTAAGTTGCCATGCCAGGTATTATTCGGTATCAACCGCCACTTCTACTGACATGCCGGGGCGCAGGGTGGGCTGGCCATCTTTCAAATCCAGGGCAATACGTACCGGCAAACGCTGGGTGATTTTGGTGAAGTTACCGGTAGCATTATGGGCTGGCACCGCTGAAAACACCGTGTTGCTGGCCGGGGCCAGGTTTTGCACATGGCCTTTAAATGTTTCGCCTGGATAGCTGTCAACGGTCAGTGTTACCGGTTGGCCGGCTTGCATGTGGGCAAGCTGGGTTTCCCGGAAATTGGCTTCTACGTAAACCTTTTTCAGCGGCACTATTGCCAGCACGCCTTGACCGGCCTGGGCGAAACCGCCAACGCGGGCGCGGCGCTGGGTTACCACGCCGTCTACCGGCGCTTTAATCTGGGTGTAAGACAAGTTCAGCTCGGCATCTTTTTGCTGCACGCTGGCCGCTTGCATGGCGGCATGGGCTTGGTCAAGGCTGGCGCGCAAGATGGCAATTTGCTGCTGCGCTGCCGCTAAAGCCGCTTGATCATGCTTTAACGATGCCTGTTGGGCTTGCCAATGGGCGGTAGCTTGTTGCGCCGCCTGATGCGTGCCGGAGCCATCTTTGGCCATATTGGTAAAGCGGGTTTTATCGGCGCTGGCCAAGGTCAGGTTGGCTTCGTCCAAATCCACATTTGCCTGAGCCTGGGTTACCAAATTTTGCTGCTGGCTGATTTGGGCATTGAGTTTTTCAATGCTGGCGTGGGCGTTAGCGACATTGGCCTTGGCTTTGGCCACGGCCAGTTCAAAGGGGCGCTGGTCGATGGTCAGCAACGCCTGCCCGGCTTTGACGGGCTGATAATCCTGTACCGGCACTTGGGTAATTAGCCCCGAAACCTGCGGCGCTACCAGGGTGTAGTCCGCCTGAACATAGGCATCATCGGTTTTTTGCACGGCACTGGCTGATTCTGGGCGGTTAAGCAGCACTATTGCACCGGCAATAGCGATAACCACAACAACACCTGCAACTGCTGGGAAACCAAACTTCATAGTGAATAAGCTCTTATCGTTAAATCGGTCATGAGTTTGCGCTTTTGGTGGTATTGACCACCGGCGCTGGAATGTATTTCAGGCAAAGCACGACGGGGATCAGCACCACAAATAACCCGGTGAAAAGCCAATAAAGGTCGGCACTTGCCATTACCGCCGATTGCTGGCCAATCAGGCCGCTGTATTGGCCAGCATCATGGCCAACCGGGGTGCTTTGCCAATGGCCTAATTCGCCGGCCAGGGTATGGCGGTGAAAATCGCTTCGGTCTTTGAGTATCTGGCCGATAATGCCGCCGGCAAAGGTGGTGCCCATGGCCCGCAGCACATTGACTATCCCCGATACATAAGGGCCTTCCATGGGTTGCACCATGCTGGTGGCTAAAAACAGCAGCGACACCACGGCCATGGGTTGCCCCAAGGCTTGCAGTACCTGCGCCCAGAAAAACTGCGCCACCATCCACTGGCTGGTGATACTGGTATTAAGCCAGCAGGCCAGCGCCATTAGGGCCAGGCCTAGTGCGAATAACTTGCGGGCATCAACCCAGCGCTGATAAAGCAGTATTGCCACCACCGAGCCTAAAACCAGCTGCGGCAGGCCAACAATAAGGCCCAGGGTTGCCAGTTGCGGCATTCGAAAATCATGCAGGCTTTCCAGCACCTGCACCGGGATCACCACCGCGCTGGACATGCCCATCAGCATCAGGAAAAACACCGTAAAGCCCAGCCAGAGATTGCGCCGTTCCACCACCATTTGCAGTTTGATAAAGGGCGTAGGATGGCACCATTCGCCGTATAAAAAGAGCGCCGTTAACAGGCCGCCGCTAAACATCGCCGCGCAGACAATGGGGGAGTTAAACCAGTCCAGCCTAACCCCTTGGCTAAAGGCTATTGCCAGCAGCATCAGCCCCGGAATACCGATGGCCATGCCCAGCCAGTTGCCCTGTTTAATACGGGGCAGGGCTAACGGCAGTTTGGGAATGCCCCAGCCCACTAAGCCCATGGCAATTAGCCCAAGCGGAATAATGTGCCAATACACCAGGCGCCAGTCGTTAAAGTAATCAACGCACACCGCTGCCAGCCAAATGCCAATATTCGGTGCCAGGGTCGCGGTCATGGCGTAAAGCGCTAAACCGTGCAGGCGAATGGGCGCCGGTAAGAACCGCAGCGCCGCCATCATCAACAGCGGAATTAAGGCGCCAGCAAAAAAACCTTGCAACAAACGTAGGGCGCAAAGCAGGTAAAGGTTATGAATGCCCGGCAAAATAAGGGCAATAAGCAGCACCACTGCTTGCAACAATAGGTGAAAGCGGCGCAGCGAAAAGGTAATGGCAAACCAGGTCGAAAACGGCATGGCGGCCATTTCACCGGCCGCATAAAAGCTATCAAGCCAGCTGGCACCGTCATGGCTAAAACCCAGGGCCCCGCTAATGTCGGGCAATGTCAGGCCCGCCACTTTTTCATTAAGGCCTGCCACCATGGCTGCCAATAACACCCCCAGCAATCCCATCGCCAAGCGAAAGTTAAACGGGGTTTGTGGCGGTGGCGCCGGCTTTTGGGCCGCAGCCTCACTCATGGCTGCCACCTTTGGCGGTCAGCTTGTTGCTTTGCGCCGGCCAACCGCTGCCAAGGGCCCGGTAAAGTGATACCACCGACAGCGCTGAAGCGGTGGTGGCATCGTTGAGTGCAGCTTGGCTGCCAAGCAGCTTCTGGCGCTCACGAAGTACCGCAACCTTATCGGCGGCACCTTGCTGCTCGGCAAAGCGCGTGGCTTTTAGCGCCTGTTGCTGATGCAGGTAAGCATTGGCAAGCTGCTGGTGGCTTTGTTTGCTGTTATCGATAGCGCTAAGGGCATTATCGACCTCGTGCCAAGCGCCCAGTACCGTTTGCTGATAGTTAAGGGCGGCGATTTGTTCCGATGCTTGGCTTAGTGCCAAGTTACGGCGCAGGCGGCCACCTTCGAAAATGGGTAGGTAAAGGGTGGGGCCAATACTGAACTGGCGTGACTCCCAGCTCTTGAGGTTATGAAGCTCAAAGCTTTGGGTGCCAATATCACCGGTCAGACTGATGCGCGGATAAAAGTCGGCATGGGCTGCGCCCACTTTGGCAACGGCCGCATGCAGTTTCGCTTCAGCAATTAAAATGTCCGGCCGGCGGCGGGCCAATTCGGATGGTACGCCAACGGGCAATTGTGAAGGCAGTGGCAGCAAAGTCTCGCCGCTGCTGGCAAGGGTGCTGTCTAGCTCGCCGGGGGCTAAATCCAGCAGCAGTGCCAGGGCACTTTTGAGCTCTTTACAGCGCTGCTTTAACGGCGGCAGTTGTGCTTTTACGCTAGCCAAGGCTGCCTTGGCATCATCAATGTCGCTATCGGTGGCCACACCATTGCGGTGGCGGCTTTCGGTTAGTGCCAACAATTGCTGGCTGACCTGGCTTTGCTGCTCAGCGACAGCCAGTTGTTGCTGGGCACCACGCAGCAACAGATAACTGTTGGCGACTTGTGCTGAAAGCGATAACCGCACGGCGTCTTGGCCGTAAATGCTGGCAGCTAACTGCGATTTGGCCGCATCTTCCAAGTGATCAAGGTAGCCCCACAAATCCAATTCCCAGCTTGCTTGCAGCCCCAAACGCCAGGTGTCGTGGGCTTTACTGCTGGCGCCGATGCGTTCAAGGGGGTCGTTGCCACTCAGGGCTGAACGGCTATAACCGGCATAAGCGCCCAGGTGTGGCATTTTGTCTGACCTGGTTAGGCCCAATTGGGCCTGGCTTTGTGCAACCTTGGCGGCAGCTGTTTTCAAGGAAAGGTTGCGTTTTAGGGCGCGGCTTTCCAGGGCGGTTAAGGTTGGGTCATTAAATAGTGACCACCACTGCGCCGGCACCGGTGCCGGGCTCAGGCCTTTGGGGGCCTTGGGGTAGTCAGCGGTGAGTGTTTGCGGAGCCGTTGCCGCTTTCGGCAGTGTTACATCTTTGCTGTCTGACGGCGCCAGTGCGCAACCAGACAACAATAGCGCCAGTAACGATAGCGCTGGCTTTACATGTGCCAGCCGTGAACGGCACCCAGTTACAAACATGACAACCTCAGAAGATAGAAACCAACAAGTACAGTCAGAATTATTTTTCTAACTGTATGAATATTATGGTTTTTGAATTTTACTGATTGGATAGAGTGATAATTATAAACCGATCGGTTTAGTTTGTGTCAATCATCTTTCGCCGTTATAGTGCTTTCAGTTCCAACCACAGTGACCTCTATTTTGACTGATACTGCTGAACGCCACATGGCACTTGATGACAAAGCCAAAGCTGTACTTGAAGCGGCCACCAAGGTGTTTTTAGAGCACGGCTTTACGGCGGCAACCACCGATATGATCCAGCGGGAAGCGGGTGTCTCCAAGGCCACGGTTTATGCCAGGTACGCCAATAAAGAGGCATTATTTCAAGCGGTTATCCATCAGCGTTGTGCGCTTTTTACCCAGCGCCTGCAAACGGTTAAATCCATGGCGGGCGATCTGCGTGCCAAGCTTACCGAACTGGGCCGGGGCTATTTGCAGCTGTTGTTGGCACCGGAAAATTTAGCCTTTTACCGGGTGCTGGTTGCCGAAGCACCGCGCTTTCCTGAGCTGGCCAGAATGTTTTATGTTACCGGCCCCAAGGCGGTAGTGGAACTTACCGTGGAACAGCTGAACTTAGCGGTACAGCAAGGCGAAATAAACGTGCAGTCGGTTGGGGTGCATACCGCCGCCGAGCTTTTTATTAACTGCTTGCGCGGCACGTCTCATATTGAGTGCTTAACCCATCCCCACGCCCGTGTCTCAGAGGCACAAATTGACCACTGGGTCGATTCTGGCGTAACCCTCTTTTTGCAAGCTTTTGGCACCCAGCGTTAAGGCCGCTGTTAAAACGCGGCCTTGCCGATAGAGGCGCCACCATCCACATGCAGGGTCTGGCCGGTGATAAACGCGGCTTGCTCAGACAGTAAAAAGGCAATGGTGGCGGCAATTTCGGCAGGTTGGCCAAAGCGCTTCATTGGTACCCCGGCAAGATAACGCTGTTCGCCGGCACTGCCCGGCGGATTACCTGCACGGAACAACTCGGTTTCAGTGGGGCCCGGGGCGACGGCGTTAACGGTAATACCGGTGGTGGCCAACTCCAGTGCCCAGGTGCGGGTAAAGCTGGCCAAGGCGGCCTTGGCTGCCGCATAGGCGGTGCGTTCCATGGTGCCAAGAATGGTCAGGCTGGAAATGTTAACTACCCGGCCAAAGCGGCGCATTTTCATGCCGGGCAAGGCCGCCTGCGTTGCCAGCAGGGCCGGGTGCAGGTTAAGCCGCATTACCTCATCAAACTTATCCAGGCTGATATCGGCCAGCGCTTGCGGTGTTACCAGGCCAACATTGTTCACCACGCCATCAATCTCAAAGCGTTCGGCAAGGGCCGCTAAGGTGTCTTGCGTTGCCGTATCGTCACTTAAATCCAGTGTGACAAAATGGCCGGGAAAGGTGTCCGGCTGCTGGCGGGCAATGCCAATAACGTGATGACCACTGGCGGCCAGTTGTTTGCTTAAGGCATAACCAATGCCTTTGCTGGCACCGGTAATGAGAAAGGTTCGGGACATGCCGTTCTCCTTGACGTTGCGACGTCGGCTGGGGGCAGTGTGTTTACTGCTGTGGGGCAAGCTGGAGCTTTTTGATATGCCAAGTCAGCTGTTTTTGACTGGCCCCCGGTACGTCATTAACGCGGTGCAGCACCGCCTCACCGCTCGCCAGGTGTACGCTGCCGTCCTTTAACGTGGTGCTGACCTTAATCGGAACGGTCAGGTAAAGATTACCGGCGGCGCCTTCGCTCTTGGGCTTACCAGTGAAGGTGATCTCAACATGGCGGGTATCGTCATAACGAAGGGCAAGAGAGCCTAAGGGTTCTTGCGGGTCGTCCAAAAGCTGGTAGGCGGTTACAAAGCCTTGGGCATTAATGGCATCAAAATACTGATGCAACACACTAATGGCAGCTTCCGGGCTTTTAGGGTCAACGACAGGCTGCTTAGATTTGTATTCGGTCTGGCCCCCATCACAAGCGCTAAGCAAAGTGGCGGCCAGCAGAATAATAAGAAAACGCACGTCAATTCCTCTAGCGACATCTTGGGCAGCGCCCAGCTTAAGCCTTCTTGGCAATGACGCCAACCGCCATCGGGTGAAGGTTTACTTTGCCAATACCTGATACTGCTAAGCGCGCTGCCTAAGCGAACAAATGTAAAGCGTTGGCTGCTAGGCGTGGGTAATATTGTTGCTAGATATTTTATGTTAATTAACTTATATTTCATGGAGTAAGCGCTAGGCATTGTCTGGCTGATATTAAGCCGACTCGATTGAAAACTGCATGATCAAAACATCAAAGCTTTTTACGGCATGGATAGTTCTTTGGCTGCTGTTGGTATGCGGCCAACTGTTTGCAAAGCTGCCTTCATCCCCCCAGCATTCGGCCTTAAGCCAACATAGCGCCACCAGCACAGCACCCTTTCACCTAACCGTGCTGGCAGAGCCTGCCAATGCCCGGGTACGGATAATGAACATTCGTGATAAATACCGCCCGGCAATGGTGCTGGCCCCCGGCCGCTACCGCGTGCAAGTGGATGCCCCTGGCTATCGCAGCCAACAGTTTTGGCTAACGGTGAAGGCTGGCCGGCCATCGCAACCGTTACATGTCGCCCTTCAGAGACAATAAGCATGACCAATAACACCGCAAGGGCGGCTAATAGCTATGCCAATCAATGGCTAACTGGCTTAACGTTTGAACTTGATGCCCGTGATGAACGCAGCTTCTCCCACGACCTAACCTCTTATGGTGTTTATCAGCTACGTGCCGAACGTAGCCGGGAGCGCCGTACGGGCAAACGCCAGCATGACTGCCGCAATGCCGGGGAGTGTAATCACCATTTAAGCGCCTTTGAACAAGGTAGCCAAAACGGTGAAAACAAAGCCTTAAATCAAAAGGTGCAGGCGATTATTAAGGGCGACCCTGTTGCCTCTTATTCCCTTAAAAAAGAGGTGGATAGCCGTACTCATAACTATGTCGAAAGCTGCAGCAGTTGCCATGGCCGCGGCGAGGTAGATTGCCACCGTTGCCACGGCCATGCGCAAGTGACTTGCCATAGCTGCAGCGGCCAGGGGCGTACCCGTTGCAGCAACTGCCATGGCGGCTATGTTACCGACGGCAATGGCCGGCGGCGCCATTGTGGCCAGTGCCAGGGTGGCTACAAGACCTGCTATAGCTGCCATGGCAGTGGCCGTATTACTTGCCCAAGCTGTAATGGACGGCGTGTTGAACGCTGCAATTCGTGCAACGGTACTGGCTATTTCACGATTTACTTAAGTTCTAGATTGTCGCTTTATGGCTCCCAGCAATGTAGCGGCGCTAACACCGCTGAGGTGCCCTGGCTTGGCGATTTTCTTGACGACAGCATTGCTGGCCGGTCGCCGCAGGCGCCTGTTAACCACGTTACCCAGTGGCAGCTTGATAGCTTTCGTTTTGAACAAACGCAGCGTTTTCCCTTTAAGTCGGTGATGCAGGGCACCTTGCAAACCACCACCAGCACCTTGGTGGTGGATGGCCAGTCTTATCAAGATTGCCGCTTTGTTGGGGTAACGACGGTGGCCTATCACTTGCGAGGCTGCTTTGACGCCACGCTTATTCGCGCCACAGAGAAGCTTAACCAGCACTTTGACGACGGTGACTGCAAAACGCTGTTTGCCGTGCCGGTGGCGGCTGCCACCGTTGAGTTGGTTACCAGCGACCGCTTGCCAAACGACCCGAGCTACCACAGCCGTGGTGTTACGGCCAAAGCCGCCAAAGCCCTTAAAGAGTGCTTTGTTCGCACCGGCAAGCGCTTTGATGAAGAGCGTAAAAACATTTCGTTAAAGCAGTTCGGCCGTGCCTTTGGTTTGCTCTTTTTGGCGCTATTACTGGCCCTTGCTGTTATCGACAGCGCCAGTGGCGGCCATATTCAGTGGCAGCGCTTTTCCAGCTTTAACCTGCTATTAGGCGCCATTAAGGGCGTTAGCCAGGCCGTTCACTGGGTACTTAGCGACCAGCCTTGGCCACTGATGGTGTTTTTGGCCATCAGCTTTTTACCGGCCATGGCCCTGCGCCAGTGGTTGGGCTCCAATCAGCTGTGGAAACCCTGGCGCCTTTTTGCTTGGTTTATGGGCACCGCCATCTTGTTAGGTGCCATTGTTATCTTGGCCACGGCTCAGCCGGGTATCAGCCACAGCTTTTCGTTGGCGCATTTATCAGCCAAGGGTGTGCTGGCGGGTATTTTCCGGGTTGCCGGAACGCGGCTTTTCGATGTGCTGATGCTGGCGGCATTACTGGCTATCTTTCGGGCGCGCCGCGCCACTTTCAGTGCCAACAAAAAACGGGTTAAGGCCATTGGTTCTTCGGCCCTTAGCCGCCTGCTTAACTACGAGTAATTGCCATGCTGAGTTTGGAAAAGTTTCATTTCGGTGAAAACCTGCATAGCCGCTATGGCGCGCTAAGAACGCTGCTCTGCGCCGGTGCGGGTTACTTGATTGTAGTTTACGGGCTCGACTGGTTACTGCGGCACATACCCGGCGCCATGGTGGCGCTGGTGTGCCTGGCGGCAGTGGTGGTGCTGGCGATACTGGCGTTTAACGTTTTCATGGGCAGTATTGCCATTAAAAATCAGAGCATACAGCAGCTTTATGGTGTGCTTATTGGCTACCTGCTGGCCAGTGAATTCAGCTACGGCTGGCGTGATACGCCCAATTTTTGGCTTTGGCTGGTGATAGGTGGCGGCGCCGGTTATCTGTTGCTGTTTCTTATCAATAAAAAAAGCAGCCTGATTGCCGCAGGCCAGTGCCTGTTAGGCACCTTGGCCGGGGTTTGGCTGCTGAGTCACTACATTAACGTTGCCGTTGATCTTTTATCTTTTTAGCGCGGCTTTATTTGGCAAAAAGTTCAGCGTTTAAAAATGGCGCCATGGCCAGGGTCAGCGCCAGTTGATAAGTGCTTTGGCGAGTGACCTGGTTACGGGTTAACAGCCCCATGGCGCCACCTTTATGCTTGATATTGGTGGTGCCAAAGAGTTTGTCGATAAGCGGCCCCAATTCTTCACCTTGTTTTAGCCCTTGGTAAATCACCGGCGGTAGCGGCAAGTTGGCGCTGCGGCCAACCGAGCGCTGCTGCGTGGTGGCGATAACCACATAAGCAAAGGTGGCCGGGCCGTCTTCAAACTCGTCAACGCCGCCTTCCATCGCCAGATAAAAATCAGCCTGATAATGCTGCTGGCACCAATTAACCCGGTTAATGGCGCCCTGGCGGGTTTCGCTACTGGTCATTGGCTGCTCGGCAACACCGGAAGGGGCTTTTACCCCTTCACATTGCAGCTGGCTATCTGCAAAAAAGGGCGCCAGCGCCGCTTTGGCCGCCGCTACCTTTACCGGGTTGGTCGACCCCACAATTAACTTTATGGCCTTGGTCATTGCGATTCCTTAAGTACTACTCGGCAAGCTTGGGCAGAAAACGGGTGTCCATCCAATATTGGCTGTTGTCGCGGGGGGCGAGCATCACCGTAACCACGTCGCGGTCCAAATAGGGCAACGGATCGAACCAGATAGCGTCACTTTTAAAAACGTGAATTTCCTGGGTAGCCGGATTTTGCCACTGGGCAAAAATAATAAAGGGGTGCTGGCCATTGCGGCTATAGCTTTCATCTTTTTCTGCCGAGGTGATATTGGCCTCAATAGCGCGGCCTTGGGTTTTTAACTTATCGATACTGCGGGTTTGGCGCACGGCGACGGCCCTGCCGCCCCAGCCAATAGCGCTAAAAACCACGCCGAAAATACTGCAGATAATGGGCACAAACCAAACCGACAAAAAACTGTTAATGCGGGCCTGCTCGGGTTTGCTAGGCAGGTAAATCACCTCCACCGAATCGCCGCGGTCGTAGGACGGCGGGTTAGAGCCGGAGTTGCTGATAAAAATATGGTTTTGGCCATATTGGTCTTTAAAGGCCACTTCGGGGTGATAGGTACCAGAGCCGTCGCTACTTTGCGAATAGTCCAAGTCGACAACCTGGCCGGGGGCGGTAACGGCGTGCTTTAAAAAAGTATGGGTGCTGTAGATGGAATAAAAAGTACCGGCCAGCATCAACAGGCCAATCACACTAAAAGCATTTAAGACACAACCACCTTTAGACATTTGTTTTTCTTCCTTGTGAACAAAGCGGCGGGCACCTTAACACGGCGGGCAAAGGCTGCCCATAACCGGCCGCCAAGCATAAAAAAAGCCCGCGCCTAGCGCGGGCCTTTTGCCAGTACAACTTAGTAGCCGACAGCTGCGCCCTGCGGGCGGCGAGAATCGTTGGCGCCATAGTAGTAACCGGGGCGAACTTTACCGGATACCGAGGCATCACTGACCTTGGAGTCTTTGAAGTTCTTCGCCCCCGGCAAACCCACCATAATGGCTTCGGCAGCGCCCCAGCCATGTTGCTCAACCATGTCGTAACCAGCGGCTTTGAGCAATTTCAAGGTGTCTGGAGAAATACCGCGCTGCTCGTAGAACACCTTGTCAGGCAGCCACTGCTGGTGAATGCGCGGTGCATCAACCGCCTCTTGGATGTTCATCCCGTAGTCAATGACATTCATCACTGTGGCCAGGGTAATGGTGATGATCCGTGAACCGCCCGGTGAACCGGTCACCAAGAAGGTTTTACCGTTTTTGGTGACGATGGTCGGCGCCATGGAAGAGAGCGGGCGTTTGCCCGGAGCAATGGCATTGGTTTTACCTTGCACCAGGCCAAACATGTTTTTGGCACCAATTTTCGAGGTGAAATCGTCCATTTCATCGTTCAGCCAGAAGCCGGCACCCGGTGCCATAACGCCGCTACCGAAACGGCCATTGATGGTGTAGGTGGTGGAGACGGCGTTGCCGTCTTTATCAATCACCGAATAATGGGTGGTTTGCGGCTTTTCATGGGGAGCAACGCCTGGGCCCAGGTCGGCTGAAGGGGTCGCTTTTACCGGGTCGATGGTGGCGCGGATCTTGGCGGCGTATGCCTTGCTTAGCAGCATTTTGCGAGGAATATGCACAAAGTCAGGGTCGCCCAGCAGGTTGTTGCGGTCGACATAGGCGTGGCGCATGGCTTCCACGGTGTAGTGAATTGCCTCGGCGGAGCCAAAGCCCATGGATTTTAAGTCATAGCCTTCAACGATATTGAGAATTTCACACATGGTGATGCCGCCGGAGCTGGGCGGTGGCGCAGAAATAAAGTCGTAGCCGCGGTAGCTGCAACGCACCGGTACCCGCTCTTTGGCCTGATAGTTGGCAAAGTCTTTGGCGGTGATATAGCCGCCGTTTTCTGCCGAGGCTTTTTCGATGGCCTTAGGAATTTTGCCTTTGTAGAAGGCATCGGGGCCATGCTTGGCAATGGCCTCCAGGGTTTTGGCCAGGGTCTTTTGCACCAAACGGTCGCCCGGTTGCAGCGGCGTTCCGTCGGGGCGCAGGAAAATTTTCGCCGCCTGTTTGTCGGAATGAATTTTCTTTAAGCTGCTGTCGATAACGTCGGTGTCACCGCGGGTAAGAATAAAACCGTCGCGGGCCAGTTTAATGGCAGGGGCCATTATTTGGGCGCGGGTTAACTTGCCAGAACCGTATTTGGTCAGTGCCATTTCCATGCCGCGCACGGTGCCGGGCACGCCTACCGCGCCGTAACCAAACAGGCTGGCACCTTTAATTAGGTTACCGGCTTTGTCTTGGTACATGTCAGCGCTGGCAGCGGCCGGCGCCTTTTCACGAAAGTCGATAAAGGTATCGGTGCCATCGGCCAGATGCAGGGTCATAAAGCCACCGCCACCAATGTTGCCGCAGCAGGGGTTAACCACCGCTTGGGCGTAACCCACGGCCACTGCCGCATCCACGGCGTTACCGCCTTCTTTTAGAATTTGAATGCCAGCCTCGGAAGCCAGACGCTGGGAAGACACCACCATGCCGTGTTTGGCTTCTACCGGGGGCAGGGAAGCGGCAAGGCTGGTAAGAGGTAAGGCCAAGGCTAACGCCAACAGAGGGCGCGCCAGCAATGTTCGTGAAAGGGGCATACAGACAGCTCCGGCGAGGTTTTAAGTTACTTCGATGTGTCTTTGTTATATCGAACTCGGTTAGCGATGTGAAACGCCTTGGCCACGAATTCCTTCAAAACATTAGCAAAATGCTAACGCCGTCAACACTTTGTTGGCTTGAGACTGGGCTTTATTAAGCGCACCCTGAAAGCCGCTGATGCTAAGGAGGTTGTATGTATATCGGATTTATCGGTCTGGGCACCATGGGTAAGCCTATGGCCAGTAATCTTGTGAAAGCCGGCTTTAAGGTAAAAGTGTGGAACCGCAGCCAAGAGCCGGTAGAAGCCTTAAAAAGCCAGGGGGCCGAGGTGGCCGCAAGCCCGGCAGATTTTGAAGACGTCGACATTCTGGTATCGATGCTTGCTGACGATGCCACCGTGTCTGCGGTTATCGTTGACGGCGGCGCCATGGCGGCGCTAAAAACCGGCGCCATTCATATCAATATGGCCACCATTTCGTTAAAGCTGGCCGAGCACTTGGCAAGTGCCCACCGACAGCAGGGCCACGGTTATATTGCCGCGCCGGTATTGGGTCGGGTTGATGTGGCAGAAGCTGGTAACCTCAATATTTTGGCGGCGGGCAAACCGGCGCTACTGGAGCAAGCCGAGCCGCTTTTTGCGGTGATGGGGGCGAAAACCTGGGTCTTTGGTGAAGAGGCAACCCAGGCCAATGTAGTGAAGCTTGCAGCCAATTTTTGCCTGTCCAGCGCCATTGAAACCATGGGCGAGGCCTCAGCTTTGGTGCGTGGCCACGGTGGCAGTGGTAAAGCCTTTTTGGAGATGCTCACCAGCACCTTGTTTGCTGCCCCGGCTTATAAAGGTTATGGCGGTATGATTGCCCAAGAGCGTTACCAACCCGCTGGTTTTAAACTCACCCTTGGCCTTAAAGACGTGCGCCTGGCGCTGGAAGCGGCGGAAGCGGCCCACGTGCCGATGCCTTTTGCCAGCACCATGAAAGACAATTATCTTGATGCCGTTGCCAATGGCGACGGCGCCCTGGACTGGGCGGCACTGGCCACCGTTGCCGCGCGCCGCGCCGGCATTAAGGGTTAGTCTGGGTAGACTTCCTGCACCACTTCCAGCCAGGCCTTGGCTGCCGGTGACAAAATAGCGCCCTTGCGCCAAATCACCGCCATGTTCCAGATGGTGTCGGGTTCGTCCAGCAGCACCGGTTTTACCTTCGGGTGAGGCCGCTGCTGGGCGAGCATGCGCGGCAAAAAGGCCACCCCAAGGTTGGCGGCCACCAGTTCGGTAATAAAGTCCACCTGGCTACTGTGGGCCGCCACCACCGGGTTAATTTGTTTGCGGGCCATCGCCTGCAGCAAGATGCGGTTCAATGAAAAACTGCGCTCAAACAAAATAAAGGGCGTTTGGCCAAGATCTTCAAAGGTTACGCTTTGCTGGCCCGCCAGCGGGTGGTCGGCCGGTAGCATCGCCACCAGGGGTTCACTGCTGACTTGGTGTAAATCAAAGTGCTCGGGCGCGGGCATTAAGGTGGCGCCCATTTCTATTTCGCCACTTTGCAGCAAGGCCTCTAAGCGGTCGCTGCCGTGCTCGACCAGGCGAATATCAATGCCCGGATAGTGCTTGCGATAGCGAGCAAATACCGGGGCATACACCAAGTGACTGCCCAGGGTCGGCAGGCCCAGTTGCAAGGTACCGCGTTTTAAGCCGCGAATTTCATCCAGCTCTGCCAGCATGTCGCTGCGTTCTGCCAGTATCCGCAGTGCCCGCTGGTACACCACTTCCCCGGCCGCGGTTAAGCGGCTTTGGCCGCCGTTTCTGTCCAGCAGTACGGTACCGGCTTCATCTTCAAGCTGCTTGACTGCCTTGCTGATAGTGGGCTGGGTGGAGTAGAGCTTTTTGGCGGCAAGGGAAAAACCACCTTGTCTGACCACCTCAACAAACGATACTAAGTTTCTGAATTCCATAACCATTCCATTTTGGAATTTTTATCATTCTATCAATTCATTTTAATCATGTTTTGCCCGGCAGTAAGCTTGATGTCAAGGAGAAACATCATGTCGCTGTTACACCTTCAACGCCGTTTTCGTTACGGATTCCACCGCAGTCGTTTACTGCAAATTTCTCTGCTGGTTGGCCTTTGGTTGCTGGGCCAGGAACTGGTCAAATTGACCGGGTTACCGGTGACGGGCGGCATTGCCGGCATGGTGGTGCTACTGGTACTGCTAGCCAGCCGTTTTATCAACATTAAATCGCTGCGGATGGGCGCCAATTGGTTCTTGGCCGAGATGCTGCTGTTTTTTGTGCCAGCGGTGTTGGCGGTGCTGGACCATCACGAACTGCTAGGACTGCTTGGCCTTAAAGTGCTGGTGGTGATTTTCGGCAGCACCTTAACGGTATTTGGCGTAACAGCGTTAGTTATCGACCTTTTTGTTCGTCTGCGAGCTCGAAAAAATGACAGTGCTTCATAGCGTCTTATTCCAAGGTTTTTGCTGGTCGGTATTAACCGTTGCTTTTTATCTATTGGCCAAACGCATTCACCGGCGCTGGCGCCGTGCCTGGTTAACGCCGCTGTTGGTTACTCCCATACTGCTGCTACTGCCGGTGCTGGTTTTGCATGTCAGTTACCACGATTACATTCGTGGCACCGGCTGGCTGCTAGCGCTGCTGGGTCCGGCCACCGTTGCCTTTGCGGTACCCATTTATGAAAAACGCGCCTTTATTCGCCAGTACTGGCAGGTGCTGGCCGTTGGTGCCGTTGCCGGTAGCTTAACCGCCATGCTTTCCAGCTGGGCGCTGGCGACGCTGTTAGGGTTACATGG
Organism: Gallaecimonas mangrovi; assembly: GCF_003367375.1. GTDB lineage: Bacteria > Pseudomonadota > Gammaproteobacteria > Enterobacterales > Gallaecimonadaceae > Gallaecimonas > Gallaecimonas mangrovi. The sequence continues at coordinate 1,067,033 of NZ_CP031416.1, forward strand.
GGCGCTGCGGCTAAGCCTTATTCCCCGCTCCATCAGCACGCCATTTGCCATGGCTGTTTCCGGCGATATTGGCGGCATTCCGTCACTGACCGCGGTATTTGTGGTGATAACCGGCGTTACCGGCGGGGTGTTTGGGGAAATTATCCTGCTGCGTATGAACATTCGCTCATCCCTTGCCAAGGGAGCGGCCATGGGAATGGGCGCGCACGGCGCCGGTACCGCAAAAGCCCAGGAACTGGGCCGAGAGGAGGGCACTATTGCCGGTTTGGTGATGGTGTTGGTGGGGCTCTTTAACGTGCTTACTGCCCCCTTGCTGGCTTGGTTACTGCATTAAAAGGCGCCTTGGGCGTCTTTTTTATGTTGGCCTTTATCCGCGCAGAAAACGCTAGGCACCTAAACAGCACCTTTAAAAACAACTGCTTGCTATTGTGGTTGCCAGAGTCGCTGGACTATAACTAGGGCTTAGATTTCTAAATGGAAAAGGAGTGACCCATGGCTAAAGCACCACAGACGTCTGCTGCGAACGGTAGCGCCCACGAACGTGTTGACCAGGCTGCGGCCAAGGCGCATGCCGCCATTGATAAGGCTGCAGAAATGGCCGGTAGCGGTGAAGAAAAACTTCATCACATTGCCGACGAAATGCGCAGCCAAGCTGAGCAAATTGCCGACAGTGCCAAGGTGCGCTCGAAGGAACTCACTGACGTTGTTAGCAGCTACACCCGCGAACACCCGGTGAAAACCCTTGGCCTGGCCTTTTTGGCCGGTGCGTTGGTGGCATCGCTGGTTCGCCGCGGATGAGCGAGAGTGAAGAGCCCAAAGCCGGGGCCTTTGATGCAGAGAGCCTCAAGGCCCTGGCTGCAGAGCATTGGCACTGGTTAGGCGACTGGCTGGATTTAGCGCAAACCGAAGGCCAGTTGGTGATTAGCAGCGCCGTGAAGATGCTGGCCTTTGGCGCGGCGGTAGCGCTGATGGCCGCAACGGGCTGGTTATTGCTGCTGGGGGCTTTCGCGGTAGCAATTTGGCAACTGGGCATGCCGCTGCCCTGGGTGCTGCTGATAAGCGCTTTTACCTGCATCGGCAGTGGTTGGCTGCTGTGGCGCGCCGCCTGTTACCAAGCCCGCCAACTGCGCTTTGATAAAAGCCTCAAGGCCTTGGGCCTTAAATCCTCCAAGTCTTAACCTTGCTTTTTCAATTTGGCATAGAGTGTGGTTCTGGAAATACCCAGTGCCTGCGCTGTGGCCGAGATATTGCCGTTATGGCGCTGAAGTGCCGCATTGATGGTTTGCTGTTCTGCTTGTTGCAGAGGTCCTGTCTGACGCTGCTGTTCCGGCGCTTGGTATTGTGGCAAGTGATCTGGGGTAATGGTATTGCCAGGGCCTGCCAGCACCGAGGCTAAATGCAAGGTCTGCTCTAACTCACGAATATTACCCGGCCAGTTTTGGCACTTTAACCAGCTAAGGCTTGCCTCATCCAGAGTGCAATGGCCGTGGCGCAGTAAAATGCTTTTTATCAAGGTGGCCAAGTCGCTGCGCTGGCGAAGGGCGGGCAGGGCGATCTGCACCCCTTTTAAGCGATAATATAAGTCTGCACGAAAGGCTTTTTGCGCCATCATCTGCGCTAAATCACAGTGGGTTGCGCTGATGATGCGAATGTTAAGGGGCCTTGGCGTTGAGCTACCCAAGCGGGTAACGGCGCGCTCTTGCAACACCCGCAACAAGCGGCTTTGCAGGGCCAGCGGCATGTCGCCAATTTCATCAAGCAGCAAGGTGCCGCCGTTGGCATCTTCCAAGCGGCCACTGGCGCCGCCTTTGCGGGCGCCGGTAAAGGTGCCTTCCTCATAACCAAACAGCTCTGCTTCAATCAGGCTTTCCGGCAGTGCCGAGCAGTTAATGGCCACAAAAGGGGCTTGCGGATCCCAAAGGTCGTGCAGGGCCTTGGCAAACACTTCTTTGCCGGTGCCGGTTTCGCCACACAACAGTACCGCAATGCCTGCCTCAAAGGCTTTGTTGGCAAAGGTAAATTGCCGCTCCAGCTCAGCATCGTCCCCTAACAGGGCCAGGCCCGACGGCTGCCTGGCTGCCACGTCGCTGTTGGCCTGGCCGTGGCGGCGCACCATCAAGCTGGTGCCGTCTTTAAGTGGCAATTTAAACTGCGACGCCGGGTTATTAAGGTCACTGAGTGCAAAAGGCAAAGCGCTAGCTTCGCCGCTCGCGGGCAGCGCCAGCATCTGCCGGGCATTGCTGGTGGCCGCCAGTAAGGTGCCGCTTGCTGAGAAAGCTGCCATGCCTTGAAAATGGGTACCCAGCAGCTGGGCATTGGGGTGCAGGCTATAGAGCCAGTGCTGGCGGTAGTAGTGTTGCAGCAGGCGGCTTTCCACCGCCATTACCGCTTGGCGCAGCTGCTCAAACACCACCCGGGTGTTGCGCTCGCCGATACCGGTAATATCAAGGGCGCCTGCCAGACGGCCATCGGCTTGGTAAATGGGAATGGAAACGCAGAAAAAACGCTCAAATTCCTTGAGGTAATGGTGGCTGCCGGTAAGGACAATGGGCTTTTTCTCCGCCAGGGTTAAACCGGGGGCGGTAGTGCCAATGTCACTTTCTAAAATGCGGGTGCCAATTTGTAGTGCACTGAGCGGTGAGAAATCAGTGTGATGGGAGCGGCAAACAATAACGCCGCCGCTATTGAGCCCCATTAATGCCCATTCCGGGCCACCAAATACCTCCCAAAGCCGCGCCAGTTCAGGCTCGATGCAAGCGGCCAGAATATGGTCGTCTTCCGTTAAGGGGCAATCGGTCACGGCGCTGTTGGCCATGTGATTATCCCAAGGGTGAATGCCGGCTTCTTTCGAGCGTTGCCAGGAGCGAGCTATGGCCTCGGGCAGCACATCACCCGGTAACGGCTCACCCTTGAGTAACAAACGCCGAGCATGGTCCAGCTCGTGATGATTCAAGTGGGGGGCTATCGGCATGGAAGGCTCCTGGCAGGATTGGTGAAATCGATCATGCCACAAAGGGAGCTTGGAAGGGGAGTGAACAGGGGAGGTTGAACACCTCCCCAAGTGGCAACTTAGCCAGCGATGCGAATGATAGGCTTCAGGGTGATGCCTTTTTCGCTGTCTTCAGCGGCCTGGTTGATGTCTTCAAAGCTGTAGAACTTAACCAGCTTGTCAAAAGCAAAACGGCCTTGCAGGTACAAGTCCACCAGTTGCGGGATGAATTTTTTCGGGGTGGAATCCCCCTCGACAATACCGCGAATGGATTTGCCGCCCAGCAGCACGTCGTTCACATCAAAGGTGCTGTCGGTGCCCAGTTTCGGTGCGCCCACCACCCCGATGGTGCCAAGCATGCCCAAGGCATCAATACCTTGACGCAGCACTTCTGGGCGGCCGGTGGATTCCACGGCAAAGTTAACGCCGCCACCGGTAATTTCCTTAATGCGTTCAACAGCATTTTCTTCCATGGAATTAATTACATGGGTAGCACCCAGCTCTTTGGCCAGCGCCAAACGTGACGGCACAACATCGGTGGCAATAATGGTGGTAGCACCCGCTACTTTCGCCGCCAGCACCGCAGACAGGCCAACGGCGCCTGCGCCCAGGGAAACAAAGCTCGAACCCGGAGTGACTTTAAGGGAATTAATCACTGCACCAGCGCCGGTTTGAATGCCACAGCCCAAGGGGCCAAGCAGCTCTAACGGCGCTTCTTTCGGGACTTTAATGGTGTTGCTTTCCAGGCTCAGGGCATAGGTGGCAAAGGAAGACTGCGCAAAGAAATGGTCGTGCAGCGGCTGGTCTTGCTCATCGACAATGGCGGTTTCGCCATCAAGGCCGGCACCGCTGAAGTTACGCGGGTAGAATTCTTTACAGTAAGCGGCATGGCCGTCGCCACACTGGTGGCAATGGCTGCAATAGCCGTAGGTCAGCACCACGTGGTCGCCAACTTGAATGTCTTTTACCTGTGGGCCAACGGCTTCAACAATACCGGAACCTTCGTGGCCCAAAATGGCGGGCAGCGGCACCGGGTAATATTGGTCGCGCACTATCATGTCGGTGTGGCACATACCGGTGGCCACCACCTTTACCAGTACTTCGTCGCCTTGTGGGCCACGAATTTTGGCGTTTTCGAGTTTAAAGGGCGCGCCTTTTTCACGGGTGACGGCGGCACGAATGTTTTTAAATTGCACGTTACTCATTGTTGTTTTCTCCGTTTTTATAATGGATAGGCGGGGGCTTGCCCCTTGATGGTTACCCACTGCCACTGGGTGAATTCTTCCCAGTTGGCAGGCCCGCCAATGCTGGTGCCGTTGCCGGATGCACCAACACCGCCGAAGGGGTTAATCACCTCGTCGTTAACGGTTTGGTCGTTGATATGCAGCAGGCCGGTTTGTAGCTGTTCGCCCAGCGCCATGGCGCGGCCCACATCACTGGAAAGCACGGCTGCTGATAAGCCGTACTCGGTGTCGTTCGCCAGGGCCACCGCTTCTTCGTCGGTGTCAAAAGGCACCACAATGGCGACCGGGCCAAAGACTTCTTCATGAAAGGCGGGGTTTTTAGCATCGATGTTGCTCAGCACCGTTGGCTCGAAAAAGAGCCCCTCATAGTGGCCGCCTGCTGCCAGTGTGGCGCCTGCTGCCACCGCCGCTTTTACCACCTCCGCAGCATGGTCACGCTGTTGCTGGTTAATCAGTGGCCCAAGGGCCACCTGGCCGCTGGCAGGGTCGCCAACCGGCAGGCTTTTGGCCTTGGCCACCAGTTTTTCGAGAAACTGCTCGTAAATGCCGCGCTGTACCAACAGGCGACCGGTGGACATGCAAATTTGCCCTTGGTGCAGGTAAACGCCCCAGGTGGCATTGGCCAGAGCGATATCGAGGTCGGCATCATCAAGAATGATCAGCGAATTTTTACCGCCCAGTTCCAGCGACACTTTTTTAAGGTGCTTACCGGCGGCTTCACCGACTTTGCGGCCGGCAGCGGTTGAACCGGTAAACTGGATCATGGCGATATTGGGGTCGGCCACCAGCGCCGCACCGGCGGCGCCGTCACCAGGCAATACGTGCAAAAGCCCCTCGGGCAGGCCCGCCAGCTCAAATAAGCGGGCAATGGCAAAGCCGCCACAAACACTGGTGCGCGGGTCGGGTTTCAGTACCACCCCATTGCCCACGGCCAACGCTGGGGCGACGGCGCGAATGGCCAAATACAGCGGGAAGTTAAACGGTGAGATAACCCCAACCACCCCCAGCGGTCGGCGGCGGGCAAGGCTCAAGCGGCCGTGGCTGGACGGTAATACTTCCCCCTGGCTTTTCGACGGTAGCGCCGCACTTTCATGCAGCACTTTAATGGCGATCGCGGTTTCGAATTCGGCTTTGGCTCTGACCGAGCCGCTTTCTTTGACAATCCAGTCAACAATGTCATTGAAGTGACTTTCGCCAAGGGCGGCAGCTTTTCTGAAAATGGCGGCGCGTTCGTCATAAGACAGCGCAAACCAGGCCTTTTGGGCTTGGCGGGCTTGCTGGCTGCTGGCACTGATTTGCGTGGCATCGGCCATGCCGATTTGGCCAAGGCTGTTACCGGTGGCCGGTTCAATCACGGTAGCGGCGGCTTGACTGCCGGCTTGCCATTGGCCGGTGAATAGACGTTCGTTCCAGACACTGGGGTCCAGAAATTTTGCTGTGTTCGACATGAGCTTTCCTCAATGTTCTTTATTGGAATTCGCTTTGCGTGAGTCTTAATGCTCGCTCGGGTAAGAGCAGAAGTCGTGCCATAGTGTGATCTAAGTCTTGTTTGCAAGATGGTGTTCAGTAACTGGACATTTTTGAGGTGCACTGTTCAATTATTGCGGTTAACTCAAGCTGAGCCAGGGGATTTGACGCTTGGCGAAAAGGCGCGCAAGTTGCTAAGTTAGAAAACAAATTTATGCGAAGGTTAAACGCCATGCTCGGCTTTAATGAAGCGAAGCGGTTGCAACATCAGCTTGCCGTTAAAGAGCAGCAGCTCGCGTTGCGGGCGCAGCAGTTAACGGTGGAGCGCCGCCTGGTGAAACGGGCAGGCTTAAAAATGCTTGCCAGGCCGCAAGCGCAGGTAACAGCGTTTTTAGTGGGCTTTATCTGGCGCTCGCCCAAAGGCAACATCACCAAAGAAATGGGCGCTGTGAGTTCATTGCTTTGGAACATTGCCGCAGCGGTTGGCAAGCAGCGGTTGACGCGCTGGCTCAATCAGTAAGGTGAATAAAAAACGCGGGCCTTGGCCCGCGTTTTTTATTGCCATTCACCCTTAGCCTAAATACTTCCAGCGCAGGGTTTCACCGGCCCGTAGCGGCACGATGATGTCTTTGGCAAAAGGCATTTCGGTGGGGACAACCCACTGCTCTTTGACCAGGGTAATGGTGTCGGTGTTGCGGGGGAGATCGTAGAAGTCGGCGCCGTTCATGCTGGCAAAGGCCTCTAACTTATCCAGCACCCCTAAGTCTTCAAAGATCTCGGCATAAAGCTCAATGGCGCCATAGGCGGTAAAACACCCGGCGCAGCCGCAGGCACTTTCTTTCGCGCCCTTGGCATGGGGAGCCGAATCGGTACCCAAGAAGAACTTTTTAGAGCCACTGACCACGGCGTCTTGCAGCGCTTGCTGGTGAATGTTGCGTTTAAGAATCGGCAGGCAAAAAAGGTGCGGGCGAATGCCGCCCACCAACATGTGGTTACGGTTATAGGCTAGGTGCTGCACGGTAATGGTGGCGGCGACGTTGTCGCCCTTGCTGGCCACAAATTCGGCGGCGTCTTTGGTGGTAATGTGCTCTACCACCAGTTTTAGGGTGGGGTGGCGTTCCAATAGCGGCGCCAGCACTTCGTCCAAAAAGATTTTTTCCCGGTCGAAAATATCCACATGGTTGTGGGTGACTTCACCGTGGATCAGCAATTTCATGTCGTTTTCGGCCAGCGCCTCAATAACGGCATCGAGCTTGGTGATGTCGGTAACGCCGGAATCAGAGTTGGTGGTGGCGCCCGCTGGGTAGAGCTTCACCGCCACCACTTTGCCGGTGGCTTTGGCCTCGGCAATCATTTGCGGGGTGGTGTTGTCGGTCAGATACAGCACCATCAACGGCTCAAAGTTCGACCCGGCCGGGCGCTGGGCCAAAATTCGCTCGCGGTAAGCCAATGCTTGCTCGGCATTCATTACCGGCGGCTTAAGGTTGGGCATGATGATGGCGCGGCCCATCTGCCGTGCCGTTGCTGGCACCGTGTGGGCTAACACATCGCCGTCTCTTAAGTGCAGGTGCCAGTCGTCGGGGCGGATGATGGTCAGGCTATCAGTCATGGCATTGGGTCCGAGCAGCTAAAATCGGCGCCATTATAGACAAGCCAGGGCGTAAAGTCTTTGCCATCACCGGCCCTATCTGAGTCTTTGCTGGGTAAACGCCATTAACTGGCTGGCGGGGTGGGCGCTCTGCGGCCAGTGCAAGGGACTGTTACAAAACTGGATGTTTGGATGTTTAGACGTCTATCTGTATAGTGGCGCTACTATCCCTTGATTTTGGTGCCTTTTTTCGCGCCAGTTTGTTTTAAAGGAAATCGCTATGTCTGGATTTAACCTGCCGTCTCGCGCTGACCATGTTGGCAGCTTTTTGCGTCCGGCTTACCTGCACCAAGCCCGTGAACAGTATTTTAAAGGTGAAATTGACGCCAAGGCGCTGCGCGAAGTGGAAGACAAAGCCATTCGCGAAGTGGTGCAGCTGCAAAAAGACGTAGGCCTGAAAGCCATTACCGACGGTGAATTTCGCCGTACCTATTTTCACGTCGATTTCCTGCGCCAGTTAGGCGGCGTTTACACCGACGAGCCGCGCACCCATAAACGGGCCGACGGCAGCGAAGAACTGACCCCGCCGCTGATTAAGGTGATTGAAAAGGTCCGCCACGTTAAAAATATCCAACTGGACGATTTTAACTTCTTAAAAGCCCTTAGCACCGAGCCGGGCCTCAAGCCGAAAGTGACTATTCCAAGCCCAACCATGCTGCATTTTCGTGGTGGCCGCGCTGGCATCGATGCCACGGCTTACCCCGAGCTTGAGCCGGACTTTTATGAAGACGTTGCCAAGGCCTACGGTGAAGAGCTGAAATCGCTGTATGACGCGGGTTGTACTTACGTGCAAATGGACGACACCAACCTTGCTTACCTGTGCGACGAGCGCATGCGCGAAGCGGCACGCCAGCGCGGCGATGACCCGAACGCGCTGCCGGCCAAATACGCCGCCTTTATTAACCGCGTGGTGGCCCATAAGCCACAAGGCATGACCCTGGCCATGCACCTTTGCCGCGGTAACTTCAAAAGCACCTACGCGGCCGAAGGTAACTACGAGCCGGTAGCCGAAGCGCTGCTGAGCCAAATGAACATTGATGCCTATTTCCTGGAATACGATGACGACCGTTCCGGCGACTTTAGGCCGCTGCGTTTTCTTGGCAAAGACAAAACCGTGGTGCTGGGGCTTATCAGCTCCAAATTTGGCCAGATGGAAAGCAAAGACGACATCAAGCGCCGGATCGACGAAGCGGCCAAGTACGCGCCGCTAGAGCAACTGGCTCTCAGCCCGCAGTGCGGTTTTGCCAGCACAGTGCACGGCAACGACATCGCCTTTGATGAGCAAAAAGCCAAGCTGGAACTGGTGGTCGATATCGCCCGGGAAGTGTGGGGCGAATAACCCTATAAAAAACGGCGCTTAGGCGCCGTTTTTTATACCAAGCCAGCCCCGTGCGTTTTAATCGTAATAGCGGGTTAGGGTTAGCGCCTGCCAGTCGGTGTTGAAGCCAGCTAGCGCCTGTTCTGGCAAGCTCAGTAGCAGGCCGCCATCACTTTGGTGCAGCAGATGCAGTAGCGGCTTATGGCCTTCGGGAAGCCAGTTTTGCTCGACAGGTGCCAGTTGTGGCAATAGGCCAAAAGCACCACTTCTGCGCTCATCGCTTAATGCCTTGGCATCTGGTTGTAAGGCCGCTGGTAGTGTCGCCAGCGCCGGGCCAAGATCGCCTGCGGGTAATTGCTGCCTGGATTGCCAGGCAATCGCTACCGGCTCCGGGTAACCCTGAACATCAGCACGGCATTCCTCTGAATGTAATTGCCACTGTGGCATGGGCTGCCAGCCTTGGGGGCTTGCCGGCAACTCTGGCCAATAAAGCGCCGTGAGCCGCTGGCGAACTACATTGTCACCATCCCTTTCGTTATTAACCGCGTCATCTATGGGAGCGGGGTCAACAAAGACCTGCAATAGCCCAAAAGGTGGCAATGGATGCGGGCCGGGCAGGGCGTCAAAATGCAGCTGACACAATAGCCGCAGTTCGGGCGCAAGGCTCGGGGCCGTGGCACTTGGCAGCCAAGGTTTGCCACCCCAGTGACTTTGCCAAGGGTGCATCATGGTGGTGGTACAGGCCCGATAACTCAAAGGCAAGTCAGTAAAGCTGGCTTTAAGGGCCTCTATACGTTGGCACGACACTAAGGCTTGGTTGAAAACAGTCTGGTAATGGGCACTGTCGGCCATGTCTTCTGGCGCACCTTCGCGGGTTTCCGTGGCGGCCAGTAGGGCGAGATAAGGCGCGGCGCGATATTGCTTGTTCTGTAACTGCGATGCGTTATCTGCGGCTTCGGGGTAGAGCTCGGTGATCCGCAGCCTGACATCCTCGACGCGGCCCGGATCGGCTCCCATGGCCAGTAGCCATTGGGTTGCCAGAGCACTGGGACTGGGTTTGGCAAATAGTTGCTGCAAGGCGGTGCGACCCTTTGCATCTTCAACGTCGGCTGCCAGGCCCTCTGCTAACAGCGCGCTAAGGCCCGCTTGCTGCTCGATAAAGTCGTCATCGCTTTTAATTTTCTTAATGCTTTGAAACCAGATATTGCTCATCAATAGCGTTGAACTCCTTTTCATCACGGCTGCTATGGGTCAGCCGCAGCACCATAACACAAAGGGCGACCGGTATTTCCCTGGCATTTAACCTCGGCCCAGGGGCGTTTGTTAGCCGCCGTTTTCAGTATGAAAGGCACTCTTGAGTGCCTTTTTTATGGCCATAATAAGGAAATGAACCTCTAGATGCTTGGATGTTTAGACGTCTAGATGTAACATGCCAATATACGCTTGGGTAACGCTGTTACCCATAACAGGTTGTACTGACAAGGATTTTTATATGTCTACTGGTTACCCTTTCTTTCGCGCCGACCACGTTGGTTCTTTTTTACGTCCGCCCCATCTCAAACAAGCCCGCGGCGATTTCGCAGCCGGTACCCTTAGCCGCGAGCAGTTAACGGCCATTGAAGACGCTGAAATTAAAAAGCTGGTTGATGCGCAAATTGCCGCAGGCGTGCAGGCGGTTACCGACGGCGAACTGCGCCGGGCCTGGTGGCATTTTGATTTTCTGGAAAACCTTGAGGGCGTTGAAGGCTATGACGCCGACAAGGGCTATTCCTTTAAAGGTGTGGAAACCAAGGCTCACCAGGTGCGGGTAACCGGTAAGATAGATTTCAATGCCGAGCATCCACATCTGGCGCACTTTCAGTTTTTAAAGGACGTGGTAGCAGACCGGGCGGTGGCGAAAATGACCATTCCCAGCCCCAATATGCTGATGCACCTTAATATTCGCCAAAATCCCCATTACGACAGTTTGCAGCAGTACAGCACCGATCTGGGCCAGGCATACAAAAAGGCCATTGCGGCTTTTTACCAAGCCGGTTGCCGCTACCTGCAAATTGACGACGTGTTCTGGGCCTATCTGGCCGATATCAACGCCGAAGCCAAGGAAAAAGAGGCCGGTTACGACCTGGCCGAGGTGATTGCCAGCTGTGCCCGCACCCTGAACATCGCTCTTGAAGACAAACCGGCCGATATGAACATTTCCATGCATGTATGCCGGGGTAACTTTAAATCTACCTGGATTTACCAGGGCGGCTATGACGCCATTGCCAAAGCCTTGGGGCAGGTGAAAGTGGATGCCTTGTTCTTGGAATATGACGACGACCGCTCCGGCAGCTTTGCGCCGCTGCAGCACATTCAGGACCAAAAAGTGGTGCTGGGCATCGTTACCTCGAAAGTGGCCGATTTGGAAGACCAAGCGGCCCTTAAAGCCCGCATTGAAGAGGCGGCCCAGTACCTGCCCCTTGAGCAGTTAGCGCTGAGCCCGCAGTGCGGTTTTTCCTCCACCGAGGAAGGTAACGCCATTACCGAGGCCGATCAGTGGGCCAAGCTGAAACTGATTAACGAAACCGCGCGGTCGGTTTGGGCCGACGCCTGATAAAAAACGCCGCTTAATGCGGCGTTTTTTTATGGCAGCATCTCGGGACGAAAACGCTCGCGGCGGCTGATAATGTCGCCGGCCACCATAAACTCACCATTGCCCCGGTAATGCAGGGTTTGCGGGTTATCAATGTCGCTAGCCAGGGCGCGGACGATTTCAAAGATAAAAAAGTGGTAGCTGTCGACCAGGGCGTCGTCATAAAGCGCGCACTCAAAGTGGGCAACGCATTGGTCGATAAGTGGCGCTGCCACTTTTTGGGCGGGGCTGGTGGTTAGGCCAAAGGCGGCAAATTTATCGGTATCGCGGCCCGAGCTGTTACCAATATCCACCACGGTATCGGTCAGGTCGGTGGTGGGCAGATTAATAACACATTGGCGGCTTTTCTTAATCAGCTGGTGGCTGTAATTGCCTGCACTTATCATCAGCCCCACCAAGGCGGGCGAAAATTCAAGAATGGTTTGCCAGCCCAAGGTCATCACATTGCGCTCACCACGGTACTGACTGGTTACCAGCACAATAGGGCCGGGTTCCAGGTAGCGCCTTGCCTGTTCGCAGGGAAATTCCTTCTTCACCTTATTCATTACTCACTCCTGATGGTTAGCTGCTGTCAGTGTACGTCGCCAGGCTAACGCGGGGTAATGGCGGCTAGTGCGACTTGGTCCTTTTCGCTAATGGGCACGTACAGCAGCAAACGCTCGCCATCGCGGCGAAGGCCAGGGGTGCGGCGGCGGCCAACTTGCGGTAAAGCTAAGCGTTTTGGGTCAAGGCTTTAATGGCGCGATCGCAAAAACGCGGCTAGCCCCTTGGCTCTGGGCGCTTTTGTGTCAGTATCAACGGCCATGAGTTACCGCACACGGGTGCTTTTTATACCAGGATGAGCAAGCACCGGTAGCAGGCTAATTAGCCGGTCACCCTGCCAGTCTCGACGATGTTTAACGAGGAATTTTGATGAAAAGCGTCCAGCAACCGGCTCTGCATCTGCCCGGCATTTTGGTGTTGTTAACAGGGCAACTTCTGCCGTTGGTGGATTTTTCCATTATCAATGTCGCCTTGGCGGCGATCAGCAAAAGCCTTGATGCCAGCCACACCCAGCTAGAGCTAGTGGTGGCCATTTATGGTGTCGCCTTTGCGGTCTGTTTGGCACTCGGTGGCCGCCTGGGCGACCGCTTAGGGCGGCTTAGGCTTTATTTGTGGGGCGTGGCCTTGTTTGGCCTGGCGTCGCTGCTGTGCGGCATTGCCATCAATGTGCCGATGCTGCTGGTTGCCCGCCTTTTGCAAGGCGCCGGGGCGGCGCTGATGGTGCCGCAAATTCTGGCCATTATTCACGTTTGCCTCAAAGGCGAGGCGCACTCCAAAGCCATTGGCGCCTTTGGTTCGGTTGGCGGTGTTGCCTTTATTGTTGGCCAGGTGCTGGGCGGCTTGTTGGTATCGCTGGATATTGCCGGTCTTGGCTGGCGCACCATCTTTTTAATCAATATTCCGTTTTGCCTGTTTATTCTTGCTACCGCCAAACGCTGGATCCCGGAAACCCGCAGCCCCCATGCACCGGGGCTTGACCTCAAGGGCACGGCGCTGCTGGCGGTGGTTATTTTGTGCTTGCTGTTGGCCACCGCCATGGGGCCGGTGCTGCACTGGCCGTTTTGGAGCCAACTGATGCTGGTGGCGGTGCCGGTGGTGCTGGCCGCTTTGTGGCAGGTGGAAAAACGCCAACCCTGGCCGCTATTACCCCCCAGGCTGTTGGCCCTGGGTTCTATGCAGTTTGGGCTGATGCTGGCACTGCTGTTTTTTGCCAGTTGGAGCGGCTTTATGTTCGTGCTGGCGTTAACGCTGCAAGATGGCGCCGGTCTTAGCCCAGCGCAGTCGGGCAATGCCTTTATTACCTTGGGCGCGGCCTTTTTTGTGATGGCCATGCTCAGTGCCAGGCTCAATAAAAAGCTCGGTAAGGTGGCGACGCTGGTGATGGGGTTTGCTATTCAAATCGTTGGGCTGGTGGGGTTAATTGAGACCCTTGGCCATTATTGGGCCAGCGTTGGGTTACTGACCTTGGCGCCAGCCACCGGCCTGATTGGTGCTGGCCAAGCCTTGGTGGTGAGTGGCTTTTATCGTATTGGCCTTGGCGAAGTCGAAGCCCATGATGCCGGCGCCGGTAGCTCCATGTTATCAACGGTGCAGCAAGCTGCCCTGGGCCTTGGCCCGGCGCTGTTTGGCGCGCCATTTGCCTGGCAGTTGGCGGCCAGCCAAAGTTACCCCCAGGCCATGACCCTGGCGCTTGAAATCGAAATTGTGGCGATGCTGGTGCTGGTAAGCTCAGCGCTGGTGTTTGGCCTTCGCCAGCGGCGGCGCTTGGCGCTGGATTAAAAAGGGCGGCCACATGGCCGCCCTTTTTATGGCTTAACACTGGCCGCGTAATCTTCAGCAGCCTTTAACACCCGCAGCGCATTGTTGCCCCAAATGTCGGCAAGGTCGGCTTTGCTATAGCCGGCCTTTAACAGCCGGGCGCTTATCTTGGGCAGGGCACTGACATCCATCATGCCGTTAACACCGCCGCCGCCGTCCCAGTCGCAGCCGATGCCCACATGTTTGGGGCCGGCCACTTTTAGGATGTGTAACAGGTGGCGCATAAAATCGTCAAAGTCGGCGTGAACCGGTGGGTACTTGGCATCAATGGCGTGGCGCTTGGCCTTAAAGTCGGCCAGTTGCTCGGCCGTGGGGTTACTCAGGCTTTCAAAGTGCTGGTAAAGGGCGGTAAGGGCGGCTTTTCGCTCAGGGTTAGCTGGCAGCGCCTTTAGGTAACTGCTGTAGGAATTAACCTGAATAACGCCGCCACTTGCCGCCAGTTTTTTTATCAGTGCGTCACTGGCGTTACGGGGATGGTCGTAAATAGCTTTTGACGCCGAGTGCGACAACATAATGGGGGTTTTCGACAGCGCAATCATTTGTTCGGTTACCGCGTCTGACGAATGGGAGCCGTCCAGCACAATGCCCAGCTGATTTGCCTTGGCCACCAGTGCCTCGCCTAGTGGCGACAGGCCATGCCATTTTTCGCCGTCCGGATCGGTGGCGCTATCGCCGAACTGATTGTTTTTAAAATGCACCGGCCCCACCATCCTAAGCCCCATTTTATAAAAGGTGGTTAGCAGGCTGATGTCTTCCCCCAAGGGGTAGGCGTTTTCCATGCTGATAAACACCACCTTTTTACCGGCCTTGGCAATGGCGGGCGCCTCGGCCGGGTTGGTGGTGAAGGTAAATACCGCCGGGTGAGTATCAACCATTTTATGAATGGCCATGGCCCGCAGTAAGGCGGTGTCGCGGCTTTGCTCAAAGCCGGCTTGGGTGAGCGGCCCTTGCGGGCTGTAAATGGCCCAAAAGCCGCCATCAAGACCGCCTTCATTCATTTTGGGCACATCCACCTGGCTGTCCTGCGGGCTGTGGCGCGCCATGATGTCAAAGCCGGGCTCAACCAGGTGCGCCGGGGTATCAAGGTGGGTATCAAGGGTTAAGAGCTGCTGATGCAGCGCCAGTACTTCATCTTGGCTAAGTGCCTTGGCAACGGGGCTTAACCCCATTGCCAGGCCCAGAGCACAGACAGCGAAAAAGCGATTCATCTCAAGGCCTCCTTACCTTAAAAGTGCACCGTTAGCGTGGCCTGGAAGGTGCGGGGGCTTAAGGGCCGCACATAGTTCGAGCCAGAATAGATATAGGCCATGGCTTTGGTGTTAAAGACGTTGTCGAGGTTAAAACGAATAGAGACGTTTTCAGGCAAACCAAAGTTATTGGGGCCGCCAATATCGACATAGGCCGAGGTGGTCCAGTAAGCGGCGGTTTTGTAGTCCTCGGCGTAGTCGCCATAGCGGCTACCGGTATATTTGGCGGAGAAATGCGCCACTAACCAGTCGCTTGGTTCCCAGGTCACGCCGCCGTTAAAGAGCCACAACGGACTGTCCGCCAGGCGGCTACCGGCGGGGTTATCGTCAAAGCCGTCTTTTAAGGTGGCGTGGTTAAAGGTGACGTTGCTGTTGAAGTAGAGCTTTTTCTTAAAAATGGCCGGTTGCCACACGCCGCTCAGTTCTACCCCGTAGGCTTCGGAGTCGCCGGCGTTAACGTAGAACGACTCGGGTTGGTCGGTGGCGGGGTTTAGCACGTTGCCTTCAACCAGGCGGTTTTTAAAGAGGGTGTAGTACAGGGCAATGCTGGTGTTAAAGGTGTCACGGTTGGTGCGATAACCCAACTCGTAGTTGTTGGCTTCTTCCGCTTCGGGTTTCACCACGGTTTCTACGGCAGTGCTGAAAATGTCATCGGCACCGGCCGGCAAGGCGTAATTTTCAGCGTAAGAGGCAAATAACTGGTCGGTACTATTGAGGGTGTAAACCGCCCCAACCATAGGCAGGAAAAAGTCTTGGTAGTTGGCGCTAATCGACTGCGGGCCATAGCCGCTGCCACCATCGATGTAGTAATCGTCGTAATCGCGGTAGCCATTAAGGCTGTAGTCCATATCCAGCGCCTTGACGCCAAGCTCCAATTTCAGCCGGTCGTTCATCAGCCCCAGGGTGTCTTTTAGATAGTACTGGTGGGTTTTGCGTTCCGAATGGTAGTTGCGGCGGTAGTACACCACTTCGTCCCAGAGCACGGCGCCGTCGGCGCTGCCGTTTTCATGGTTATAGCGCAGCTGCATGCGGTGGTATTTGTCGTCTTCGTACCAGGTACCAAAGGCCAGGTGATGTTCACCCAGGTACCAGTCAAAGCCGAGGGTAATGCCTTTTCTGTCGCCATCAAGGCCGGAGTAACCGTATTGCACCCCGCGCGGGTGCACCACATCAAGGCCAGCGTCGGCCTCTTCTTGGTAAATTGATAACGAATTGCTGTAGCTGTCGGGGGAAATGCCGTAGCCGATTTTATCTTCGTAATAGCCGGTGGCCTTGAAGCTCAAATCAGTGGTGAGCGCCGTGCCGTAGGTTAAGGAATAGAGCTTGTCGTGGCGGGCGTTAACCCGGTCTTTGTAGTAGCTGGTGCAATTGCTGCCGGTAAAAACCGGAATAAAGTCATTGCTGTCGATGCTGCCATCACCGTTAAAGTCATAGACTTGCGGGTCGGCGCTGATACAGCCATCGGGCAGGGTGGCGGAATAGCCGTAGTTGTAGTTTTTGTCGAAGGTGGCCTTGGTGGCAGTTGGCGAGTCGTAGTCGTAAAAGTCGTTGTAGACGTAAGTGGCTTGCAAGTAGCTGTCGGTAAACTCGTAAATGGCTTTGCCTTCAATGTGTTCACGGTTGATAGAGCCGGGGCCGCGCCAAAGGTTGGAGTCGGTTTTTGAGCGGCTTAAATAGGCGCGAAAGCCGCCAATGTCGCCGGTTTGAAGTTTCACAAAAGAGCGGCGCAGGTCGTCATCGCCCATGGTCATCGACACCATGCCGCCAGCCTTGTGCGACGGCATGGTGGTTACATAGCTGGCCACCGGGCCCAAGGTGGCGTAGCTGGGTTTGGACACATCGCCAGCCCCCGGCGAGGCGGTAACCGAGCGCAGATTTTCGTTATCGACATAGCGGAAAATCGGGCTGCCGCCAAAGGCGTCGGAGCGGCCCATGGGAATGCCATCTAACACAAAGCCCATTTGCGACAGATTAAAAGCGCGCACACTGACCGAGTTACCGAACTCATAGAGTCCCAAGGCGCCGTCGGTTTGCACATTAAAGCCGGGCAGGTTTTCCAGCATTTTCAGCCCCGAGATCCCTGATGGCGCCGACAATAACTGGTCGCGGGTTACCGCCAAGGTGTTGGAAACCTGGTCGGTGCCTATGGCCATGCTGGTGTCGGAAATACGCCGGCCAACCACTTCCACCACTTCGGCTTTGTCTGTCTTGTCATCACTCTTGGTGGTGTCAGAGGTTTCGGCGGCTTGGGTAAAACCCGAAACCAATGTCGCGGCTACCGGCAGCAGCGCCAAAAGTCGCCGTTGGCGTTTGCCCTGCCACTCTGAATGCCTCACATCGTTAATCACTTTGAAACCTCCATTTAACCAAGTTGTCACGTATTTTTCATAAAGCACTGAAATTAATTATTTTTTGAACAGCTTGTCGGCCAGTTGCTGCTTAAATGGGGTGAATGGCTAAATAGCCATTGAAAATATTAATGGCTGAAAGGAATTTTCGATTAAGGCTGGAGCGATGCTTCTAACTTATTGATTTACATTGGAGTTAACGTGAACTCCAGGCTTTAAACTGCTGAATACAGTTCATGCTTATATGCCTAGAGGGAACGCAGGCAGGTCGAGCTGGGCTGCTCGGCCCTGCCGTTAGGGGAGAAAACAGGGGATTTTTACCGCTACAACAGCGCAGGCTTAGTGATGGCGTTGGGGTCTAATTTTAACGCCAAATAATCAATAAAGGCGCGAGCCCTTCTGGATAAGCGGCCGGTAGGGTAAACCGCATAAAGGTTTATCAGCTCACTGCTGTAGGTATCCAATACCGTTTCTAAGCGCCCGGCGGCTAAGTCTTCGCTGATATCCCAGGTGGATTTTAAAATAACGCCAACGCCATCTAGGGCCCACTGCCTTAAGGTGCCGCCGTCGTTGGCGGTGCGGTCGCCTTTCACTTTTACCGTCAGCGCTTTGTCTTGCTGCAAAAAGCGCCAGTTGCTTTGCGGATCGCCCGGTCGGCTTAGCACCAGGCAATTGTGTTCGCTAAGTGCTCTGGGCTCTTCTGGCTTGCCGTGGCGCTGCCAATATTCTGGGCTGGCGCAGATGCAGCGGTTACCTTCAATCAACAATCTGGCTTTCAAACTGGAGTCGCTAAGGGGACCGGTACGAATGCCCAAGTCCATGCTTTCTTCTACCAGATTCACCAGGCCGTCGGTCAAATACAGGCTGATATGTACGCCGGGGTGTTCTGCCATAAACTGGCTAACCAACGGCGCCAGCCGGGTACGGCCAAAGTCGTTGGTGGCGGTGATTTTTAGCTGACCTGACAAGGTGCCAACATCACGCAGGCTGTCCATGGCTTCATCGAGTTGGCCAAGAATACGCCGGCAGTCACCTAAAAAGTGCTCGCCTTCATTGGTGAGTGACAACTTACGGGTAGAGCGGGTTACCAGCGGTGTGCCCACCCGGTTTTCCAGGCGTTGCAGGCCCAGGGTGATGGTGGATGGGGCCACGGCTCGGCGCCGCGCTACCGCTGACATGTTGCCCAGATCGGCTATTTCAACAAAAAGCCTGAGGTCGTCCAGAAGATCCATTGTTCATTTATCCCGAAAAGTGGTTTCAGTCTTTTATTGATTATCTAGTTATGCCGCAATGATAGGCTGATCTGACTGCGGCCACCAGGGCAGGGTGCCCTGATGTAGTGTCCAATTGAGGAGGAAACTATGCAGAAAGTATCTCTTGGCAGTACCGACCTTAACATTGCGCCTTTGGTTTTTGGTGGCAATGTTTTTGGCTGGACCATAGATGAAAAGCAAAGTTTTGCGGTATTGGATGCCTTTATTGACCTGGGCTTTAACGCTATCGACACTGCCGATGTGTATTCTGCCTGGGCTGACGGCAACAAAGGCGGCGAGTCTGAAACCATTCTTGGTAAGTGGTTTAAGGCCCGCCCTGGTATGCGCGACAAGGTCACACTTTTTACCAAAGTCGGTTCTGATATGGGCGAGCCGGGTAAAAAAGGCTTAGGCGAAGCCTGGATACTCAAAGCGGTGGACGAATCGTTGGCCCGGCTGCAAACCGATGTTATTGACCTTTACTTCTCGCACTGGCCCGACGATACCCCCTACGCCGAAACCTTGGGCGCTTATGACAAGCTGCTTAAAGCCGGCAAAATTCGCAATATCGGCGTTTCTAACCTTAATGCTGCCCAGCTCAGCGAAGCCCTGAAAGTAGCCGACGCTGCAAAGTTGCCGCGCTACCAGGTGCTGCAACCCGAATACAACCTCTATGACCGTGACGGTTTTGAAGGCGATCTGGCCAAACTTTGCCAGCAAGAAAATGTAGGCGTGGTGACCTACTACAGCCTGGCGTCGGGCTTTTTATCCGGTAAGTACCGCTCTAAAAGCGACCTGGGTAAATCCAAACGCGGCAGCGGCATTGAAAAGTACCTTAACCCCCGTGGTCAGGCCATTTTAGAGGCGCTGGACGTGGTGGCCAGTAACCACAATGCCAAACCGGCAGAAGTGGCGCTGGCGTGGCTCATCAATAAAGACACCGTGACTGCGCCCATTGCCAGTGCTACCTCGGTGGCACAAGTGCAAAGCTTTGCCAAAGCCGCCAGTTTGCAGTTGGCGGGTGATGAAATGGCATTGTTAGACATGGCAGGCAAAGCCTGAGGCCAAAAGCCAAAGGAGTTGTGATGAACATTGAACTAAAAGACAAAGTGGCCATTGTCACCGGCTCTACCCGTGGCATTGGCCTGGCGGCAGCCAAAGGGCTGGCAGGAGCGGGCGCCAAAGTGGTGGTTAATGGCCGCAGCCAGGCGGCGGTAGATGCCGCCATCGCGGCGGTAAAAAAGGCGGTACCTGCGGCTTTGGTCGAGGGTGTGGCCGCTGACCTTGCTACCAGCGGCGGCTGCAATGCCTTGGTGAAAGCGGTGCCGTTTTGCGACATCTTAGTCAACAACACCGGCATTTATGACCACCAGGATTTCTTTGAAACCGATGACGATACCTGGCAGCAGTATTTTGATGTCAACGTGATGTCTGGGGTGCGGTTGTCCCGTGCTTACCTGCCGCCAATGGCGGATAAAGGCTGGGGCCGGGTGGTTTTTATCGGCTCGGAATCGTCCTTTAACATCCCGGAAAATATGATTCATTACGGGATGAGCAAAACTGCTGTGGTATCTATTGCCCGTGGCCTTGCCAAGCGTATGCGTGAAACCGGTGTCACCGTCAATTCGGTGCTGCCGGGGCCAACCTTGGTTGAAAACATGTTTGCGAAAGAGCAGGCCGAAACCGGGAAAAGCGCCGAAGAACTGGCGCGGGAGTTTGTAAAATCAGCCCGGCCGTCGTCCATTATTGGCCGCGCGGCCAGCGTTGAAGAAGTGGCCAACATGATTGTTTATGTCTGTTCGAAACAAGCGTCGGCCACCACCGGTGCGGCGCTTAGGGTGGAAGGCGGTATTATCGACACCCTGGCATAACAGCGTTGCCAGCAATAAAAAAGCGGTCCCGAAGGACCGCTTTTTTTGTCAGTCTTTGTTTTGAAATAAGTGCACATCCCGCTGTGGGAAGGGGATCTCAATGCCTTTGGCATCAAAGGTTTTCTTCACTTTTTCCATGGTGTCAAAGTACAGCGGCCAGTAATTGCTGGCATCGGCCCATACCCGCACCGTAAAGTTCACCGAGCTGTCGGCAAGTTCCGAAAGCACAATTAACGGCACCGGATCTTTATAGACCCG
Source organism: Gallaecimonas mangrovi (assembly GCF_003367375.1). GTDB lineage: Bacteria > Pseudomonadota > Gammaproteobacteria > Enterobacterales > Gallaecimonadaceae > Gallaecimonas > Gallaecimonas mangrovi. The sequence goes on from NZ_CP031416.1 coordinate 1,087,669, forward strand.
TTCGTCAGCCTCAAAGATGTCTTTCAAGGTGGCTTTTACCAGGTCGATATCGGCGCTGTAGCTCACCCCAAACAGAAAATCGACCCGCCGTTTTGGCTCGGCGCTGAAGTTAATCAGGCTTTCGTTAGACACCTTGCCGTTGGGGATAATCACCCGTTTGTTGTCGGTGGTATTGAGGATGGTGTTGAAAATTTGGATCTCGCGCACCGTGCCCATATAACCGTTGGTTTCAATAAAATCGCCCACTTTGAAAGGGCGAAAGAATAAAATAAGCACCCCACCGGCAAAGTTGGCCAGGCTCCCTTGCAATGCCAGGCCAATGGCCAAGCCAGCTGCACCGACCACGGCCACAAAGGACGTTGTGGCAATGCCAATCAATGACGCAACCGAGATCAGCAACAAAATTTTAAAAGCGATACTGACCAGGTTTCTGAGGAAGTGGCGCAGGGTCGGCTCTACCTTGCGTACTTCCATGCCTTTGTCCACGACCTTGGCAAAACCGTTGATAAGCCACAGGCCCACCAGCAGTACCAGCAACGCTAATACCACTTTGGGGGCATATTGCATTACCAGATTGACCCCTTCGTCGACGTATTTATCTGCATCTTCAATATGAAGCATTGTCAGTCCCTTCAATTAGTTATCCCGCGATACCAGCATGGGGCAGCCAATTACAATCGTCAATTGTTGGCTACCCTGCTGCCTTGAGCAGTATAATCGCCCGCCATGAACGACATCTTGCTAGAAGACGACATCCGTTGGATGCGCTACGCCATGACCCTGGCCGACCAGGCCGCTGCTGCCGGTGAAGTGCCGGTTGGGGCCGTTTTGGTGCGGGGTAACGAAATTATTGGCGAAGGCTATAACCTTTCCATCAGTCAGCACGACCCCAGCGCCCATGCCGAAATGCAGGCCATACGCCAAGGCGGTAAAGCGGTGGAAAACTACCGGCTGCTGGGCTGTACCCTGTATGTCACCTTAGAGCCCTGCGCCATGTGCGCCGGGGCCATGGTGCATGGCCGTATTCAGCGTTTGGTGTTTGGTGCCAGTGACCCCAAAACCGGCGCCGCCGGTTCGGTGATGGACTTGTGCCAGCACCCGGCCTTAAACCACCAGCTCGAAGTGACTGGTGGTGTCTTGGCTGACGACTGTGCGCAGCAGCTCAGTGGCTTTTTTCAGATGCGCCGGGCGCAGAAGAAGGCAGAAAAGCAGGCGGCTCAGGCCGCAGGTTCAGATACGCGCTGTAACTGCATTAAGCAGTGAACACGGTTGCGGTGCAGGTTTCGTTTGTGCAGGCGTTTCATTTTCAGATGGCGACGCCAGTCATGGCCTCGCAGGGGGCGGGTTTTACGCAGTAGGCCAGTTCTTCTTTTCAGCATAGAGGCTCCTTGTTGCTGTTTTTATTGTTAGGCGCTTGAATGCGCCTTTATTCATAGATAAGTCCATTATCGGCTTTTTTCAACGTTCAGATGATGACGCTTTGGTGTCAGTGTTGTCACTGCTGCTGTTATCCAGGTCATCCCCTTGGTTGTCTTTGTCGCTGTCATTGGGGTCGTCGGTGCTTTTGTCGCTGTCGTCGTCATCCACTTTCAGCTCCGGGCTGCCCGCCAACTGCTGGCTTTGCAGCCAAACCAGGGTTTCGTAGTAACGGCGAATGTTATCCACGTATTTGACCGGCTCATCGCCGCGGGCATAGCCGTGACGGGTTTTGCTGTACCAGGCCTTTTTGCGCAATAGTGGCAGGTTTTCTTTTACATCGGCCCAGGAATTGGGGTCGCCGCCGCGGTCTTGGGTAATACGTCTGGCATCCAGCACATGGCCTTCGCCAACGTTATAGGCGGCCAGGGCAAACCAAATGCGCTCATCCGGCGGAATGGAATCGGGCATACGGTCAAACAACTGGTGCAGGTAGTTGGCGCCGCCACGAATAGACTGCGCCGGGTCCAATCGGTTACTCACCCCTAATAGGTCGGATGTATCCAGGGTCAGCATCATCAGCCCCCGCACTCCGGTCATCGAGGTGGCATAAGGGTTCCAGTGCGATTCTTGGTAACTCATCGCCGCCAGCAGGCGCCAGTCAAAGCTGCCCGCGTATTTTTCAAAGTACGATTGATAGCGGGGCAGTTTGCGGTCGACCGCGCGCATAAAGGAGCGGGTGTCTACGTAGTCAAAGGTGCGAACGTGGCCGTAATATTTTTCTTCCAGGCGGGCAATAACGCCGGTTTGGTTCATCTCGCCAAAAAACTCAATCAGCGCCGCATAGAGGCTGTCGTCATTGGTTTTTTGAAAGGCCCAGGCCACGGGCTGCTCTTGCTGTACGGTAAAGCCAACCATTAAGTCGGGATAAAAGCGCCGGTTCAGGGCCAGGTTGTTGGAATCGGCAATGGTGTAATCAAGCTTACCGGCCAGCACCTGTTGCAACAGTTCGTCGGCGTCCATGTCTGAGGTTTCGGTCCATTTTAAACCAGGGTGGGTTTTCGCCGCCTCGGCCAGACGCTCGGCGTGGGCCGAGTAGGCCATCACCATCAGGCTGCCGTCAGACAAATCGTCAAAATCGCGGGGGCGGCGGTGGCCGCGCTTAAACACCAGCTTCATGCTGACGTCTTGGTAGGCCGGGGCAAAGCGAAAATGCGCCTGGCGTTCCGGGGTGACGGTAAGGCCGGCGGCCAGCAGGTCGTATTGGCCGTTTTCAAGCTTGGGAAAAAGGTCGCTTAAGGAATAGCTCGGCTCAATTTTTAGCTTAACACCCAGGTAGTCGGCAAACATGGCCGCCAGTTCGTAGTCCAAACCGGCCGGGCCGTCGGCCGCTTCATAATAAGTGGTGTCGGAATAGCGCGTGCCAACTCGAAGCTCTCCTCGGGCGAGGATGCTTTCCAATTGGCTTTTATGTTCAGTAGGTTGTGGGCTACTACCGTCATGGCAGGCTGCTACAAGCAGGACCAACACCGGCCAAAACCCTCGCCACTTATGGAAGTTTTTGCTCATCTGCAGGCGTTTATATCAGAAAGCGATGAAAGCGCGAAATCAAACCGTTTCTCCTGATGGGAAAGCAAACGTTTTTCCTCTATAATGCTGCGCCCGAGAACTCCCTCAGTCTGCCCAGGTGACAAATGCCCATTCAAACCCTGCGAGGCGCTCCCGCCCTGTCCGAGTTTCGACTGGAAAAGCTGCTGGCTTCGTGCCGTGCTGCCAAACTTCCGGTAAACCAGATTTCCTCCTGCTTTGTGCACTTTGCCGAGCTGACTGACAACCTGACCGAAGATGAACAGGTCAGGCTGCAAAAGCTGCTGACATATGGTCCCCGCTTAGCGGCGGCAGACCTTGCCGGCCAGGAATTTATAGTGGTGCCTCGCCTGGGCACCATTTCACCTTGGTCTTCTAAAGCGACCGATATTGCCCATAACTGCGACCTGGGCAAGGTTAAACGCTTAGAGCGCGGCATCCGCTACCAGCTGGATGTTAGCCTCACTGACGCCGAGGCCACCATCTTTAAGGCCCTGATTCACGACCGCATGGTAGAAACCCTGCTGGCCAGTGAAAACGACGCCGCCAGCCTCTTTAAGAAATCCGAGCCGGGCCTGTTGGCCAGTGTCGACGTGCTCGGTGAAGGCAAAGCCGCCTTGGCCGCGGCCAACCAGCGTATGGGTTTAGCCCTGGCCGATGATGAAATCGACTACCTGGTTGAAAACTTTAAAGCCCTGGGCCGTAACCCCAATGATATCGAACTTTATATGTTCGCCCAGGCAAACTCTGAGCACTGCCGTCACAAAATCTTCAATGCCGATTGGACCATCGACGGCCAAGAGCAGCCCAAGTCGTTGTTCAAGATGATTAAAAACACCTTTGAACAAACCCCCGACTACGTGCTGAGTGCATATAAAGATAATGCGGCGGTGATGACCGGCTCTACCGCTGGCCGCTTCTTCCCCGACAGCGAAAGCCGCGAATTTGGCTACAGTGTCGAGCCTATCCATATTCTGATGAAGGTGGAAACCCACAACCACCCCACCGCCATTTCACCTTTCCCGGGCGCCGCTACCGGCTCTGGCGGTGAAATTCGCGATGAGGGTGCCACCGGTGTTGGCGCCAAACCGAAAGCCGGCCTTTCTGGTTTTACCGTCTCTAACCTGCGTATCCCCGGTTTTGAGCAGCCTTGGGAGCAGGATTTTGGCAAGCCGTCACGCATTGTTACCGCCCTTGATATCATGACCGAAGGCCCCTTGGGCGGCGCTGCCTTTAACAACGAATTTGGCCGGCCGGCGCTTTTGGGTTACTTCCGTACCTATGAAGAAGAAGTGAACTCCTTCAATGGCCGGGAAGTGCGCGGCTACCACAAACCCATCATGATCGCCGGTGGCCTTGGCAACATCCGTGAAGACCACGTGCAAAAAGGTGAAATTCCGGTTGGCGCCAAGCTGATTGTACTGGGCGGCCCGGCCATGAACATTGGCCTGGGCGGCGGCGCAGCATCATCAATGGCCTCTGGCCAGTCCGATGAAGATTTAGACTTTGCCTCGGTACAACGGGATAACCCCGAAATCGAGCGCCGCTGCCAGGAAGTGATTGACCGCTGCTGGCAACTGGGCGACGCCAACCCCATCTGCTTTATTCACGATGTCGGCGCTGGCGGCCTGTCTAACGCCTTCCCGGAACTGGTGTCTGACGGCGAACGTGGCGGTAGCTTTGAGCTTCGCAACGTGCCCAACGACGAGCCGGGCATGAGCCCGCTGGAAATTTGGTGTAACGAATCGCAAGAGCGCTACGTATTGGCGGTGCCTGCCGATAAGCTGGGCCTTTTTAACGCCATTTGTGAGCGCGAACGCGCCCCTTATTCAGTGGTGGGCGAAGCCACCGAAGAGAAAACCCTGAAGCTTTCCGATCAGCACTTTGGCAATAACCCCATCGATCTGCCGCTGTCGGTGCTGTTGGGTAAACCGCCGAAGATGCACCGCGATGTAGAAAGCCGCAGCGCCGAAGGCAACGAGCTTAGGTTCGATATCGACGTAAAAGAGGCGGCCGAGCGCTTGCTGCGCCTGCCGACCATTGCCGAGAAAACCTTCCTTATTACCATCGGTGACCGCTCTGTGGGCGGCCTGACCGCCCGTGACCAAATGGTTGGCCCCTGGCAAATTCCGGTGGCCGACGTGGCCGTTACTGCCGCCAGTTTTGATACCTATTACGGTGAAGCCATGGCCATGGGCGAGCGCACCCCGGTGGCGCTTTTGAACCATGCCGCCTCGGCGCGGTTAGCGGTGGCAGAATCCATCACCAACATTGCCGCCAGTGCCATTGGCGACTTTAAACGCATTAAGCTCAGCGCTAACTGGATGGCCGCTGCTGGCCACCCCGGTGAAGACGCCGGTCTTTATGAAGCGGTGAAAGCGGTGGGTGAAGAGCTGTCTCCGGCCCTTGGCATTACCATTCCGGTGGGTAAGGACTCCATGTCCATGAAAACCCAGTGGGATGATAAAGCCGTTACCGCGCCGCTGAGCCTTATCATCACCGCTTTTGGCCGGGTGGAAGACATTCGCAAAACCGCCACCCCGCAGCTGAAAACCAATAAGGGTGCTACCCGCCTGCTGCTGATTGATATTGCCGCTGGCAAGCAGCGTCTGGGCGGTAGCTGCCTGGCGCAGGTGACCCGCCAATTGGGTACCGAAACTCCAGACTTGGACGACGTAGCCGCCTTTAAAGGCTTCTTCCACGCCGTGCAAGAGCTGCTGCTGGACGACAAGCTACTGGCCTACCACGACCGCTCTGACGGCGGCCTGTTCGTGACCCTGGCGGAAATGGCTTTTGCTGGCCATGTTGGTATCGACGTTGATATCTCGGCCCTTGGCGGCGACGCCATGAGCGCCCTTTATAACGAAGAGCTAGGCGCCGTTATCCAGGTGCGCGAAGAAGACCTGGATGTTGTTAACAAGGTACTGGCCGGCCACGGTATCAAGCACTTGGTGCACGACATCGGTACCCTTAATGGCGACGACACAGTGCGCTTTAGTAAAGACGGCACTGAAGTGCTGGCGGCTAAGCGTGGCGTGCTTCGCGGCATTTGGGCCGAAACCACGCACCAGATGCAAAAGCGCCGCGACAACCCGGTTTGCGCTGACGAAGAGTTTGCCCTTAAAACCGACGACAGCGATCCGGGTATTAGCCCTGTGGTTACCTTCGACATGAAAGAAGACGTGGCCGCCCCTTACATCATCAAAGGTGTGCGCCCCACCATCGCCATTCTTCGCGAGCAGGGGGTTAACTCCCAGCAGGAAATGGCGGCTTCTTTCACCCGCGCCGGGTTCCGCGCCATCGACGTGCACATGTCCGACATTTTGTCTGGCCGTGAAGACTTAAGCAAAATGCAGGGCCTGGCGGCCTGTGGCGGCTTTAGTTACGGCGACGTGCTGGGCGCCGGTGAAGGCTGGGCCAAGTCTATTCTCTATAACGAGCGCGCCCGCGCCGCCTTCGAGGCCTTCTTTGGCCGCGGCGACACCTTCGCCCTTGGCGTTTGTAACGGCTGCCAGATGATGTCCAATTTAAAAGACATTATCCCCGGTGCCGAGCATTGGTCGCGTTTTGTTACCAACCGCTCCGAGCGTTTTGAAGGCCGGGTTGCCACCTTGCTGTTGGAAAAGAGCCCCTCGTTGTTCTTTACCGGCATGGAAGGCTCGCGCCTGCCAATAGCCGTTTCCCACGGTGAAGGCCGCGCCGAGTTCGTGAGTGACGCCCACTTTGCCGCCCTTAATGGCTCAGGCAAGGTCGCTGCCCGCTACGTGGACAACCATGGTCAGGTTACCGCCCAGTACCCGCTGAACCCCAACGGTTCACCGGACGGTATTGCCTCGCTTACCACCACCGACGGCCGGGTGACCATTATCATGCCGCACCCTGAGCGTGTGCACCGCACCGTGGCTAACTCTTACCACCCAGAGGAGTGGGGTGAGAATGGGCCTTGGATGCGGATGTTCCAGAATGCGCGTAAGAATGTGGGTTAAGCCTGTGGCTTGGCTTTAGAGCAATAAAAAACCCCGCGAAAGCGGGGTTTTTTATTGGGTGTGAATTCTCATTGATTGGCGTTTCTTTAGCGCTGTTTTAACGCGGATGATTCGTTTATCCGCCGGTTCTCGCACCGGCAGGCGAGGCACTTTGTTTTCGCACAAAGTGCCCAAAGGCACCGCCCATGTTCCGCTTGATCTTCGCTTCTGGTCGTTCCCAGGCCACCGGTTCATACGCGCTCCCGGCACGTACTCACCTGCCTCGACGTCCTGTCTCGGCTGTCCTTCCACTCCCGTCAGCTCAGCGCTTCACTTAACGGGCTCCAAAAGCAGGTGGTTTCGTTAGCGAATTGATTTCTTTAGTATTTAGAAGCGGATGTCCTCGGTTTTTCGCTGGTGGCGGAACTGAAAACCGGGCAACTGGCGGAGTGGAAAAGGGAAAGCGGTTATCACCAACTATCAAGAGTAGAAACGGCGATGTCCCGTTACAAATAACTGCTCAGCCCAAAGCTCAGTCTGCGCCGTTACAATGGTGGGGTGAAGGTGGTGAACAAAATGTTGACCTTGGACATGCCGGTTCGCTAGGGGGCAGCTAGAGTCGGTCAGCCCTTTAGCGGCCTGCATTTGGTTGTTGAATTTAGGAAACAACGCCGGTATCACTAGCAGACGCTAAGAATGTTGAGATGTCTCCTTTTCGTTTTTTTCTAGTAAGATTTTTATTTTTAATAAAATTGAAAGTGGATATCCCTTTGAGTTTACCGGCAGGTAGAGTGGTGCAGTTCCTTCAAGGAAAGATGGCCGACATTACAGGTAAGATGAAAAATGTGCTACGAGCAGCTAATCAGTAACGGATGTGATGTTTAATTCATTCAATCAATGCCTATGGTAACGTCGAATATATGGCCGCAAACCGCTTTTCATCGACAGTTGCAAAAAACGGGGCGGCCATATATGTCATTTATAATTTATAAATAAAAGTTATTTTTGAGTGGTTACGGTACAGATATTATCTGTAGTACAGGTCATTGTTGTACCGGTTGAGGTGCCATCATCTGTGATTGTTATTCCCAGTCTGGCTGCTGCATCTATATACTCTTGTACTCCGGTGCTTCCTGATGAAGCAAAGCTATAGCTACCAGAGAGGTAGTCAGAAGCAGTTGCACTTATCGTATTATCATCAGCATCCCTGCCACGAACAAATTTGAATTCTATTGATGTGGCCGAGAGACTTACAACCGCAAGAGTGACGGTTGAGCCGTCAGGAAAAACAGCGGTAGCTTCTAAGCCGAAATTGTCCGGAAGACTTCCAGAACCCACGACTGAAAGAAGATAATTAGTGAGATTAGCAGCGCTTGTCTCAATTCTCTGGGCATTGGTTGAGTTAGAGAAGATGTAATCGCCTACCTTATTAACCTTATACTGCGCACCAACAAGCTCGTAGCCACTATTCGCGACACTTGAGGGTATCTCCACACTAGAAAGGAGACTTGACATAGTATTGTAGGTGTCAGATGCCTTTTCAAATGACTCGGTTTGTGCAGAAGTCATTGACTCTAGAGAGGTAAATATTTCAAGAGGACTTCCGGTTGTATCTTCTCGTTCGGCAGTAACTAAATACTTTGCTGAAAGGCCTTCACTGTAGTTGAAAACATACACGGTGCCGCTAGCACTGCCAGGTCGGGTACTGGGGAGAACGCTGCCTATTGTTGAACCATAAGACCTAGCCATTGATGCAAGAGCGCTAGTGGATATACATGACTCACAATCGACTTGGTAGACTGTTGTTGTAGATGCATTAGCGAAAATAGGAATCGATAAAAAAAGTAAAGCCAATAATCTTTTTGCTACCTTCATTTGTATTTCCCTTACATAAAGTAAATAAAGCCCACATCAGTGTCTTTATTTTTTCAAATACTGCAATGGAATGGGTTTGCATTCCTTTTTTATTGCAATTTATGGCGTTGCTTCTCTAACTTGCGTGACTGCAATCCGATCCCCGACTTATCGCAGTGGAATTACCGATGGGCCACGCGAAACATCTAATAGGAACTCAAGAGGGCGTATACGGACGCCCCGTATTTTGTAACTGTCAGTTTTAAGGGAACACCCACTTTTAGTTATCATGCCGCACCCTGAGCGCGTGCACCGCACCGTGGCTAACTCACCACCCAGATGAGAGGGGTGAGAATGAGCGTTGGATGCGGATGTTCCAGGATGCACGTAAGTCTATTGGGTGTGATTTGGTGGTTTGGGCATTTCTTTCGCGTTGGTTTATTGCGGATGATTTCTTTATCCGCCGGGTCCCGGCCCGGCAGCCGGGTTACTTTTGTTTACTCGGACCATCCCTGGTCCTCGCCCTCCGGGCCATCGTCGCTGCGCTCCAATGTTCAAAATCGTTCCAGACGATTTTGTCGCACAAAGTGCCCAAAGGCACCGCCCAGGCGTTACGCGACGTCCTTCCTTCTGGTCGCTTGCCGCTGACCGCTACACACGCGTGTCCCGACGCGTCTTCCGCTCTTTCGGCATCCTTGCCTCAAGCCAGCTCCCGCTCCCGTCAGTAAGGCGCTCCACTTAAATGGGCTCCAAGAGCAGGTGGCTTCGTTAGCAAATTGATTTTATTGGTGTTTAGAAGTGGATGTCCTCGGTTTTTCTTGGCTGGGGTGAAGGTGATGAACAAAATGCTGGGTCTCGGCATGCCTGTTCGCCAGGTCAACTAAGGGCAGCAAACCCTTTAGGGGCAGGCTTTCCAAGCTCTGATTTGATCAGCAATGCCTTCAATATGTACTTCGTGATGAGCTGCCATACGCTTTAGTCCTTTAATTTCTGTAAAGTTTCAACCAGCTCATGCACACGAGTACTGGGATTATCGGTTTGGTTCCGCTCGCTTTCCTGCAGTGCTTGCGTGGCATAATTTTTTGCTTGTTCTAATCGCTTAATAAGATCCGCAAATATTGTGCGCCGACTTTTTTCATAATTGGGAATGTAGTTCTTTAACTCCGTTGTATAGACCGGGGACAGTGTCAACCATGTCTTCGCACGCCTGTCAGCTATGTCCCCGGTCTATACACCGAAACAAAAGTACCTCGCCTGCCGGGGCGAGACCCGGCATACAAATGAGCTCGATTAGTGCCGCAGATTTTATATTCAAGCCCAATCTATTCAAACCAATAACTTTTTCACGAAATGCGCTTCGTCGCTGAAATAGCTAACAAAGCTGTCGTAAACGGTTCTTATCCTGCTGGGCACCGGGCCGCTTTGCGGGCGGTAGATAAAAAGCTCCCAAGGGCCTTGGCGTTCAAGGTGGCTAAGCACTGGCACCAATTTGCCTGCGGCGATAAGAGGGGCGGCAAGGCTCAGTGGCAGGTGGCCAAAGCCCATGCCGTTTTTCACGGCTTCAAATTCGCTGTCGGCATCGTTGCTAACAATCACCGGGTTTTCTGGCCGAAAGGTGGTGTTGTTTTTAAAAAACCAGGGCCAGAGCTGCTGCTTTGCAAGGTTATAAAGAGCAACGGTGGGGCGTTGGTTTAGCGCTTCAAGGCTGGCTGGGGCGCCGTATTGTGCAATTAGCGCCGGGGTTGCCACCACCACAAAGTTAAAGGGACCAAAGGAGCGGGCAATAAAGCGGTTGTCGTTAATACCAGCGCCAATACGAAAGCCAATATCGATACGTTCTGACACCACATCTGAGCGGGCATCTGAGAGGCGAAGGTCAAAATGAATGTCGCTGTAGTCCTGGCGAAGCTTGGCAATGGGGGCCTGCATCAGGTGTTTATAAAGTAGCGCCGGAGCGGCGATGCGCACCGGTGCCAAGGCGGCGTTTTGCTGCGTAAAAACTTGGTCTAGGGAGTCAATGGCGGGTTGGGCCTGGCGATACACCGCTTCACCAAAGGGGGTGATTTGCACCTTGCGGGTACTGCGTAAAAACAGAATCTCGCCCAGGGTCTTTTCCAGTTCTTGAATGCTGCGGGTAACGGCTTGCGCCGAGATGTGCAGCTTTATGGCGGCCTCTTTAAAGGTGGCACTGTCGGCGACGGTACAAAACACGTGCAGGTTATCTAAACGGCTGGCCATGCTTGCCTTAGCGGATGCGGTGGATACGATAATATTATCTCTTAAAATTTATCTTTTTAATTTAATTATTCCAATTTTGGGATAATGAATTCCTAACATCGCCATATATCTGGCGGTCTTGGCTGGGTTACTTTTTTGGCATCAACTTTGACTGCCAGCGGAGCGCTTATGTCCCCTAAAGTTAACCAACCCTTTGTTTTTAATAACGGAACTGAAATTCGTAACCCGGTGGTGATGGCCCCGATGACTACCTGGGCCGGTAATGACATAGGCGAGCTGAGTGAGCAAGAGCTGGCCTATTACCGGGCGCGCGCCAAGGAAGTGGGAATGGTAATAACCGCCACCAGCCATACCTTGGCCAATGGCCGTGGTTTTCCCGGGCAGTTCTTTTGCGGCAACGATGCTTGTTTAGCGCAACTCACGGCGCTGGCCGAGGCTATTCACAGCGGCGGTGCAAAAGCGATATTGCAAATTTTCCATGCCGGGCGCTCAACCAGCCCGGAATTGTCTGACGATATCGTCAGTGCCTCAGCCATACCGGAGCGTTTTCAATACCACACCAACCCACGTGAAATAAGCGAAGCGGAGATGCTGCAACTGCTGCAGTCCTTCGCCGAGGTTACCCACCGCGCCATTACCGCCGGCTTTGACGGCATTGAGATCCACGGGGCAAACGGCTATCTGTTTCAGCAGTTTTTATCTGCCGCCACCAACCAGCGCAGTGACGACTGGGGCGGCACCCTCGAAAAACGTTGCCGTTTTCCGTTAGCGGCTGTCGATACAGTGATAAAGGCGGCGGCAGAGGCAAAGCGCCCCGATTTCATTATCGGTTACCGCTTAACCCCGGAAGAGGTACCGGAAATTGAAAACGGCTTAACCCTGCAAGAAGCCGCCTATTTTGTTGACCAGCTGGCGACGCGGGCACTGAGTTATTTGCATATTTCCTTGCAGCACTATCGCCAGACTTCAAGGCGCAACCCAGGCAGTACAGAACCGGTTGCCGAAGGCATTGCCAAGGTGTTGGCCGGGCGCTTGGCGCTGGTGGGTGTTGGCCAGGTTAAAACCGCTGACGAGCTAGCCGATGCTTTGCGTCTTTATGATTTGGTGGCGGTTGGCCGGGCACTCATTACCGACCCGCATTGGCTGAGTAAGGTGCAAGCCGCCAAGCCGCTGACGCAGACCGTAAGCGCAACCAGTCTCAACGCCCAAGTGATACCGCCCCTGATGTTTGAGCAGCTTAAAACCTTCTTCCCTGACATCACTAGCGCCTAACTAAAAGCCAGTAAATGCTGGCTTTTTGATTGCCAGAATAGGGCGTCGAACCAGTGTCTTTTCGCCTACAACCCTAAGTTGTTAGCGTCACAACTTAGGCGCCCTTTATTGGTTAAACGCCTGCGCTTAGGCTGCCTTTTTCACAACAAAGGTGTCTTAAATGGCGATTTATCTGGTCAGGATGGACCACCCCGACGGCCCGGCGTGGGGCCAGTTTGTGGTGGAGCATGTGCAGTATCTAAAAGGGCTTATTGCGAAGGGCAAGCTCATTGCTTCTGGCCCACTAGTGGGCACGCCCCGGCGCGCCGGCTTTTTGATTTTTAACGCCAATGATGCCGGCGAGGTGCAAGCCTTGGTGGCGGCCGACCCATTCAGCCGGGAAGGGCTCATTGACGCCTTGGATATTCAACAGTGGCAACCGTTTTTCGGTGAACTGGCAGCATACGCCCCCAGCGAATTGCCCGAGGTATTGAATAAGCCTTAAGAAGACTGGTCGATAGCGCCTGACAGGCGACGTTAAAAAGCCAGCATTGACGCTGGCTTTTATGGTTCTAGGCACCCAGCGCAACATAGCTGCAGTGAAAGACGCTTTCACCTGCACTGACCACATTCGGCTTGTCGCGCAGCAGTTGCAGCTGCATTAGCGTCCAGTTTTGGGGGTTAAAAGCGCTGATGCTGGCCAGAGCATCGGCGTGGCTATCCTGCCAATCAAGCTGCTGTTGCAACAGTTCTGCCAACGCCTGGTCAGGCGCCACTAATTGTACTTTTTTAACAGCGTAATTGGCTGCTGTTAGCTGCGGGCCTATATGCGTTGCCAGCGGCTGCCAGGTATCGATGCGGGGCCTGCCAAAAGCCGCTTCTAAACTGGCAAAACCGCTACCCGTTACAAAGCGACTAAGAGCTTCGCTACAGCGCCAAAGGTAGAAAGGCGCATAACTCTTCGCCTGCTCGCCACCACTATAGAGGTAGGCTTTAAAATGCAGGCCGCTATAGCCGTCAAGCAGGTGGCCCTTGTCGGTAATACGCCGCTTGATAATGGCCATATCGTAGTCGGCGGGCAGGCTGATGTGGTATTGCATGGCGCTCATCAGGCAGACACCTTGCTTGCAAGTGCTGCTGGTAACGACAGGCCACCGCTAAAGGACCATTCGCTGGCACTGTTACTGGTAATGATCACCATCACGTCCTCTGGCCGCTGGCCAACAGTGGCTGCCAGCTGTTTGGTGAGTTCTTGATAAAACCCTTCGCGAGTGGCGTCGCTGCGTGGCTTGCCAGCGGTAATTTGAAACAGTAACTGCTGAGCGCTGCGCGGCTTTTCGCTTAGGTAGTCAGCGTCAAACAGCAAGTGATTTTTAGGGGGCTGCTCAATGACCTGAAAGCGGTCTTTTTCCGGCACATCAAAGTGGCTAACCAAGGCTTGATGTAGCACCTCAGAGATACGCTCTAGCTCGCTTTCAGAGCGGCCCTGTGGGCTGATAATGCGGGTAAAAGGCATGCTGTTCTCCTCAGTATTGGGCCAACACGGTGGCTGCCGTTGCGGCGCAAGGCCAACCCGCATAAAAAGCCAGGTGGCTGATAAGCTCGCCGAGGGTGTCTTTAGTCAGGCCATTTTCCAGGCCTTTTTCAATGTGAAAGGGCAGCTGTTCACGGCGATTAAGCGCAATAAGGCAGGCAATAGTGGCCAGGCTGCGTTCCCGTGGTGGCAAACCGGGGCTTTGCCAAACCTCGTCAAAAAGCACACGGTCGGTGAGGTTGGCAAAAGTGGGAGCCGTTTGGCCAAAGCTCTGCTGGCCATAAGTAGACTTTGTCATGCTGTTTTCCTTAGGTAATGGACAGCCTTAGCCTAAGGGCGGTAATCTGTTTTGAATATCGGAATGTTTTGTATTAATTGTCCTTGAAATCAGGATCGATGCCTTGCGTAAAATCACTCTGGATCTGGAAGCGTTACGCAGCTTTGTTGCTGGTGTTGAACTGGGTAGCTTTGCTCAGGCGGCACTGACCTTAAACCGCTCTACTTCGGCGGTCAGCGCCCACCTTAAAAAGCTAGAGCAGCAGCTGGGCCAGGGGCTGTTTAAAAAGGCTGGCCGTGGCCTGGAATTGCTACCGGCTGGTGAGTCATTACTGTCTTATGCGCGGCATTTGTTGGCCTTGAACGACGAAGCGGTGCTGGCCCTTGGCCAAAATCAGCTTGAAGGAAAAGTGCGGCTGGGGTTGCAAGAAGACTTTGGTGAATCATTACTCACCGAGGTGTTGGCACGTTTTAACCGCGCTTACCCCAGCGTGGAAATTGAAGTGCAGGTTAACCGTAATGGCGACTTACTGGCGGCCATGCACAACCAGCAACTAGACCTTGCTTTGGCCTGGCAACAGCCTGGGGGGCATAACGGCGGCGAGCTAATAAAGTCTTTTCCTCTTTGTTGGCTTGGCCGGCCGGATACTGCGCTAACAGAACCGCTACCGCTGGTGCTTTTTGAGGCGCCCTGTCTTATTCGTCAGCAAGCCCTGGATGCGCTGGATAAAGCCGGTATTCGCTGGCGAGTGGTAATGACCAGCCGCAGTTTGGCCGGTATTTGGGCCGCGGTGCAGGCGGGCTTGGGCATTACGGTCAGAACCCGGGCGGGGGTACCAACGGCTTTAAAGGTATTAGCAGGGTTGCCGCCATTGCCGCCATTAGCACTTACAATGCTCACCAGCAGCCAAGCGCCTTCTGATGCGGCGTTGTCGCTAAAAACCTGTTTACTGGATTCGGTGCACAGCCTGTAGCTGTCGGCCTTTTAGGGCCGGCTAAACTGCACGGCAGAAGATTTTACGTCCAGGATCTCGCCATTGGCATTACGGTATTGAATAACTGTCACCACCACATGCTGATGTGGCTGATTAAAGGCGTACTGGGTGCTGTTAATAGCGTTGCCGTTGCTAGCTTGTTGGCTGGGTAGAGGTTTGGCCGTGAAGGTGTTTTGGTCAGCATGGGCTATGTCATAGTGAAAGCGTTTTTGCACTTGGCCGGTTTTTCCTAACCAGCTCAGCTCAAGGTAGCCATTAACCACCGCACTTTTAATGCAATTAGCCGAACATGGCTGCGGCATCAGGCTGGCGGCGTGTAGCGTGGCACTGGTGGCCAAGGCAAAACAAATCAAAACATGCATCATGGCTTTCATGGCATTCCCTTTAGGCATTTTCCTACTTTCTACCTTAGCGTTTTTTATAGCCCTGTCAGTGTGCTGGCGCACATTACGCCACTTCTGCCAGCTATGGCGTTTGGTGCAATTTATAAGTGCAAGTGCGGCGCCTTCTGCGGCACTTTGCCTCGGGCTAAGGTGTATGCCATCGCAAGTAAAGAGGTGGCTAGATGAAAACCGCACTGATTGTTGGCGCCAGCCGGGGCCTTGGCTTGGCCATGGCAGAAGAGTTTATTGCTAACGGCTGGCAGGTAATTGGTACCAAAAGGGGTGACAAGCCAACCGGCCTTGACACACTTGGGCAGCAATACCCCAACCGTCTTCGTATTGAGCCGCTTGATATCTGCAACAGCGAACAAATTAGTGCTTTGGCTAACCGCCTTAAGGACGGCGAGCTTGATATGTTGTTTGTCAACGCTGGCATCACCAACCGCGACCCTAACCAGCGCATTGGTGAGGTGGCCACCGACGATTTTATTGAGGTGATGGTAACCAATGCCTTGGGGCCAATGCGGGTGGTTGAACAGCTTACTGGCAAGGTTAAGGCAGACGGCTTGATTGGCGCCATGTCGTCAGGGCAGGGGAGTCTTACCAACAACGACAATGGCCTTAGGCCGGTATATCGGGGCAGCAAGGCGGTCCTTAACATGTTGATGAAAAGCTTTGCCTGCCAGCAAGGGCCAGAACGCGCCTTGGCACTGATGGCGCCAGGCTGGATAAAAACCGATTTAGGCGGCGCTAAAGCCCCCTATACCCTGGCTGAAACCGTGCCGCTTATTGTTCAAGTGCTTATCGACAAGCAAAGCCGCCCCGGCCTTGAGTACCTCGACCGTTTCGGCAACCAGGTGCCGTGGTAGCGGCGCTGCCTTTTTATTGCCGACTTAATCTCGCCTTCAGGCTGGCCAGAGATAACCCATGCTCTGATATTTTGTGAGAGCCTTTATGCATAACAGCCACAATGATGCCTTCGCCAAGGTGCCTGCTATTACCCTGGGGTTTTGGCTTATCAAAATCTTGGTAACCACCCTTGGCGAAACCGGCGGCGACAGCGTTTCTATGTCATTGGGGCTGGGCTATCTTGCCAGCAGCGGCCTTTTTGTTGCCGTGTTTGCGCTATTGCTATGGCAACACATTGCCAGTACTGGCTTTCGGCCTTTTTTGTATTGGGCAACCTTGATTGCCTCTACCACCTTGGGCACAACCTTATCGGATTTTGCTACCCGCTCTTTGGGTCTGGGGTATGCCGGTGGTTCACTGCTGCTGGCGGTATTGGTGGTGATGGCCTTGGTCACCTGGCAGCGCTGCCTTGGCCGTATTAATGTGGCGTCGGTTAAAGGCCCGGCAGCCGAAGGTTTTTACTGGCTCAGCATTACCTTTTCACAAACCCTGGGCACCGCTCTTGGCGACTGGACGGCTGACGGCGCAGGCATTGGTTATGAAGGTGGCATCGCCATTTTTGGCGGCGCCTTACTGCTGGTGGTAGCGCTGCGCTTTGCTAGCCGTTTTTCGCCACCCCTATTGTTCTGGCTGGCCTTTGTGCTGACCCGGCCCCTCGGTGCGGTAGTGGGGGACTTTCTTGATAAACCCGTTGACGACGGCGGCCTGGCACTTAGCCGCTTTGCCGCCACTGGCAGCTTGTTAATTGCGGTGCTGCTGCTGATCACCTTTTTACCGCAGCGCCCGGCAAAAACCCCGCATTAATAGCCCTAGGCCGCCAGGCATCCTTTATAGTGACCACAACAGGCATTGATAAGGAATGGTCATGTGGTGGGCGCGTTTTAAGCAGTCGGTCAGAGTGATCGCGGTGGGTGTGGTGCTGGCGGTAATGGGCAGCTTTTTACAAAGCCTGCTGGCAGCGGTCGCGGTGCCGCAAAGTTACTTTGCGCTCTTTGGCCAGCATCACCAGTTGGCGATGCTGGTATTAAACCTGATTGAAAGCCTGCTGGCCTTCGGTTTGCTGTCGATACTGGTGGGCATTTGGCTTGGCCATTTTGCGCCTAACGCATGGTTTTTGAATGCATTGCTGCTGTGCGTCGGCGCCTATTTTTATCTGTTGGTGTTAGCCGCGCCTGCGCAGGGTTTGTTTGCCACCCTAAAAACCAGCCCCTGGTTGCTGCCAGGTTGGCTGCTGTGGCCGGTGCTGCTGTTTGTGTCTACCTACCTTGCCGGGCGAGTAGCAAACCGCAAAATTGCCTAATGCTGTTAGTGCTTGCTAACGCTTGGCGCCACATTTTGCTACTGTTTTGGCTCTATTGAAAGTTTGTTTGTGCGCTAAGAAGGGCAAAGCATGGAGTATTCCACTCAACAGGTAACAGCAACGGAACGCTTTGACTTTTGGCAGGATGTCGTCGGTAAGGTTTACCAGCAAACCGTTAATCGTCAGCTTGCAGCAGGGGTGTTTCAAGGCCAAGTAAAAACCCGTGACTTTGGTGCTGGCCTTATTACCCGGATCCAGTCGCACCCCATTGCTTATCACAGCCATGACGAGGGTGCTGGCCAGTTCTTTATCTCCTTGTCGTTTTGTGAGCGGGCCCTGCTGACCCAAAGAGGACAAAGCTGCCTGCAGAAAAAAGGCGATTTGGTGATCATCGACAGCGCACAGCCTTATGGTTACCAATTTCCGCAAGGCGATAACCAACTGGTGCTGGCGGTGCCTCGCAATATGGCGCTAAGTCACATGCCAAATATTGCTAAATGGCTAGGCCGTCCCTTGCAAGGCGACTCTGCATTGGGGCGTTTGTCAGCCAGTTTGCTCACAGAGGCGTGGCAGCTTGAGTCGCACTTAGGTACACCGCTATTACCCGCCTTTTTGGATGTACTTAATACGGCTTTTAGCAGTACCGACCTTACCGTTAGCCACAGTCAACATAGTTCAAGCTGGCAGCGTGTTGAGCATTTTCTGCTTAGTAACCTTGACGATGCTGCCTTAACCCAAGAGGTGGTTGCCAAAGCGGTGTATTTATCACCCCGTACCCTTAACCGGCTCTTTGCCCGCCGCGGCACGACCTTTGGGCGCTGGCTTTTGCAGAAGCGTTTAGAACGTAGCTACCGGGCTATACTGCTTGGCCAGTTCGACTCGGTTACTGCAACTGCCTTTGCCTTTGGGTTTACTAACCTGTCTCACTTTAGCCGCACATTCAAAGCGGCCTATGGGGTTTCTCCCCGCCAACTCATCTCGTCGCTGTAACTGGCGTTGGTAGCAAAATATCTGGCGTAATTAACAAAGCGACTAGGCTGCTACTGACGCACTATCAGTTTTTTACTCACCATGGGTTTGTGGTTAGGAGGCTGAAATGAGTCAGACATTGCGTTTAGTTTTCCCTCAGTGGCAGGGTGGTAACAACGAGCTTTATCACTTGGGTGCGCAGCTGTTGGCTTGGTTAGCACCTGAGCATGATGGCCCTACCGAAGAAGTGCCGGTACCGAAGCCGGATGGTGTGGCTTTAGCCTGTGAAGAAGGCTTAATTGCCCGTCATCAATTGCTGGCCCAGGCCGCTAATGCCCGGGCGCTGATTGACAAGCACAACCCACAAAGCATTGTGGTGTTGGGCGGTGACTGTTTAGTCGATTTGGCGCCATTTGCCTATTTGAACGAACGCTATCAGGATGACTTGGCCGTACTTTGGGTTGATGCGCATCCCGATATTATGACGCCGCAACAGTTTGAACATGCGCATGCGATGGTGTTGGGTAACCTGCTTGGCAAGGGCGACAGCGCCTTTAGCGGCCAGGTTAAAGCGCCCATTAACGCTGACAAAGTGTGCTATGTCGGTGTTAATGAACCGACCGACTGGGAACAGCAGCGCATGTTACAGCTGGGTCTTAAAAATATTGGCCCTGAGCAGCTACGTGAACAAGGTAGCCAGGCGGTGGTTGAATGGTTCAAGGCAACGGGCGCTAAGCACTTGGCTATACACCTGGATTTGGACGTATTAGATCCCGGTCAATTTCAGTCGCTGCTATTTTCAAAACCGCAAGCTGGAGATGAATTTGACGGTATTGCGCAAGGGCAATTAACCATTGCAGATGTCGTTAATGTATTAACTGCGGTAGCAAAAGAAGGCGAGGTGGTCGGTTTAGGCATAACCGAACATTTACCCTGGAGTGCTATGGCGCTAAAAAATATGTTGGAAAAATTACCATTGCTGAAAAAACTGTAAACAGCTTTTTATAAATATTTTTAATAAAAAGCCTCTGTTCGTAGAGGCTTTTTTTATTGCTTTAGTAAGATAAAATTTTCCTATATAAGTCACAACATCCAAAAAAAGCAGTAGCCATTTCAATCATGCAAAGAGATGATGGTTGTAGCTATATCAGGCAGTTGTTGAAGAGATTAACATGACAGTTTCCGAAAAAATAACGTCGGTTGATTTTGACGAATGGGCACATTTAATTAGCGATACCTATGTACCTGTCT
This sequence comes from Gallaecimonas mangrovi, assembly GCF_003367375.1. Classification (GTDB taxonomy): domain Bacteria; phylum Pseudomonadota; class Gammaproteobacteria; order Enterobacterales; family Gallaecimonadaceae; genus Gallaecimonas; species Gallaecimonas mangrovi. The sequence goes on from NZ_CP031416.1 coordinate 1,107,597, forward strand.
CATGTGAAAACAAGAGTAATCAACCTGTTAGTGGTTTTGTCTCTTCAAAATCTTTAGGAGCCATGACCGGGGCACATTATAATTGCTCTGTACCCATGCGCTATGCTCGCCGTGATTCTCATATTGAAAATGATTCTACCGATGACTATCAAATTATGTTGCTCAACACTGGTATTGCCAGAGTTGAGCAGGAAGGCAGGCAGGTTGAATTAATTTCAGGTGATGTGGTTTTTTATAAAGCAAGTGCGCCTTTTGAACTGGATTTTCTTTCAGAACACCAAACCACGGTAATAAAAGTACCTAGCCGTATTATTGCCTGTGGACGCCCGGAAATACAGCACCTTACTGCCATTTCTTTAGCCGGAACATCGCCACACGGGCGATTTGGTGGCAATGCCATCAAAGACATGATGCGGAACCACAGTGCAGAAAATGGCGATCCCTTGATAGAGGAAACGTTGTTGTCTTTTCTCTATGCGGCAGTGAATCAGCGCCAACCGACACATAGCGGGCACGATAAAAAACTTCATGATATCAAGGCGTATATCGAGCGCCATCTGGAAGACACTAGCCTATCAGCGGCTCAAGTGGCTAATGTTTTTGGCGTTTCCGTTAGAACAGTGAATCGACTTTTCTCAGAAAGAGCAACTACCTTTAATACTTGGCTTTGGTTTAAGAGAACGGAACGTTGTTTTAATATTTTAAAAGAAAATAAAAGTAACAAGGTTATTGACGTTATCTTTGAGTGTGGCTTCTCTGATATTAGCCATTTTTATCGTTTGTTTAAAAAATATTATTCTCGTACGCCTGCCAGTTTACACCACTAAAAAATGGCCGCCATTATGACGGCTATTAAATTTAAAGTACGGTTCTTTTAACTAAAGGCAGTGTGATCATACTTTCTAAATCAATAAATCTCAGAGTGTCTTCTTGCAGCGCTTTATTTTGCACAGAGTTCCAAGCTGCTTTCGCATGTTCTTCATCAAAAAAACTGTAAATCGACAAGCCCTCAAAGCCCTGGGTTGCTTCGTCGTGCATATGAGCATCGGCATCTGAAACTGGGCGAACAGGGTAATGAGTATATTCAACTAATCCCGGCAAAGCGGCACCAAAAGCGCCATGGATAACGGCATAGTGATAATGAAACTCTGCCAGTGACATGCCCTTTTTTTTCTTAAAGATAAAAGCAATGGTATGCATGCTAAACCCCTCTTATTAATTGACTCGCAGACTTATTGTTAATCCTTAATTGCAGCAAATTCTTAGCTGACTGCGACAGCAGCTTGGCCAATAGCGACATTTCCCGGCTGCTATTTTCATAATGAGATCTATGTCATGTACTACTGGAAGTGAACAGGGGTGAGCGGGATCACAGCTTGTTCTACTCAGTTTTTGTCGGTGTGATAGTGATGTTATAACAAATCATATATGCCGCTGCGTAACCTTGAGAAAACAGATGAAAATCCTTTTAACTTGGCCCTTGCTGGCCACACTGTTGGCACCCGCTTTGGCTTTCGCCAGCCCTAATGCCGACAGCCAAGTATTAACCGCCTATACCAGTCATCATCAATTTTTAGTCAAGCTCGAGAACGTGCCGAAGGATATTCCCTTTGAGCAGTATTTTGGGGTGTCTATTGAAGCTTTTGATGGCAAGCATCCGTCAGTGCTACTAAAAAGCCCCAAGCTCAGCCTTAAAGCCGGTATGAAACATGGCCGTAAAGTGGGTTTTGCCCATGGCATGGAGTCTTCCCCGAAAATTGACCTTAAGCAGGGGCTGGCGAAGGTGTCAGGGCTGTTTTTTCATATGCGTGGGCCATGGACGCTTGATGTCACCGTGACAGATAAAGGACAAGGCGGCACCGCCGAATTCACCTTGCCTTGTTGTGGTAAATAAGGAGTCAGCGGTGTTGAATAACAAGTCCAGAAGCCGCCACCTTAAGGTGGCAGGGATTTGCATAATGGCCTTCCTTAGCTCACCGCTGGCACTGGCTCAGGTGTCTTACACCAAGGCCGAATTACAAAGTATTTATCGTTTATCGCCGCTTCCCAAAGCCCCGGCGTTGCCAAAAGACAGTTTGCTGGCAAACGCGAAAACAGCCCTTTTGGGTCAGCATTTCTTCTACGACAAACGTTTCTCGGGCAACGGCAACGAGGCTTGTTCGAGCTGTCATCAGCCTAATCACGCCTTTACCGATGGCTTGCCTATTGCAAAAGGCATGGGCACTGGCACCCGCAACGCACCAACGGTATTAAACGCTGCTCTTAATGACTGGCAGTTTTGGGACGGCTGTGCTGATTCGCTCTGGGAACAAGCATTGCAACCGATGGAAAATCCGGTTGAAGCAGGCACCGACCGTTTGCATGTGCTGCATGTCATAGCCAGCGATCCGCAACTGCGCAAACACTATCAATTGGTGTTTGGTCCATTGCCCCAAGGCGTTAACGATTTGGCGCGCTTTCCCGCCCATGCGCGCCCGGATAAAAACCCTCACTCAGCCCTTAATAGGGCTTGGGCTGCAATGTCGGCTAAAGACCAAATGGCGGCCAACCTTGTTTTTAGTCATGTCGGCAAAGCCATTGAGGCCTATGAGCGCAAGCTGGTGATAGGCCAATCACCCTTTGACCGCTTTGTAACGGCATTAAAGCAGCATCAACCCACTAAAGGTTTTTTATCTGCCGCAGCCAAACGCGGTTTAAAGCTTTTTGTTGGCAAAGGGCAGTGCACCGATTGCCATTCGGGCCCGATGTTAAGCGACGGCCAGTTTCATAACTTAGGGTTGGCGGTGCGCGATTTTCATGACACTGGTCGCGAGGCCGGTATCAGCCAACTCAAAGGCGATGTCTTTAATGCCAAGGGCCCCTTTGCAGACGCAGCCGATGCCAAGGCGCGCCAGCGCTTGCAGTTTTTGCCACCGGCAACATCACAACTGGGATCGTTTAAAACCCCTTCCTTACGTAATGTGGCGCTCACCGCCCCTTACATGCACGATGGCCGGTTTGCGACTTTACAGGCGGTGATGGCCTTTTATGCCAAGGGTAAGGCCGGTATTAAAGGCCATTATTTAGGCAAACGTGATGGCACCGCTGATTTAGTACCGCCGCTGAGCAAGCAGCAACAAGCGGATTTAATTGCCTTTTTAGATACCTTAAACAGTGCGCCGTTATCGGCGAAGCTCACCAAGGCACCCAAACCTTATTAAAAGGCGGTGCACCTGACGGCGGCGAGGGAAGTACCAGCCATCAGGGCACCTTATCTTGGCGGTTTAGCTGAGCATCAGCTCTTGTTCTGAAATATGGGTATGGCAATAGTCCACTAGCCCCTGGTGCAGGGAGGTGGCGATTTTGTTTTGAAAGGCAGTGGTGCGCAGGCGCTTTTCTTCCCGTGGGTTGGAAATAAACGCGGTTTCTACCAGCACTGAGGGAATGTCAGGGGATTTGAGCACCACAAAAGCGGCGCGTTCCACGTTGCGGTGCAGGGCTTTTTCATGCTGCGCCAACTTTCCTATCAAGTCTTCAGCCAGGTTGGCGCTGGCGGTAATGGTGCCGGTTTGCGATAAATCCAGCAGCACTTTTGCCAGCATTTTGTCTTTGGTTTTAAGGGAAATGCCGCCAATGAGATCGGCGCTGTTTTCCCGGTCAGCCAAGCGCCGGGCCATAACGCTACTGGCTCCTTTTTCCGACAAAATATAAACCGAAGAGCCGGTTACCCGCCGGTCAGTGCAGGCGTCGGCATGGACAGACACAAACACATCGGCCTTGTGGCGATGGGCAATTTTGACGCGGTCCATCAGCGGAATAAAACGGTCACTGTCGCGGGTCATTACCGCTCTAAAACCCGGGGTTTGGTCTATTTGCCGCTTTAGTTTGCGGGCAATGGCCAGTACCACGTTTTTTTCGTGGGTGCCGTGTTTGCCGGTAGCGCCGGGGTCTTTACCGCCATGGCCGGGGTCAATAACGATAACGATATCGCGGCGTTTACTCGGCAAGGCGGCGGTGACGCCCTTACCCGACAGGGTTAACACCATTTTTGAGGTGGCACCGCTTTGTTCGCGTTTGCTGTGGTAGTGAATATCGGCGCCAGCATTTGCCAGTTCGAACACCAACCGTAACTTGCCATCTTTGTGGTGAGCCCAGCGTACGGTTTTAAAAAGCCCTGACTTTTTCAACGCTTCAAGGTCACAGGCTTTGTCGGTTTGGTCAAAATCCACCACCAACCGCGCCGGATGTTTGAGGGTAAAGATGTGGTAGTGGGGCTGATGGGGCAGTTCAAAGGTGAGGGCCAGCTGGCCCATAACCGTCTTGCTGTGCACTGCCATCAGGCGGTTATGAGGTTGCCAGGCCCAACTGTAACTCGGTAGCAGTGAAGCGCCGGACACTAAAAGCAATTTTTGAATAAAACGACGCCGGGCCGCACCGTGTTCGGGAGACATACTACTTAACCCCTTCTGCTAGCTGTGTGATAACGTAACAATTTGCCTGCCGCAAATCCAGCCCCAGAGTCTAATACCCTGACCAAGCAAGGATGTTGGCAACATGCTTGTCATAGAAGCTTGCCAAACTGCGGTTATCGTCGGCAGCGAGACTAGGCATGATCACTTCAATGAAGGCGTGGATGTCAAAACGCCGCCCTGGCCGTTTTTCTACTTCGCAATCTGTCACCATCACTTTGCATAAAACCAAGCCCATTGCCCAAGTCGATGCCCGTTATTTGTCGTTCTCCATCGACATTTCCGTGCTGGTGGGGGGCTTGTGGTGGGAAGGCAGCCTTGGCAGTAAAAAAGGGCTAGGCACCCAAAAAACCGAACCGCTGGATTTAACGAAAAGTAAGCTTGATAAACTGGCCAAGGCGCTGGCACCGGCTTATTTACGTATTGGCGGCTCAGAGGCGGATAATATTCATTACTTTGCTGCGCCCGCCGATGAGCCTGGTGCCCTGGTGCTAACCCAAAACACCTGGGACCAGGTGCATGATTTTTGTCAGCGCTGCGACCTGGCTCTAGCCTTTACCTTTAAATATGGCCTTTTTAAACGCCACCAGCATGGCCGGTGGCAAGCCGATGAGGTCAGTCAGTTACTCGCATATAGCCGGAAACACCGCCAGCAAATTGCGGTTTGCGAGCTGGGTAATGAGCTCAATGCCTACTGGGCATTTTATGGCCTCAGGGCCCAGCCAATGGCCCGCAAACTGGCCACCGATTACGACACTTTTATTCGCACCGTGCGCAAACTTAGTCCCAACACCCAAGTGGCTGGCCCCGGCAGCGCCTTTTGGCCACGTATTGGCGAAGCCCTAAAACCCATCAGTAATATCACCCCTTCCTTTTTAGCGGCGATAACAGAAAAACTCGATATTGTGGACTGGCATTATTACCCCTTCCAAAGCCAGCGCTCGCCGGTAAGAACTCGGTCGGCCACCCTTAATAATGTGTTGTCACCAGCGGCCTTGAATGACTTTGAAAAATACCTTGGCCAGCTGAAAAACTGGCGTGATAAGCACCAGCCCCAGGCCGCGCTTTGGACAGGTGAAACCGGTTCAGCGCAATGTGGTGGCCAGATACGGCTATCGGACCGTTTTGCTTCCTCTTTTTGGTGGGCCGACCAACTGGGCCGCGGCGCTCGCGCCGGGCAAAAGGTGATGGTGCGCCAAAGCTTAATTGGCGGCGACTACGCACTGGTGAACCGCAATACCTTAAAGCCCAACCCCGATTTTTGGGTCAGTTGGCTTTGGCAAAAGCTGATGGGGCAGCAGGTGCTGGAGGTGAAAAGTAACGACCAGGCAGTGCTGGTGTATTGCCACAGCGGCAATAAAAAAGGCCGCTGTACCTTGCTAATCATTAACATGTCGGCCAACAGCAAGCGGGTTGATTGCCAGGGCTTTGGCGTTAAGAAAAAGCGCTTTGAAGTGACCGCAGAGCGCTTAACCGACAATAAAGTCCGCATTAACGGCAGTGAGCCAAAATTTAAGGGCGGTAAGGTAAAACTGAAGGATTTTCCAAGGCTTGCCAAGTATGACCAAGTAAAGCCCTACAGCATTAATTTTTGGTGTTTTGGCTGGTGACGCCAGAGCAGGGTTTCGGGGTGGAAACCCCCTGGCTGATACCGCTGTTACCGTTATTTTATTATTACTAATAAAGCATTTATAAAAACATATAGATGTCTATATCTTCACTAACGGCGCTTAACGTGACGGCTTTTGTTTTGAATGTCGCTTAAATTGCGCTGTTTGTTTTTTGCTAAGCGTCTGAAAGAAAAGTATTTCTTTAGTTCGTCGAAAATAGGCCGATATTGAAGTTTGTGCTTGAGAGTATGTCGGCGTTCAGCTGCTTGTCCTGCCTATCTGCCTCTGTACCTTGCCCTGCGTTTTGGCAATGGCTTTGCCTAACGTGATTACTGCTTCAGATAAGGAAGATTCCATGAACCTTTCTCTTCGCGCTCGACTGCTGGGGATCAGCATTGTCGCCGTTTTTGTGATTGTGGTTGCACTGGTTTGGGAAACCAGTATTTCGGTCAAGGATCAGACGCTAAATGCACTGCTTAATGACGTGCAGCACTTTTCCAGTGCTTACGGCAAAGGGGTAGGGCAATGGCTTGGCGACCGTCAAAAGGTGCTGCATTCGCTGACCGAAAAGCTCGAGCAAAACCCGGACAAAAGCCCCTACGACGCTATTTCACAGGCCTTTTCTGCCGGTGGTTTTGGCGTGGCTTTTTATGGCACCGAGAAAGGCCAAATGTTTCGCCAAGACCCGCAACTGGACGAAAACAACAGCAACTACGATCCGCGTAAAAAAAGCTGGTACAAAGACGCGCTGGCGGCCGGTAAGTTAGCGGTTTCTGACCCCATCATGAGCACCACCTTAAAGCAGATGGTGATCATTATCTCCGAACCGGTACGTGTTGCAGGGGAAGTGGTGGGCGCCGTTGGCGGTAACTTGACTTTGGATCAACTGACTAGCCAAACCAAAGAGCTGCAGGTGCCCGGTAAAGGCTACGCCATTATGGTGGACCGCGAGGGCAAAATTATTGCCCACCCCGATGACAGCCTGCAAAACAAAGCTGTGGCCGATATCAGCCCGATGTTTGAAGGCAGCCAGCTTAATAAAATGATTCAGGACAACCGGCTGTTCGAGGGCAATATCAACGGCCAAAACAGCCTGATTTATGCCCAAGGGATCCCCAACAGCAACTGGGCGCTGATCTTTGTGATGAACAAATCAGTGTTGATGCAGCCTTTGTATTCACTGGTGACCAAGCAAGTGGTCATTGCCTTGATACTGCTGGTGATTTTCATCGCGGTACTGGTGGCGCTCTTTAAAGTGATGTTCCGTAATTTGGAAAAAGTGGCGGTAGCGCTGGAAGATATCGCCGAAGGCGAGGGCGACCTGACTGTGCGTATTCAGGTGGACTCGAAAGACGAAATTGCCCGCCTGGCCGGTGGCTTTAACCGCTTTGTTGAGCGTATGCAGGGCATTATCAGCCGCCTGCGTGATACTGCCGTCAAGCTCACCGCCGAGGCCGACGCCGTAGCCAACGGCGCCCATGCCAGCAGCCGCCGGGTGCAGGTGCAGCAAGACGAAGTCAACATGGTGGCCACAGCGGTAACCGAAATGGCCTCGGCCACCCAAGAAATTGCCGGTAACGCCGAGAATACCGCCAGTGCTGCCCAAAATTCGGTGTCGTTGTCGAAAGAAGGCCAGCAGCAGGTGCAGCAAAGCCAGCACTCGATTCAAGACCTGGCCGAGGAAGTGGCACAAGCCACCGGCACCATTAATGAGCTGAATCAGCATGCCCAGCAAATCAGCACCATTTTGGCGACCATTACCGGCATTGCCGAGCAAACCAACCTGCTGGCCCTAAACGCCGCCATTGAAGCGGCACGGGCTGGCGAGCAGGGCCGCGGCTTTGCGGTGGTGGCCGACGAAGTACGGGTGTTGTCGCAGCGCACGCATTCATCGACCGAAGAAATTCAGCAGATGATTGAAACCCTGCAGCAAACCACGGCCAAAGCCGTGAAAATTATGGAGCGCGGCCACAGCCTGGCCCATACCAGCGTTGAAGACGCTAACGCGGCCCAGCAGCGCCTGGCCCAAATCACCGATGCCATTTCCAGCATCGCCGATATGGCCACGCAAATAGCCTCGGCAGCCGAAGAGCAAACCTCGGTAACCAGTGAAATTAACCGCAATACCGAGTCTATTCGTGGTGTGGCTAACGACATGGCCGATGAAAGCGCCCAGGCAGCCAGCCAGGCCAAGGTGCTACACGAGCTGTCTCGCCAGGTTGAATCTGAAGTCAATCGCTTCCGCCTCTAACCGAAAATGCCGCCCTTGGGCGGCATTTTTTTGCCTTTGGCCTGCGCCACAAATTGCGCTAACCTCGGCCACCTTCCTTGCTTGAGCATTTTCCATGACCATTCACCGCATCAACCCAACCGCGCGTTGGTCTGATATCACCGTCTTTAAAGGCATTGCCCATTTTGTGGAAGTACCCGAGTGCGAGCAAACCGATATCAACAGCCAAGTGCAAGCCATTTTCCGGCAAGCCGAGGCCTCATTGGCGCAAATTAGCAGCCATAAAGGTCGCATTTTATCGGTCACCATCTATTTAACCGACTTTGCCCTGCTTGATGCCATGAACCGGCTTTGGGACGCTTGGTTTGATGCTGGCACCGCCCCAAGCCGGGCATGCGTTAAAGCACAATTGGCCGACCCTCACTACCTGCTGGAAATGGCGTTTGTGGCCGCCGCTGGCGACGACTTTTCAAAGTGACCCTAAAAAGGCCAGCAATGCTTGGCGCTGTTTAGTGCTGAGGGCGGCAAAGCGGTTACGGGCGGCTAGCCTTTTACCGCCGTGCCATCATCACTTGTCCTTAAGGATTGTCGGTAACAGCGCTCAGTTAAGCGACGGGTGAAAATCTTGTCGTAGCATCAAGATTTTTATTTTGTTCTTTTTTGAGATTTTTTAATTTAAAGACAGTCAGCTTGTCGTTCGTCTGCAACATCCAGAGCAAGGCGCCTGCTGGTTTGGCCGCCAGAGCGGTAAAGCAAGCGCACCTTTAGCCCGGGAGGGATTATGCACCGCATTTTGTTAGTGGAAGATGACCCTGAAATTGGCCAATTAATTGCCGGCTGGTTGGGTAAACATGACATGGAGGTGGTGATAGAGCCGCGCGGTGACGAGGCGTTAGCCCGTGTAACTGAACTACAGCCTGATCTGGTGCTGCTGGACATTATGTTGCCGGGCATGGATGGCTTGTCGGTGTGCCGCGAATTGCGCGCGCAATTTACCGGCCCCATTGTGATGCTCACTTCCCTTGATAGCGACATGAACCAAGTATTGGGGTTGGAGTTGGGCGCCAATGATTACATTTTAAAAACCACGCCCCCCAATGTGCTGTTGGCACGCATTCGGGTGCAACTGCGCCAAACCAAACCGGCAGCGGCCATTGCGGTCATGCCAAGCCAGCGCTTGCAAATTGGCACCCTTTATATTGATTTTGTTACCCGCACGGTACGCCTTGGCCCGCAAAGCGTGACCTTAACCACCGGCGACTTTGAGCTGCTGTGGGAGCTTGCCAGCCATGCCGGGCAAATTTTAGGGCGCGATGCGCTCTTTAAGCGGCTAAAAGGCCGCGAGTATGACGGCCTTGACCGCAGTATTGATGTGGCAGTCTCAAGGCTTCGGCAAAAGCTCGGTGACAGCGCCGATACCCCCAGCCGCATTAAAACCGTGCGGCAAAAAGGCTATTTATTGGTACCGGATGAGTGGGGTTAAGGGGCCTTTATGCGCCGTTTGTTTGTGCAGTTTTACTTGCTGGTGGTGGCCTGCTTTTTAATCGCCGCCTTGCTGATGGGCGGCATTTATCAGTTCACTGCCCAACGGGCTAACAACCATTATCTTGAAGGCTTGATGCAAGACTTTCTGGACCGTTTTGCCCAGCAGCTGGCGGTGGTGCCTAAAGCGCAATGGCCAGATAAAATTGCCGATTTCAGTCATCGCCTTAATCTAACCCTGCACACCGATACCTTGGGTAACCAGCCGCTTTCTAAGGGCGATATTCATTTCTTGGAAACCGGCAATATCGTCATCGTTGAAGACGACGCCACCTTTCGTGAACGCATTCCTGGCACCGACTCGGTGCTGATCATCGGCCCGGTACCTTACCTGCATTTTCAGCACGAGTTGCATTGGTTAAGTGTCGGGCTATTGGTGCTACTTGGGTTGTCGCTGGCGGTGCCTATCTTGCTGTGGATGCGCCCGCATTGGCGGGCGTTGCAGCAGTTAGCAACCGCTGCCCAGCGCCTTGGCGCTGGCGATTTAGATGCCAGGGCGACCCTTGCACCCAAAAGTGGCCTTGCCAGCATTGGCGCTACCTTTGACCAAATGGCCCAGCAGCTTCAGGAGCTTATTGCCGGGCGTAAACAGCTAACCGACGCCATCGCCCATGAACTGCGCACGCCGTTGGTACGGCTGCGCTATCGCTTAGCCATGTTAGAGCCACCATTGCCGGACACCGATAAGAGCAATTTTGAGCGGGATATTGATGCCCTTGAACATTTGATTGAAGAAATGCTCACCTACAGCCGGCTTAATGAGCCTGAGCTGTCGCTCAATACCCAGCAGATAGAGCTGGTGCAATGGGCCAAAGACAAGCTAAGTGACTGGCAGGCACAGGGCGGTAAACACCAGATAGCATTGCAACAGGGCCAAGATAGCTTGTATTGGTGGGGCGATCTGCGGCTACTGGATAGAGCCATGGACAATTTGGTGGGCAATGCCATCCGCTATGGCCAGCAGCAGGTGCTTATTCGCATTGAAGGTACCGACACCGACGTTGCCTTGTCGGTGCTGGACGACGGGCCAGGGGTTGCCAGCGAACAGGCGCAAAGGATCTTTGAGCCTTTTGTGCGTTTGGATGAAAGCCGCGACCGGCGCACCGGCGGCATTGGTTTGGGCCTTGCCATAGTGCGTTCTATTGCCCAGTTACACGGCGGCCAAGTTAGCCTGGAGCCCAGTGTGAAAGGGGCGCATTTTCAGCTATTGCTGCCTGTACATTCGGATACAAACCGTCACTAAGACGTTACAGATGCGCTGTGAACTCTGTCCCTAGAATGGCCTCGTTGGAGCAATGGGCTCCCGTCGATTTACCGAGGCTATTACAATGAAAAAACTGATTCCCCTGGGTCTGGCTGCCGTTTTTGCTCTGAACACCGCTGCTGCTGTTGCCGCTGAAACCACCGCCCCTGCTGCTACCCCCGCGAAAACCGAAGCCGCAACCAGCAAAAAGGCAGAAAGTGCCAGCAAGACTGAAAAGAAAACCAGCCATACCAAGCCGAAAGTGAAAAAGGTGAAAAAAGCCCACCATAAGAAAAAGGCAACTCACCACAAGAAAAAAGTGGCCCATAAAACCACCGCCAAAAAGACCGACGCCGCAAAAAGCAGCACCGAGTCTCAAAAAACCGAACAAAAATAAGCCGTTTGATAATTGAAACCCCGCAACAGCGGGGTTTTTTTATGAGCAGGCCTCGGCGTTTAGGCTAGGTTCTTGTTCGCCAAGCCGATACTGCTGCCACGCATCCAGGCCGCCCAGTAGCGCCATGCTGCCTGATATACCATGGTCATGCAGCTTTTTAGCCAGCAGCGCCGCTGATACTTCTTTTGGGCAGGTGCAGTAAATCACCACCCCGTTTGGGGCCTGACTTAACTCTTTGACCAAGGCGTCTATCGGATCGCTGAGCGATACCCTAAGTGCCCCCGGAATACCTTGCTCTAACGTCGGCAATTTTGAACGTACATCAATAATGACCGGCGTAAGCCCCTGCTGGCTCAAGGCATTGAGTTCTTCGGCGGTGATCCTGGGTACGTCCCTGGTGCGGCGCACCAGCAGCTGACGTTTGAGGTATTTGTACGCTAAAAAAAGTGCCAGCGCGGCCAGTAATATAGCAAAGCCAATAGGGCCATACTGGTTGAGCTCGGCCAGGATGGAACCCACTGCATCATGAAACACCAAGCCAATGGCTAAACCGACACTGGCCCAAATCAGCGCGCCGGTGCCGGTAAAGGCCCAAAACCGCAGCCAGGAGGTGCGGTGCATGCCGGCCATGGCGGTGAAAAGGGCGCCCGCACCCGGTAAAAAGCGCGACACCAGCAATGCCTTGGGGCCGGTACTGGCGTAAATGCCCAAACCGCTACTGATACAACTGTCTTGAGATAATGACAACTTACAGATGGTGCGCAGCAAGTTGCTGCCATAACGGCGGCCAGCAAGGTTCCAGAGGCTGTCGGCCAGCACGCAGGCAATAATGGCTAAAGCCAAGGCGGCAGGTAAGCTAATCAGTCCCTGCATGGACATGGCTCCCACCACAATTAGTAGCGGAAAAGCCGGTAATGGCAGCCCCAGTTGCTCAAGAAAAACATTGAGGAAAACCAGCAGTAATCCTTGCTGTTCAATAAGTTGCTGAATTTCGCGCATGCTGGGCTCCTTGGTTAGCAGGCAGTATAACCAAGTCGGTATGGCTCTGGTTAGCGAAAGGAAGCGAATAAAGTAATCGCACAAACAAAGTAGCTGAGAGTGCGTTAGTAAAAGGGCATGGGCAAGTTAATAACACCAAACGCCGTCACGGCGTTTGGTGGCAATAGCGGCTTATGAATGCAGGGCGCTGGCCATGCCTTGATGAAAACCTTGAATAAAGGCGGTGGCGCAATCGGGGCCAATGGTACTGCCCAGCAGCAGTAAGGTGGCAACCAGCATCATATTGCGCCGCTGGCGTTTATAGCCAACGGCAAACAGCACTATGGCGGCCAAGGTTATAACGGTTAAAGCGATGGACATAACGGTTCCTTGTATAAAAATCCTGCAATGGTTGTAAAACATCCACCCTGCGTAAACAAGTGCTAAGCCTTTATTAATCAACAAAGAATAAAGGCCGCAGCAGATTTTTGAATGAAGGTCACATCCCTAGTCTTGTTGGCTGGTCCAGTAAAATTCGCTCACCAGGCTGTGCTGCTCACCAGGAGCCAGGGTGACAGCGTCATCGCGAATATTGGCCGCTTCCAGGCAAAGCATGGTTTTAAAACCGTCATCGGGGAACTGGCTGAGGGCTTTGGCTTTTTCAACCCAGGGATTCCAAAGCACCAGGCTTTGGCTACCTTCGCGTTTAACGGCGATAAGGCCTTCACCGGTATCGATATGCTGCAGCGGTTTGTCGGTCAGGTATTGGCGGTCGACTTCGCCGCGAATGGCGGCTGGGCCTTCTTGCAGCAATGGGCCTTCACCAAACTCCACATAGTTACTGCCCGATAAGCCCCTGACTTGCACCTGATAAATGTCTGGTACGGCAAAGTAGCTGTGTAGTGCCTGGGTGAAAGTAAAAGTGCCGTCGCCACTGTTGGTGGTGGTTAACACCAAACGGGCTTTTTTACCCAGCACCATCACCATTGACAGCTGACTTTGATAAGGCCAATACGCCTCTGGCACCGCGTCTTGTGGCAGCGCCAGTTCAATAATGATTTCCCCTGCGTTGTCTTCCACGTCAACCAATTGCCACTCGCTGGTGCGGGCGTAGCCATGGGCGGGGGCATCGGCTGCCGGTTTGTTGTTGCCAAACCAGGGCCAGCAAACCGGTACTCCGCCACGAATGGCGCGGCCCCTGGCAAAGTCTTCAGTGGCGGACAACCACAACAGCGGTTTCATCTCTTTAGGCTGAAAATGCACCAGATGAGCGCCTTGCAGAAAGACACGGGCGTCACACAGGCTTGAGTGAATATCCAGATAAGCCATGTCGGCTGAGCTGCGGCGCAGCGTTACTGAAGCAGGTAAGCTCATCGAAACTCCGGTGAAAAAAGGCTGTTTCATTTTGCAAAGTGCAAGCGACAAGAACAAGTGTATTTGCTTAACAGATCCGATGTCGCTGACGGGTTGATAAAAATCTGTTAGCGTCCGGTAACTTAGCTTTTTTTGTTGTAGGAAATAATACGGGTGTCCGACCGCAACTTGTCACGCAGCGACGTTAAAGTGCTGACCTTATCCGCCTTGGGCGGTGCCTTGGAATTTTACGACTTTATTATTTTTGTGTTTTTTGCCAAGGCGATCGGGCACCTCTTTTTCCCGGCTGACATGCCGGAATGGCTCCGGCAGATGCAAACCTTTGGCATCTTTGCTGCCGGTTATCTGGCGCGGCCTTTGGGCGGCATTGTCATGGCGCATTTTGGCGACCTGCTCGGCCGCAAGAAGATGTTCACCCTGTCTATTTTCATGATGTCGGTGCCCACCTTACTGATTGGGGCACTGCCCACCTATGATAGCTGGGGCTACTGGGCGCCATTGTTACTGGTGTTGATGCGCATTTTGCAAGGTGCCGCCGTTGGTGGTGAAGTGCCCGGCGCCTGGGTTTTTGTCTCTGAACACGTCAAAAAACACCATATTGGCCTGGCGTGCGGCAGCTTATCCTGTGGTTTGGTCGGCGGCATTTTGTTGGGCTCGTTAATGAGCGTATTTATTAACAGCCATTTTGCCGATGTATTGTTGGACTGGGGCTGGCGCATTCCTTTTGTGGTGGGCGGCATCTTCGGTTTGATGTCGGTTTACTTGCGCCAATATCTGCACGAAACGCCAGTGTTTGCCCAGATGCAGCAGCAAAAAGCCTTGGCCTCAGAATTGCCGGTCAAGCTGCTGTTGAAAAACCACAAGGCCGGCATTATTAGAGCCATGGCGGTAACCTGGATTTTAACCGGTGCCATTGTGGTGGTGCTGTTGATGACCCCCACCTTTTTGCAAAATACCGTCCACCTGGGCGCGGTGGCGGTGTTTAAAGCCAATGCCGTGGCCACCTTTGCGGTGATGGTTGGGGCGGTGGTATCAGGCGGCCTTGCCGATCGCATTGGTATGGGCCGGGTGCTGGCCATTTTCAGTGCTTGGCTTGCCATTAGCTACGCCTTGATGATGTGGCTGTTGCCGCAAATGCCCGGGGCCTTGTATCCGCTTTATGCCATTGCTGGCTTTGGGGTGGGGATTGTTGGCGTGGTGCCGGTGGTGGCGGTATCGGCCTTTCCGGCGCCAGTACGTTTTACTGGACTGTCGTTTTCTTACAACCTGGCTTACGCCATCTTTGGTGGCTTTACCCCATCTTGGTATCGCTGCTGGTGGCATGGCATCCCATGGCGACGGTGGCCTATATCGCGCTATTGGGGGTAATGGGTGTGGTGCTGGGGCTAAGGCTGATGCGCCGTTAATCTATAGTAGAGGGGCGTTAGCGCCATTTTCGGAGGTAAGCTATGCCGGTTGCCGATGTAATGACTACCCGAGTTATCTATGTGTACATGGATACCTCACTTAATGAAATTGGCGATATTTTTGCCGAGCGCCCTTTCTACCATCTACCGGTGCTAGATGAGCAAAATGCCTTTGCTGGCTTTGTGTCATTGATTGACTACCTTGAGGCCACCAGCCCTTTTATTGGCACCCCTGCCGAGCGAAATCTCGACCGGGAGCTGTTGAAAAAACCGGCCCATCAAATGATGACCCGGCAAGTGCCAACCTTAAGCGCCGACCAAAACCTGGTGTCAGCCGCGTCTTTACTGCTGCAACATAATTTCAGTTGCCTGCCGGTGGTGGATGCAAACCGCCATCTGATTGGTGTGCTGTCATGGAAAGACATCATGCGTGCCAGTATCGAGAAGTTTGCCGGGGAAGACCCGGCTTAACCCTCACTCTTGAAAGGTGTAGTGTTAACAACAAACGGCACTGGGCCATGCCTGGTGACAATATGAAAGACACAAAACCGATAGGGTTAATCGACTAACTGCAGTTGATAATCATTATCATCTTTGGCTATAGTGAAGCCGTTTCAGGTTTGTGGAGTTCATCATGGATAATGCTGTACCAAAAGGTGCGCTTGGCCGAGCCAGAAAACGGCTGTTGGGCCTGTCCATGCTCGGCCCCGCCTTCATTGCTGCCATTGGCTATATCGACCCGGGTAATTTTGCGACCAATATTCAGTCTGGTGCCCAGTTTGGTTACCAGCTGCTGTGGGTTGTGGTGTGGGCCAACTTGATGGCGATGCTTATTCAGTGGCTCTCCGCCAAGTTAGGCATCGTGACCGGCAAAAACCTTGCCGAACATCTTCGCGACCGTCTGCCCCACAAAGCCTTTGTCTGGTTTTACTGGCTGCAAGCCGAAATTATTGCCATGGCGACTGACCTTGCCGAGTTTGTGGGGGCGGCCATCGGCTTTAAGTTGCTGCTTGGCATTAGCCTGATGGAAGGCGCCTTACTCACCGGTGTAGTGACCTGGGCCATTTTAATGCTGCAAGGGCGTGGCCAGCCGCTACTAGAAAAATGTATTGGTGCCATGCTGTTGATGGTGGCAGCGGCCTTTATTGTTGAGCTGTTTATCTCGCGCCCGGCGTTAGAACCCTTGGCGAAAGGGGCCTTGATCCCGGGAATAAAAAACAGCGACGCCTTATATCTCGCGGCCGGTATTTTGGGCGCGACCGTCATGCCCCACGTGATTTACCTGCACTCAGCGCTGACACAAAAGCGCTATCACAAAATTGATGTCGACCACAGTTTAAAAGCCACCCGCTGGGATGTCGCGGTTGCCATGGCGGTAGCCGGGTTTGTGAACCTGGCGATGGTGGCGGTAGCCGCTGCCACTTTCCACTTTAGTGGCAATCAGGGCGTGGCCGAGCTGGAGCAGGCCCATACCATGCTGGAGCCATTACTGGGTGACGCTGCGGCCACCATTTTTGCGCTGAGTCTGATTGCTGCAGGCTTGTCTTCAACGGTGGTGGGCACCCTAGCCGGGCAGGTGGTTATGCAGGGCTTTTTGCATTTTACCATTCCGCTTTGGCTGCGCCGGTTGCTGACCATGTTGCCCTCGTTGGTGGTTATTGCTCTTGGCTGGGATCCCACCCGCATTCTGGTGGCAAGCCAGGTGGTACTGAGTTTTGGTATCGCTCTGGCACTGGTGCCATTGCTGCTTTTTACCAACAACAAGCAATTGATGGGGCAGTGGGTTAACCGCGGCTTTGTCAAAAACCTAGGTTGGCTTTGCGTGCTGGTCGTGGTGTCCTTAAACGGCTACTTATTGATTACCTTGTAAAAAAGCCCGCGCTGCGGGGCTTTTTTTATTGGTTAAGGTTCGGGGTATTGAGGTCGCGCGCCTGCATCGGTGGCGGCGTCCATTGGTAAAGCCAGGTTTCACTCAGCGCCTTGTCGCCTTTTTTAAGGTACAGCCGCATGTTAATGGGCGCCGTATCGTTACCGGGCACCAAATCAAAGCGGGCACGATAGCCTTTATGGCCGGCAATAGGCCGCACCGACACCAGTTCAACCTTGCCGCTGGAAACGCTAACATCGGCTTTGAGCCCCGATGGCCCGGTCAGTGGCAGCATATCGAAGATGCCCCCCTGAAAATCCACCACAAAGCGGTGGCTGTAATGGTCGCGCTTTTGGCCAACAACGCCGCCAATACCGCTGCGGGTAGCCGTAACCTTGGCCATCGGCGAGCTTTCGGGCATTTTCTCGCCCCAATACATGTTGTAGCTGTAAAGCAGTTCTTGGCCGGGCTTGACCGGCTGGGCCGGTTGCCAGAAAGCAACAATGTTGTCGAAGGTTTCGTCGATGGTGGGGATCTCGGTTAAATCCACCGTGCCCTTGCCCCAATTTCCCACAGGCTCAATCCAAAGACTGGGGCGTTTTTCATAAAAAACGCCATCGTCTTGGTAATGGTCAAAGTCGCGGTCTCGCTGCAACAGGCCAAAGCCCTTGGGGTTTTCGTCACTAAAGGTATTGAAATGCAAGGTGGCCGGGTTGGTCAGTGGCCGCCAAATCCATTCGCCGTTACCACGCCACATCGCCAGGCCGTCTGAGTCGTGAATTTCTGGCCGCCAGTCCCAGGCGGCGCGGTGATCGTTTTCGCCAACTTGGAACATGCTGGTCAGGGGTGCTATACCCAGCCGTTCTATGGCTTTACGTGGGTAGATAGCCGCATCAACATGCATCACCAAAGGCTCACCTGGGGTAATGGTGAAGTGGTAAGCCCCGGCCACACTTTTCGAGTCCATCAACGCATAAACTTCGGCGGTGTCGTCGCCTTTTTTAGGACGCACCAAATAGAAGCGGGTGAACACCGGGAATTCTTCCGGCTTGGGTAGGGCCGTATCAACCGCCAGGCCCCGCGCAGATAAGCCGTACTGCATGTTGGAGCCGACGGCGCGAAAATAACTGGCCCCCAAGAAGGAGACGATATCTCGCTGCCAATCGGTCAGGCTGTGCAGGCGAAAGCCGGCAAAACCTAAATCAGCCGGCAGCTTTTTATGGTCAAGGCCCGACTTGCCGTAATCAAAATAACGTTTGCTGTATGGAATGAGCTGGGCCTTGCCGTCAACCACCTCATAAATTTCTACCGGGGTTTTGGCATACATGCCCAAGTGAAAAAACTCGGCCCGAAAATGGCTAGGCAGTTTGCTCCACAGCGCCTGGTCGTGTTTGAAAACAATAGATTGATGCTGGTCCCAGGTGAGGTCTGCGACCGCTTTAGGCAAGGTATGTTTGCTGCCTTGATAAGGCTTGCTGGCAAGGGCCCGCGCCTTTCCTTTAAGACTTGCAAAACTGAAGGCGTCGGCGTGGGCGGCACTTGCCGCGAAAGCAAGGCCAACGCAAAGGGCCGTCATCGTCTTCATAAAAGATCCCTGTTTTAAACCTGTAGAAGCTAATGTGCCTGAGCCAAGGTGGCTAAAGACTGAACATAATAAAAAGGCCCTTTTTACAGGGCCTTATGGTCTTTATTGGCGGTCTTTATCGCGGATGGCTTTAAATTCCGAACCGGGATACCACTGCGGCCAGGTCCTACTGTTTGCTAATTTATTGGTAATTTCATAAATCAGCGCCATGTCCTGCGCGGTACCACTGAGGTTCCAGCTCGGCGAGTATTCGTCTGCGGGTTTGTGATAACGCTTGGCGATGTATTCCGGATCATTAGCGCCCAGGCTCATAAACAGCAGGCTGGGTACACCCTTGTGGGCCAGCGCGAAGTGATCAGAGCGAAAATAGTAACCGTCTTGCGGTTTGGGGTCATCCTTGAGATGGCGCCCTTGCGCCTTGGCGGCATCGGCAAGGTAGGTTTGTAGCTGGTTCTGGCCGCGGCCAAACAGCAGTGCGTAATCCACTTTACCGGAGACGTTCATGCCGTCCATATT
Source organism: Gallaecimonas mangrovi (assembly GCF_003367375.1). Classification (GTDB taxonomy): domain Bacteria; phylum Pseudomonadota; class Gammaproteobacteria; order Enterobacterales; family Gallaecimonadaceae; genus Gallaecimonas; species Gallaecimonas mangrovi. Next base: position 1,126,793 of record NZ_CP031416.1, read on the forward strand.
CAGCATCGCCACCATATCTTTGGTGGGCAGCGGCGGGTTGTTGGCAAAAGCGGTTGAGCCCAAAAGCCCCTGTTCTTCACCGGTAAAAGAAACGATGTAAATAGAACGCTCGGGTTTGGTGCCTTTAAAGGCCTCAGCCAGGCTTACCAGGGCGGCGGCGCCACTGGCGTTATCAACAGCGCCGTTGTAGATCTGGTCGCCTTTGAGATTAGGATCGCGGCCAAGGTGGTCCCAATGCGCGGAGATCACAATGGCTTCATCAGGGTATTTACTGCCCTTAATCATGCCCACCACGTTATGAGAAGTGCCGCGCTTAAGGGTGTTGTTAATGGTCAGGTTGGTGGCCAGATGTAAATCCACCGCTTTAAAGCCGGGTTTGGCAGCGGCGCTTTTTAGCTTGGCGTAGTCGTAGCCTGCCGTTTTTAAGATTTTTTCGGCTGTGGCTTTTTGCAGCCAGCCGCGTACGGCCAGCTTATCGGCATTGTCTTTGGCGTCCAGCAGGGTGAATTTTGAACCTTGAGCGCCGCTTTGTACTACGCCCCAGGGGTAACCAGCGGCCTTGGTTTCGTGAATAACCAGTGCGCCAGCGGCGCCTTGGCGCAGCGCTTCTTCGTATTTGTAGGTCCAGCGTCCGTAGTAGGTCATGGTGTTACCACGGAACAGTTTCGGGTTTTGGGTAGCAAAGCCCGGGTCGTTAACCAGCATTACGACGGTTTTGCCTTTAACGTCGATGCCTTTGTAGTCGTCCCAGCCAAGCTCAGGGGCATGAATGCCATAACCGACAAACACCATGTCGGAATCTTTGAGCTGGGTTTGTTTGCTGTAGCGCTGGGTAACGGCCACGAATTGATTGCCGGGGGTAAATTCCTGCTTGCCTACCTTCAGGGTCATGTTTTGGCTGGCGGTGATCTGGCCCATTTCCACCGGTTGGAAATAGCTGCCTTTATACCCCGGTTGCAGCCCGGCCTTAATGAAGGCGTTTTTTAGGTAATGAATGGTTTTAACTTCGCCTCTGACAATGGGGCGCGGCCTTCGAAGTCGTCGGAGGCCAGGGTTTTAACATTCTGACGGTATTCTTTGAGATTGAAGCTGGGGTGGCAGCGGTGGCTTGAATACTGGCAGAGGCCAGTAGTAGCGCACCAAGGTAAGCGGTTTTCATCTTTACTCCTTGCGAACCGGGGTCTAGGCATTGGAGCAAAGTTATCAATAATTTGAAATAAAAAGGTGGCTTAAAAAACGCAATTGTTATGGGGTAAGTACAAAAAAGCCGCACCAGGGTGCGGCTTTTTCATCAACAGCACTGTTATTCAAACATGGCCGAGATGGATTCTTCGTTCGACACCCGGCGAATGGCTTCGGCCAGCATGCCTGACAAGGTCAGCTGGGTAACCTTGCCACAGGCCTTGATGCCATCAGACAGCGGAATGGTGTCGGTAACAATCACCTGATCAATGGCCGATTCGGTGATGTTTTTGGTCGCACCGCCGGAAAATACCGGGTGGGTAGCGTAAGCAAAAACACTACGGGCACCGTTATTTTTCAGGGCTTCTGCGGCTTTACAGAGAGTGCCACCGGTATCAATCATGTCATCAACGATGATGCAGTCGCGGTCTTTGACATCACCGATGATGTTCATCACCTGCGCTTCGTTGGCACGAGGACGACGCTTGTCGATGATCGCCAAATCGGTGTCATTGAGCAGCTTGGCCACGGCGCGGGCCCGTACTACGCCGCCAATATCGGGGCTAACAACGATTGGTTTTTCAAAGTTTTGCGCTTTCATGTGCTCAAGCAGCACCGGGGTACCAAAGACGTTATCGACCGGAACGTCGAAGAAGCCTTGGATCTGTTCGGCGTGCAAGTCTACGGTAAGAACCCGGTCAACACCTACGTTAGACAAGAAGTCGGCCACCACTTTTGCGGTGATCGGCACCCGGGCAGAGCGCACGCGGCGGTCCTGACGGGCATAGCCAAAGTAGGGGATAACGGCAGTAATACGGCCAGCGGAGGCACGGCGCAAAGCGTCGACCATCACCACCAACTCCATCAGGTTGTCGTTGGTGGGAGCGCAAGTAGATTGAATGATGAAAACATCCAGGCCGCGGACGTGATCGTTAATCTGAACGCTGATCTCACCGTCGCTGAAACGGGAGACGACGGCATCACCTAAAGGGATGTAAAGGCGTTCGGCGATCTTTTTCGCCAGGTTGGGGGTGGCATTACCAGCGAAAAGCTTGATGTCAGGCACTGTAAGAACCTCAGGGGCATTGTGTGTTCAGTTTTGACCGGAAAAACCGGCCCTGCAAATCAGTCGCAGACTGCAAGCCGCTCGTGCAGTGGAGAGCGGTTCACACCCTTGGCAACAAAGCTCTGCCATTGGGGCGGCAGCAGCGCTTGGGTAGCAACGGCAGCAACGTGAGAGTTGAACTCTGCAAAGACGCAGCAACCGGTACCCGTCATTCTTGCCGGCGCGTATTCTACCAACCACGAAAAAACCTTTTCAATAACGCTGTAGTGCTTAAAAACAGTTGCTTCGCAATCGTTTGCCCAATCTGCGGCTTTGATCGAGGTAATTGGCCGCTTTGGGGTGTCGCGTTTTAAGTCGTCGGCTTGGAACACCAGGCCAGTATTGACGGCGACCGGCGGCACCACCACCAGGTACCAAGGCTCTGGCGGCGCGGCATCAGTAAATATTTCACCAACGCCTTCGGCATAGGCGGCCTTACCCCGTACAAAAATCGGGACATCTGCGCCAAGGGTTAATCCCCATTGGGCGAGGGTGTCGATATCAACACCGGTTTGCCATAGCCGGTTTAGCCCCACCAGGGTGGTGGCCGCGTTAGATGAGCCGCCGCCTAGGCCGCCGCCCATGGGCAGGCGTTTATCAACGCGAATATCCACGCCCTTTTGGCAGCCGGTTTTTTCGCGCAGCAGGCGGGCGGCTTTAACAATCAGGTTGCTCTCGGCCGGCACGCCGTCAAATTCAGTTAACAGACAAATGGCGTCATCGCTGCGGGCAGTAAAATGCAGCTGGTCGGCAAAATCAACAAACTGAAACAGCGTTTGCAGCTCGTGATAGCCGTCTTGGCGGCGGCCGTTAATAAACAAAAATAAATTCAGCTTGGCCGGCGCCGGCAGCGTTAACGTGGTTGCCATTGGTCTATCTGCAATTTGATACGAATGTTGTCTTTACGTAAATCAAGCTTAGTGGGCAGTTCTCTGCCGCCTTGCCTGCTCCAGCCTTGGTATTGAATGGTCCAACCCTGGCTTTGCAATGTGGCAATGCGGCCTTGTTTGTCTTTGGCGACAATTTGCCCCTGAGCGCCGGCGTTACCTTTTAACCACTGCGGCAAGTCATTCACCGGAATTTGCCAGCCGCTAAGCCGGTACAGAAGCCGCTGGGCATCGGTGTCGTGGTAAGTGCCATTGCGGTTGGTCAGGCTCACTTGCCCGGCTTTACTTTCCATGGCCAATACCTGGGTACCGAGGAAAGTGGTTAATTGCAGGTAATAGTCTTTTTCATCTTGTTGCCAATAAAGGTTGGCTGAGTCACGGCTTTTATCGGTTAGAATGGCCACTTTCCCTGTGACCTCATAATGGTCCAAGGGCTTATCTGGCGCGGGCCAGGTGGCTTTGGGGTGGCTGACGCAGGCGCTTAATAAAACGCTGGCCAACAGCAACAGAAGTGTTTTTTTCATAGGGGCGCAGTATACCGGTGCCTTTGCTTTGGTTTCCATGCCTGGATAATTTTCAGTAGAATTGCCTCGCCAATTGTTTGAGACCCACCGCTTCATGACGTTACTGGCTATCGGCCTAAACCATACAACTGCCCCTGTGGCACTGCGTGAGAAAGTCGCCTTCGGGCCAGACTCCTTGCCCCGTGCGCTGGCAGAATTGCCTGCACTGCCGGGAATGGCAGAAGCGGTTGTATTGTCGACCTGTAACCGCACCGAAATTTTTTGTCAGAGCGATGATGTCCAAACAGTAAGCCATTGGTTGGCACAGTTTCATGAACTAACTGACGATGAGTTAACGCCTTACCTTTACATTTACCAAGGTGATGAAGCCATCGGCCACTTATTACGGGTGGCGTGCGGCCTTGATTCGATGGTGCTGGGCGAGCCGCAAATTCTTGGCCAGCTTAAACAGGCCTACACCCAAGCTCGCCAAGCCGGTACCGTCGCGCAATTGCTGGATAAGTTGTTTCAGCACGGTTTTCGAGTCGCCAAAGAAGTGCGCACCAAAACCGAGATTGGTGCCAACGCCGTGTCGGTGGCTTACGCTTCTGTGTCCCTTGCTCGCCATATTTTCCCCACGCTTTCAGACACCAAAGTGATGCTTATCGGTGCCGGGGAAACCATTGAATTGGTGGCAACGCATTTAAAAGAGCAGGGCGTACACAATTTGATGGTGGCAAACCGTACCCTGGCTCGCGCCGAGAGCCTGGCGCAGCAGGTGGGAGCCAAGGCGATGACCTTGGAAGCCCTGCCTGACAATCTGCACGAAGCCGATATTGTGATTGGTTCTACCGCCAGCCCCTTGCCCATTATCGGTAAAGGCATGGTGGAAAGAGCGCTTAAAGCCCGCCGTCATCGGCCGATGTTCTTTGTTGACTTGGCGGTGCCGCGGGATATTGAAAGCGAAGTCTCAGAGCTTGACGACGCCTTTTTATACACCGTTGATGACCTGCAGCAGATCATCGATGAAAACCGCGCCAAGCGCGAAGCGGCGGCCCAAGAGGCCGAAGCGATGGTGCTGGAGCAAGTGCAGGTTTTTGCCCATTGGATCAAAGGCCTGTCTGCGGTTGACCATATTCGTGATTATCGCCACCACGCCGATGCCATTCGCCAGGAATTGCTTGGTAAAGCGCAAGCGCAACTGGCCGCCGGTGGCGATCCTCAGCAAATTCTCGACAAACTGTCGAGTCAGCTTACCAATAGACTAATTCACGCTCCCACCAAGGCTTTGTCTGAAGCCGGTAAGGCGGGAGATCTGGCCAGGCTAGACAGCATCGCTGGCGTGCTGGGTCTGGATAATCGAGAAAACCCATGAATCCATCGATACTTGCCAAGCTGGAGAGCTTGCAGGAGCGCTTCGAAGAAGTGCAGGCATTGCTGTCGGAACCGGCAGTGATCAGCGACCAAAAACGTTTCCAGGCGTTGTCCAAGGAATTTGGCCAGCTGGAAGAAGTGACCAGCTGCTTTGGCCGTTACAAAAGTGCCCAAGACGACTTGGCGGTCGCCCGCGAGATGCTCGAAGGCGACGACGCCGAAATGCGTGAACTGGCCCAAGACGAAGTTGACGGCGCCAAGGCGCAAATCGACACCTTGGCGCACGAGCTGCAAATTTTGCTGCTGCCCAAAGATCCCAACGACGAGCGCAACGTTTATTTGGAAATTCGTGCCGGTGCTGGCGGTGATGAGGCCGGTATTTTTGCCGGCGATCTGTTCCGTATGTACAGCCGTTATTGCGAAGCGCGCCGCTGGCGGGTGGAAGTGGTATCCAGTAACGATGCCGAACACGGCGGCTTTAAAGAGGTGATTGCCCTTATTAGCGGCGACGGTGTTTATGGCCGCTTTAAGTTTGAGTCCGGCGGCCATCGGGTGCAACGGGTGCCTGCCACCGAGTCGCAAGGGCGCATTCATACCTCGGCCTGTACCGTGGCCATTATGGCCGAGGTGCCTGAAGCTGAAGCGGTGAATATCAATAGCGGCGATCTGCGTATTGATACTTACCGCGCCTCTGGCGCCGGTGGTCAGCACGTTAACCGTACCGATTCGGCGGTGCGTATTACCCACATTCCCACTGGCGTGGTGGTGGAATGCCAAGACGAACGTTCCCAGCACAAGAACAAAGCCAAGGCGATGTCGGTGCTGGCTTCGCGCATTCAAGCCATGGAAGACGAAAAGCGCCGCCTGGTAGAAGAAGCCACTCGCCGCTCGTTGGTTGGCTCTGGCGATCGCTCCGAGCGCATTCGTACCTACAACTATCCGCAAGGCCGAGTAACCGACCACCGCATCAACCTGACGCTGTATCGTTTGGATGAGGTGATGGAAGGCAACCTGGATTTGTTGATTGAGCCCTTGATGCAAGAACACCAGGCCGATTTGCTGGCGGCGTTGGCTCAGGGCCAAGCATGACCCTCAGTGAGGCGCTCAACTGGGGCCGCCAAGCGTTAGCGGGCGGCGAGTCCCCCGATATCGACGCCAAACTGTTGCTACTGGATGCCGCCAAGGTCAGCAATACCACCTTGCTGGCTTTTGGTGAGCGCCCACTTACCGTTGATGCCCAGCAGCGTTTTGAAGCCGCTATTTCCCGCCGCCAGCAAGGCGAACCCGTAGCCCATATCCTCGGCGAGCAGGAATTTTACGGCCTGGCCATGGAAGTTAACGGCCACACCCTCATTCCCAGGCCCGATACTGAAACCTTGGTTGATTTAGCCCTGAACCTCAGTGATGCGCCGCTGCGCTTTTTAGATTTGGGCACCGGTACCGGCGCTATTGCTATTGCCATTAGCCACCATAAGCGGCAGTGGCAGGGCGTGGCGGTGGAAACGGTGCCACAAGCGGCAGCATTGGCGCGGCGTAATGTGGCGCGGCACAAGGTACAGGTTGAGGTGCGTGAAGGCAGCTGGTTTGAACCTGTAGCCGGTGAGCGCTTTGGCTTAATTGTCTCTAACCCGCCGTATATCGACCCTGTCGACCCCCACCTTGGCCAAGGTGATGTACGTTTTGAGCCGTTGTCTGCCTTGGTGGCCGAGGAGGCCGGCCTTAGCGACCTTAGCGCCATTATCAAGCAAGCACCCACTTACCTCACAACCCCCGGTATTTTGATGCTGGAACACGGCTATGACCAAGGCGCGGCGGTGCGCCAGTTACTGCAACAAACCGGCTTTGTTGCGGTGCATACCGAGCGTGATTTGGGTGGCCAGGAAAGGGTGACTTTGGGGCACTGGCGAGACAAATAGCAGCAAAATGCGGTATAATGACGGTTCATTCGCGTAAAGGCCCGTTCTTAATGGCGTTTTTGTTTTTTGCTCGTCAATCTCGGTTATCCCATCTTATTGCTGCTGGCTCAGTAGCGCCGAGTGCTTGCAAAAACGCCCAACCGCTACCGTTTATTGCTTCCTCGGTTCTGGGCTGATCCTATGCTGTCTGCTGATTTAAAAGCCCGTCTGGGGGCCCGTTCCGCTAAGCCGGTGTTAACGGCGCTGCACCTTGCCGCAGAGCTGTCGCAGCAAGATGTGCGTAGCTTTGAAAGCTGTCTGTTGGCTTGGCGCGACCAGTTGAGCATTCGCATCAGCGGTCTGGAAAAACAGGCGCAGCTCGATGGTTTGCTGAGCTTTTTCTACCATGAGCTAGCCTTTAGTGGCGATAACAGCCACTTCACCAGCCAGGGCTGTTTGCTCACCTCGGTTATTCATGACCGCAAGGGCAGCGCCGCGGCGTTGGGTTTATTGCTGCTATATTTTGCAGAAAGCCAAGATGTGGCACTTGATGCCATTGATTTTCCTGGCTATTTATTACTAACCAGCCCGCAGCGCCAAGATGCCTTTTTAGACCCGCTTACCGGTGCTTGGCATCCGCTGGATGAGCTGGAACTGTGGCTGCGCGGCTTAAAAGGCAACTGGCAGCGTTTGCAACACAAACATACCGAGCCCTTAGGTAATCAAGCGTTGCTGCTGCGCCTGCTTAAAGCCACCAAAGGAGCCTTGACCCGTGATGGCCGCTTGATGGAAGCGGTGAAGGTAACGCAGGCGATGGTCGAGCTAAGCCCAGACGACCCATACCTTATTCGTGACCGCGGTTATTTATTGGCCGAGCTCAATTGCGTGGTGCCAGCCAAGGACGATTTAAGCTATTTTGTTGAACATTGCCCGGACGATCCGGCCTGTGCGCTTCTGAGAAGTAAAATGAAGGCTCTGCCGACCAGTAAGGCGACTTTACACTAGCCACCTTAAGGAGACATGGATGCAGACGCCGCTCTTGCAAAATGATGCGACGGTTCTGGGGTTATTAACGGTATTGCTGGGGTTGGTGTTTTATACCAGCCATTGTGAAAATCGGTATTTCAAAGCCTTCTACCGATTTGTTCCTGCCTTACTGCTGTGTTACTTCCTGCCTTCCCTTTTTAATAGCGCCGGTATTATTGACGGCGACCACTCCAAACTTTACTTCGTTGCTTCGCGCTACCTATTGCCAGCCTGCTTAGTGCTGCTGTGTATGTCCATTGATTTCAAAGCCATCCTTGGCCTGGGCCCAAAAGCATTAACGATGTTTTTGGTGGGCACCTTGGGTATTGTGCTGGGCGGGCCCATTGCGCTGCTGGTGATGCGCTTTTTCGACCCAGAGCTGTTGAGCGGCGGTGATGGCTCTGAAGCGCTATGGCGGGGTATGACCACCATTGCCGGCTCCTGGATAGGCGGCGGCGCCAACCAAGCGGCGATGAAAGAGGTTTACCAAGTCGGTAATGGTATTTTTTCGGTGATGGTGACGGTCGATGTCATTGTCGCCAATATCTGGATGGCGGTGCTGCTTTATCTGGCCTCACGGTCAACGCAAATTGATAAGCGCATTGGCGCCGATACCCGCGGCATTGAGCTGTTAAAAAACAAGGTGCAGGCTTTCCACGCCGAGCACGCCAAAATTCCTGACACCCGCGATTTAATACTGATTATTGCCGTGGGTTTTGGCGCCACCGGCTTGTCCCATTGGGTGGCTGACGTGGTTACACCCTGGATGGTGGCCAATGTGCCCTGGGGCGCACGCTACAGCCTGCATTCCGACTTTTTCTGGATGATTGTCACCGCCACCAGTATTGGCTTGGTATTGTCGTTCACCCGGGCCAGGCGCTTAGAAGGTGCTGGCGCGTCAAAAGTGGCGACGGTGTTTTTATATATTCTGGTGGCCACCATTGGCATGAAGATGGACGTGCTGGCCATTAAAGACACCCCCATTTACTTTGTGATTGGGTTTATCTGGATGGCTTTTCATGCCGCCTTGATGTTGGTTGTAGCGCGCATAATCAAGGCGCCACTGTTTTATATGGCGGTAGGCTCTCAGGCCAATGTGGGTGGTGCCGCCTCGGCCCCTGTGGTAGCTTCCGCATTTCATCCGGCACTGGCCCCGGTAGGGGTATTATTGGCGGTGCTCGGATATGCGCTTGGCACCTATATGGCTTGGCTTTGCGGCCAGCTGATGCATTTTATTTCGCTTTAAGGACGTACCATGCAAGAGAACATCCAACTGGGTGGTTTTGAAGTCGGCAACCACAAGCCTTTTACCCTGTTCGGGGGGATGAATGTGCTGGAATCTCGGGATCTGGCGATGGCGATTTGCGAGCACTACGTGGAAGTAACCAGCCGCCTTGGTATTCCTTACGTCTTTAAAGCGAGCTTTGATAAGGCCAACCGCTCCAGCGTGCATTCTTACCGTGGCCCGGGCTTGGACGAAGGCCTGAAAATCTTTGAAGAAATCAAAAACACCTTCAAGGTGCCGGTGATAACTGACGTCCACGAACCTTACCAGGCTGCCCCTGTAGCCGAAGTGTGCGACGTTATTCAGCTGCCGGCATTTTTGGCCCGCCAAACTGACTTAGTGGTGGCGATGGCCAAAACCGGCGCCATTATCAACGTTAAAAAACCGCAGTTTTTAGCGCCCCATGAAATGCGCCACATCCTGAAGAAGTTTGTTGAAGCCGGTAATAACACCGTCATGCTTTGTGAGCGTGGCAGTAGCTTTGGTTACAACAACCTGGTGGTTGATATGCTGGGCATGGATGAAATGAAGCACTTTGATGTGCCGGTTATTTTTGACGCCACCCACGCTTTGCAGCGCCCCGGTGGCCGCAGTGATAGCGCCGATGGCCGCCGTGCTCAGGCGGCAGAGCTGGCCCGCTGCGGTATGGCGCTGGGTATTGCCGGTCTCTTTATTGAAGCGCACCCAGACCCTGATAAAGCCCTTTGTGACGGCCCTTGCGCGCTGCCCTTGGACAAGCTTGAAGGCTACCTTAGCCAGATGAAAGCAGTGGATGACCTGGTTAAATCCTTCGCGCCCTTAGATACCCGTGGCTAAGTGGTTGTAAAAAAAGCCCGGCTAGTAGCCGGGCTTTTTTTAAGCTTTTAGGTTTTCTGGAAAGTTGGCTGGCAGTTCGCTTGCCGCGCAGCTGATAACGGTTTCATCGTTTTCGCCGCAGTCGCGAACAAAAGTAATGGTGGCGAACTCGTCAATCACCTCAGTGGGGTAGGCCGGGCCTGCATCGCGATAAGACTGCATCAAGGGAATGTGGTCGTTCTGGAAGCACACCGTTTTTTGCGGCTCGTTAATCACCCAGCGCGGGAAGAAAATGGTGCCGTGGAAAACCTTATCGCCAAGGTTGGCTATCAGGCTGACATCAGTGCCGGTAGGTTCGGTCCAGGAAATTTTGTAAACCGCTTCACCCACTCGGGCCAAATACATTTTTTGGTCTCTTACCCAGCGGTTACCAACAATGCCGCTATGAATACGGTAATCCAAGGTTTCGGCATTCTTCACGTAAATTTCGTAGTTCCAGCCGTTGTCGTAGGTATAAACCAAGTGTTTGCCAATAATGCCGGTTAAATCAGTTTTATCAAACATAACCTCTCCTGTTTATCGTTGTTTTCGTTTGAATGATGTTAGGTTATGCCTTTATCTATTTTATAAAAAACGCTATTTTTTTATAAAAAATATAGAGATTTTTTATATGTTCACCACCACCTTGGAACAATGGGCGCTGCTAAAAAGCGTGATTGACTGCGGTTCTATCGCCCGGGCCGCTGAGCATAATAACCGCAGCCAGCCAGCAGTGAGCTACCAGTTAAATAAGCTGCAAGAACGGTTAGGGGTAACATTGCTAACCCTTAAAGGCCGAAAGCTGGAGTTAACCGCCCAAGGGCAGTTACTGCTGGAACAGGCCACCTTGCTCATGGACAGCTGGCAGGATTTAGAGCGCCAGGCGGCATCGTTAAAGGCTGGCGACCGGCCTTTTGTGAATCTGGTGGTCGACAGTATTTTCCCTAAAGCACCGCTCTTTGCTGGGCTAAAGCGTTTTCACCAGCAGTTTCCCCACACTCAGGTACACGTCATTGAAAGCATTAAAGATGAGGGGATGCTGCAAATTACCGAGCAAAATGGCGACTTGTATCTGGTGAGCTTGGCCGACAATAGCAAGCTGGAAAAGACCTTTGTCACCTCGGTGCCCTTTGTTTTGGTGGCCCATAAAGACCACCCGTTAATGGCAGTGCCTAGCTCGCTTCGCCCCGCGCATTTAACCCGTTATCCGCTGATCCAAGTGGTGGATAAGCACACGCAGCTGGCGGGAAAGCAGCAAAGCTCCTGGTTTTTTAATGCCATTAGCTCGGCAATAGATGCGGTGTTAGAGCAATTGGGTTACGGCTGGTTACCGGCGCATGCGGTAGCAGCGTTGCTGGCAGAAGGGACCTTGCAAGAGGTGGATGCGCTGCAGTTCCCACCGCGGCTGACATCGCTTTATTTTGTGAAAAGTGCCAGTGCGCGCTATGACAGCACCATTGCCGCGTTAACCGACACGATTTTGGCCTCGGTGGTGGCGCTCAGCGCAACGTCGCCATAAAAAAGCCCGGCAAGGTGCCGGGCAAAACGTTGGTTTGGGAAAAGTTTACTGCGTTTGTTGCTGTGCGTGTTGAGGCAGCTCAACCACGGCGACGTCAATGGTGCGGCTAGACTGGCTGTCTTGGTGCTTTTGCACGTCGATAGCAGCAACTGCGGCATTGATGTTCTTGGCCATATCACTGATGGAGGCAGTGACAGGGGCATGAATAGGTTCTGGTTTGTCCACCGGCATTACGGTCAGGGCGGTGGCGGCAATTAGACCCGCAAATAACATAGTTCACCTCAAAAAAGCTTCAATCCGAGAAAGGTCTGGAGCGCTTTGAATGGCACTACGGGGAAAAGTCTAACTACCCGTTTTCAAAGTAAATGCCCCAGAAAGTGACGCCAATATAGTTTTCGGTTGGTGGTTTTTCAAACGATGAAATATAATAGCCAAGCATTAGAAAAATTTATGTAAAGCCAGGATTTGCCCATGGCCCGTCAACTGCCGCCGTTAAACGCCGTTAAAGCTTTTGAAGCTGCGGCTAGGCACCTAAGTTTTACCCGCGCTGCCGAAGAACTGTTTGTGACCCAGGCGGCCATTAGCCACCAAATTAAAAGCCTTGAAGATCACTTGGGTCTGAAGCTCTTTAAGCGTCGTAACCGTTCCTTGTTGCTGACCGAAGAAGGCCAAGGCTACTACCTCGACATTAAAGATATTTTTGCCAACCTCGCTGAGGCGACCGCACGGGTACTGGCTCGTAGCGCCAAAGGCACCCTGACGGTGGCGATGCAGCCTAGCTACGCCATTCAATGGATGGTGCCAAGGCTGGCGCGCTTTGCCGAAGCGCACCCAGATATTGATGTGCGTATTAAAGCCACCGAAACAGAAGAAGGCGGCTTGACCGACGATGTCGATATCGCCATCTATTACGGCCGTGGCTATTGGCCTGGGTTAAGAGCCGACCGCCTGCAAACCGAATATTTGCTGCCGGTGTGTAGCCCCATTTTGTTGTCAGGGGCTAAGCCGCTAGAAAAGCCAGAAGATTTAGCCAATCACACCTTGCTGCACGATGGCAGCCGCAAGGCCTGGCAAACCTGGGTGAAAAATTTAGGGCTGTCGCACCTGATTAAGGTCAACCAAGGCCCTATTTTTTCGCACTCGGCGATGGTGCTTCAGGCGGCGATGTACGGCCAAGGGGTCGCCCTTGCCCACTCGGTGCTGGCCGAGCCAGATATCACCGCTGGCCGCTTGGTGTGCCCCTTTAAAGAAGTGTTGCGTTCCCCTAATGCCTATTTTCTGGTCTGCCAGCAGTCCCAGGCCGAGCAAGGGAAAATTGTTGCCTTCCGTGACTGGGTGTTGTCTTTGGTCAAAGTCGAAGAAGAACAGTTGTTGCCGGAGGACATGCATGTCGCAGGTTAAGTTGGTGTTGGCCCATGGCAGTGGCGCCGGCCAGCAGCACCCTTTTATGCAAAGCATCAAGGCCGCGTTAGTGGCCGAAGGCATTGAGGTGGTGACCTTCGATTTTCCTTATATGCAAAAGGCCATTGCTGCGGGTAAACCGCGGCCACCGGATAAAATGCCGGTACTGGTTGAGGCCATGAAGGCACATTGTCGCGGCATTAGTGGGCCGTTTTTTTTGGCGGGGAAATCCCTTGGCGCCCGGGTGGCGATGAATCTTGCCGCCGAACTTTACCAGCAAGGTCAAAAGGTTAATGGCGTAATGGCATTAGGCTATCCCTTTCATCCTCCCGGTAAGCCCGACAAACTGCGCCTTGAGCCTATCGAAAATTTGTCCACGCCCGCCTTGATCCTGCAAGGGGAGCGGGATACCTTTGGCGCCCGCGACGAAGTGGCCAGCTATGGCCTCGGCGTTGCGGTGAGTTTTTTGCCCGATGGCGACCATAGCTTTAAGCCGCGAAAACGTAGCGGTTATACCGAGCAAGGCAACCTTGCACAGGCAGCTGCCGCCATGCTGGCCTTTATCAAGGAGAACGGCTGATGCGGTTTATTTTGGCTGTTGCGGCTTTCTATGGCGCAACCGGGGTAGCGATGGGGGCTTTCGCCGCCCATGGCTTGAAAAAGTTAGTTAGCGCCGAAATGGTTGAGGTGGTAGATACCGGGGTGCGCTATCAAATGCTGCATGCCATTACCCTTATCGGTTTAGTGCTGCTTGCTACTCGTATTAACAGCCCTTGGCTAACCACCAGCGCTTGGCTGATTGCCGTTGGCACCTTGTTGTTTTCTGGCAGCCTGTATTTTTTAGGGCTGACCGACATTAAGTTTTTTGGCCCCGTCACGCCGATCGGTGGCGTTTGTTTGATCCTGGGTTGGTTGGCATTGATGGTAACGGCCCTCAAGGAGACCTTGTGAAGCACCTTTTGCTCTATTGTCGCCCCGGTTTTGAAGGGGAATGTGCTCAGGAAATTGAGGCCCGTGCTGCCGAGCGTGAGGTGTACGGTTTTGCCCGCGTCAAGGGTAATACCGGCTACGTACTGTTTGAGTGCTACGACCCTGCCGATAGCGCTAAATTGTTGAGCCAGTTACCGGTTAATAAGCTGATTTTTGCCAGGCAGATGATCCGGGTGGCGCCGCAGGTATTGGAGATGTCTACCGACGACCGCCTCAATCCGCTTTATATGGCGGTGGCAGAAGACATGCCCGAATGCGGCCAGTTGTGGGTTGAAACTCTTGATACCAACGAAGGTAAAGAGCTCAACCGACTGTGCCGTTCCATTGCCACGCCAATGAAGGCGTTTTTCAAAAAGGCTGGCAAGCTGACGGCGAAGGAACATAGCGCCAAGCCGGTAATGCATGTGTGTTTTACCGGCACCGACAGCGCCTTTATTGGTTACTCTCAGCCCAAAAACCATTATCCGCACCTGATGGGGATCATGCGGCTGAAATTTCCCAAAGACGCCCCCAGCCGCTCAACCCTGAAGCTGGAAGAAGCCTTTCATTACTTCCTGTCGAAAACCCAGCGCGAAAAGCGCATGGAGTCGGGTATGAATGCGGTGGACCTTGGCGCGGCGCCCGGTGGCTGGACCTATCAGTTAGTACAAAAAGGCATGATGGTCAGCGCCGTTGATAACGGCCCCATGGACCAAAAACTGCTTGATAGCGGCCAGGTAAAACATATCCGTGAAGATGGCTTTAAGTGGCTGCCGAAAAAGCACAATGTGCATTGGCTGGTGTGCGACATGATTGAAAGCCCGAAACGGGTTGCCAACCTGATGTGCGATTGGTTTATCGACGAGTGGTGTATAGAGGCCATTTTTAACCTTAAATTGCCGGTTAAACGCCGTTTTCACACCGTGGAAGAGTGTTTGGAGCTTATTTACGAGCGGCTGGATAAAGCCGGCGTGCCATATCGCTTAGCCGCCAAGCACCTTTATTACGACCGCGAAGAAATCACGGTGCACTTAAGCCGTAAGTAAAAAAAGCCCGCTTAAGCGGGCTTTTTTATTTGATGTTAGCGCCGATGGAATCAAGGTAAACCAGCAAGGGTTGGTCGTTCTCATCATAAAGGCTAATGCCCAAGCGCAGGCCATAGTCGGTTTCTGCTACATAACGCAGCTCACCACGAAAGCAACAAGGGCTGGTGTTGTCACAAATCTCCACCACGCATTCCTTTAGGCCCCGGTCTTTAAAATGGCCAACCACAACGATACCCATGCTGTTTTCGCCAACATCAAACAACACACCTTCGGTGGTGAATTCGTTTTGCATTACCAGGGCAGGAATAGGGGTGCCAACGGCTAAGCGCAGTTCCTGGCGGAATTTATGGGCCATGGGGTCTCCTTTATAAAGGTATGCCCCCAGTTTAGAGGCTTATTCTAGCTCTGCTTTAATCTCGCCGAGGTAAGCGAAAAAGCGGTCGGCACTGTCGTCTTCGAGAATGATACCAAGGCGAATGCCGTAGTCGGTTTTGGTGGCGTAACAAATTTCGCCGCGAAAGCGCTCGGGCTGGTCTTCGTCACAGATCTCAACGCTGCAACGGCTGGCCAGTTCTACTGGTTCCATCACCAAAATGCCCATGCCATTTTCACTGGCATCAAGCAACATGCCTTCCACCACTTTCACGTCACGGCGGCGCAGACTGCGATGGCGCACTAAAACCGGAATAGGGTGGCGAAGGGGGTGCCGAAGTTGTTGGCGGCGTTTAGGTGGGTTCACAAGGTACCTACTATCTGGTGCTGACGACAAAAGGGAGCGACTAGGGTCTAGAGCAACTTTAAATATAAGTGATTGATTGTGCCTTAAGCTGCCACTAGGGTGAAGATTCGAACCTTTTTTAGGATAAGGAACCGGGATGAACCGCTTGCAAACCTTGGGTAAAAACAGCCTGGCGATGGTTCAGGACCTGGTTTTGGTGATTGTAGCCATCGCTACCTTGATCCTCATCGGCTCTGAAGTGTGTTCGATGGTGGTGGCCAAAGACGTCACCTTGGCAGACTTACTGCTGCTGTTTATTTACCTAGAAGTGTTGGCCATGGTGTCGTTGTATTTGGAGTCGGGAAAATTACCGATTCGCATGCCGCTTTACATTGCCATAGTGGCGTTGGCGCGATACCTGATTCTGGATATGAAGGAAATGGACAACTGGCGCATTTTGGTGGTGGCGGGGGCGGGCTTCATTCTTGCCATCACGGTGCTGGTTATCCGTTATGGCCACATCAAGCTTCCCTATCCTTACAAAGATTAAAGGGCGGGGTGAAAAATGGCCACCAAGGTACGCCCCGGCCGGGTTAGCTGATAGGTAAAGGTGTTGTTTTCATAGCGCAGCGTCCAGACATTATGGGTAGCCTGGGGCCGTTGCTGTTCAATAAACAAAGCCTGGGATATCGCATCGGCTCTAAAGGTTTGGGCGGTGCTGGTGCCTAAGGTTTTGGTGCGGCCACCAAAGCGGCTGATGTTGCCTTCGCCGCCGCCGGGCAATTGGTGGCGATGCTCTAACTGCAGGTTGTCGCTAGCGCGGCGTAAAATCATCAACAGCGGCTTTTTGTTGCCATTGCTAAGCTCCATTGCCACTTCGCTTTGGCTGCAGTCTTTGAAGGTTAAGCTAAGGGTTTGGCCGCTCCATGCCGGATCTTTGGGTTCATCTTTAGTGACGGCACCAATCAGGGTTTGCCCACATAAGGAGCTGACATGTTTAAAGAAAGTGTCTTGTACATTGGCGGCAAGGGCGCTGTTGCAAAGCAGTAGCAACAATAGCGGTGAAAAGACGCGCATAACCTCTCCTTGGTATTGCCGTTAGGTCTTTCTCATTATGGAACCTTTGCTCAGTGCTGCCAGTAATCCTTACATAGGCCAATAAAATCGAGCGCCGCCGGGCTTAAATCGCGGCCTTTTCGGAAAAATAGTCCCACCTGGCGCTGAATGGCGGCAAAGTCGAACTCATCCAACGGCCTTAAATGCTGCACCTGCGGCAGCTCGCTAATCACCTTGTCACTGATGTAACCCACCGCCAAACCACGGTCGATAAGGTTTAACCGCAGGTTAAGGCTGGAGATTTGCCAAATCATCTGAAACCTGTCGCGCAGTTTCTCGGCATAAGGCCGCTGGTCAGGCTCGTCTAGCGACGACACCACCAGTGGCATTTTTTGCAGTTCTGCCGGGGTCATCATCGGTTGGTGCAGCGGGTGGCGCGGGCTAATCAGCAGCCGCCGGGTTTCTTCATAAATTGGAATGGTTTCAAACTGGCGCATGCGGGTTTCAAAAGGCCCTAAGCCCAGCTCAACTTCGCCGCTCATTACCGTTTGCACAATATCTCGCGACGGCTGCTCAATGATCCTCAGCCGCGTTTCTGGCCATTGCTTGGAAAACTGGGCAATAAGGTCGGGCCCGGCAAAACGGTTGTTGGTGCTGTCGATAGCCACACTCAGCTGCTGGTTGGCGCCCCGTGCCAGCCGTGATAAATCCCCCAGCACCAATTGCTCTTGGCGCAGCACGTCATCGGCGTAGCGGTATAAGCGGCGGCCAGCGGCGGTGAGCTTAATCGGCCGGTCGCGGGTTACCAGGGGTTGGCCGAGCTTGGCTTCAAGCTGCTTTATTGATTGGCTCACCGCCGATTGGGTCAAATAAAGGTCTTTCGCTGCGGCCCTAAAACCGCCGGTGCGGGCCAGGGTGTGGAAGGTACGTAGCTCGCCCGTTTCCAATCGCATGATAAGTTTGCCTTATCGTTTGGTTATTTAGTTTGATTAGATTAACAACATGAGGAGGCATTTAATATCCGCGCACTAATAAATACATCATAAATAAATGCGAGGACCCTATGAGTACAGAGATCAATATTGGCCTTGAAGGGGTGCTGGTAGGCGCTACAACCATTTCCAATGTCGAAGGCGACATCGGTCGGTTGAGTTATCGTGGTAAAGACATTAACGACCTGAGCAAGCAATCGTTAGCCGCTGTTATTGCGCTGGTGTTGGCCGATAAGGAAATCACCGAAGCCCAGGCCCAGACCTTTGATAAGTGGCTGGCCAGCGAATCTGAATTAAGTCCGGTTGAACTGCGGGTATTAGAGCAGTTAGGCCGTGACCTGCACCCGATGGCTGTGCTGCAAGCCTTAGCACCTATCACCAACACCCAAGCCCGTGAGCCGCTTCCTGACTTTCTCCCCGAACACCTGGAATCAGCCCTGGTATTAACGGCCAAGCAATCGGCAGTGGTGCGCACCTGGCATAACCTCTGCCAGTTTGGCGCCGTTACCGAACTGCCCGAAGGGTTAGGCTTTTGCGAAAAATTGCTGTATGCCTTTAACCGTGAGCAGCCCAGCGCCCATGCGGTACGTGCCTTAGAAACCGTACAAATCCTGCAAATGGACCACAGCTTTAATGCCGGTACCTTTGCCGGCCGTGTGGTGGCATCAACCAAAGCCAACCTTACCGCCAGTGTTGGTGGTAGTCTTGGCGCCTTGTCCGGCCCGCTGCATGGCGGCGCTGACGAAGCCGCAGTGGTAATGGCCCGTCAAATTGGCAGCCCTGAAAAAGCCGCCGCTTGGGTGAATGATGCCCTGGCCAACAAAGTGAAAATTATGGGTATGGGCCACCGCGAATACCGCCGTCTTGACCCCCGGGCCGGTATTCTCAAACCCATGGCTCGCCACTTCTGTGAAGGCAGCCAATACCAAGAGCTGATGGAAACCTTGGTGGCGGTAGAAGAAGCCTGCCAGGTGGAATTTGCGAAGAAAGGCAAAGAAATTTATGCCAACCTCGAATTCTACAAAGGTGCTGTTTACTTGGCGCTGGGCATTGAAGAACGCTTCTTTACCTCACTGTTTGCCTGTTCCCGGGTTGTAGGGTGGTGTGCCCACTTCTACGAATTTAACCAAGACCCTCGCCTTATTCGCCCCCGTGCTCAGTACGTGGGTAAATAAGGTTGGCACCACTAAAAACGCCCGCTTATGCGGGCGTTTTTTTTAAGGCTTTTGAAGCACCGCTTTGATACTACCGCCGCCTGGGCCAAAGAGTATTAGCGCGCCTTTATTGGTAAAGGCAAAGTGGCGGGCATCGGTTAGGGCTTGCAGAAATTTTTGTTCTTGATCCATCAGCGCCGGTGTACACATCTTTTGGGTAGAGGCCAAGCCTTGTACCTCAAAGTTATCGCCGCTAGCTGAAAAGCTGCCGTAAAAGTTATTACAAGAAGCCTTGCCAACCAAACGCCCTTCGCTGTTTAAGCTCAGGCTGACCAAGCTGCTATCAATAATGCCAGCGCCATTGATGTCTTCTACCTGCCAGGTTTTACCGGTAAGTGCCCGGGTGCTTAGGGTACCAACCGTTTTGCAATCGGGGAGAGACTGGCCTTTGACGGTAACCCAGTTTTTGCTGCCTTTGTTCCAAAGCACAGTGCCGGGTTCTGTTGTTGCCTGATAACGGGCACCGGAGGCCGCCTCAACTTGTTTCATGTCGTAGCGCTTGCCGTCGATATGTATTTGCATGCTGTCGGGAGTAAAGCCAACACTGACATAGTGCTTGGCGCAGCTTAATGCCATCGAAAAAGCCCCCGGCGGGGCCGGAGCGAGCAGAATTTCACCCATGTCGATGCTGTTGCTCATCGGGGTTACGGTCAGCCAGGGGGTTAGCCAAGCCGGGCGGGCGTTTACAAAAATTTGTGCCTGTACCTTAAAGGGCGCCTGGCCGCCGTCTGGCAAGCTGATGGCAAACGCCTGTGGCACCTGTTTGCCATCGAGGGGCCAGGCTTTTTCGGCCAAGGGTTGGCCGCTGGCATCGATAACGTCGACCACCGCATAGGCCTGTGGCGGCAGCGCTATGCGGGCCTTGTAGGTCATTTGCCCGGTTAAAGTGCTGGGTAAGGTGCTGTGGTATTGGCTGGGTGGGGGCGTGGTGGAACAGGCGGCGACGAACAGCGCCAAAGCGGCCAAGCCCGCCATTTTTAGCGTTAACATGCCTCTCTCCTTAGTGCATGTATCGATAAAAGCACCCGATAAATCAATAGGGTGTAGTGATAAGCCTAGGTGATAGCCGTATCAGTGCAAGCGCTTCGATATTGGCGCTTCTTATGGCCAATGACGCCAAAGCGTTTTAAGCGACCAATGCTTTGGCAAAGCAAACTGCATCGTCCCGGCCTTGGTAGCGGCCGTAATTATCAATAACGTCATAGCCTTTGGCCTGGTAGAAATTCACCGCCCTTTCATTGACCTTGCGGGTTTCCAAACACAACCGTTGGTAGCCGATACGCAGCGCTTGCTGCTCAAGGTATTGCAGCAGGGCAGTGCCCACACCTTTGGTGCCGCTACGGGCATACATTCTTTTGATTTCGCCAGTCCCCGGACTAAAGGGCCGAATGGCACCGCAGCCAATAGCGCGGCCTTCATCGTCAAAGGCCAGGGCGAATATGGATTCCAGTTGCTTCATTTCGGTGACATCAAAGGAATTGGTGCCGTCGCTGCCGGTAATGGTGGCCAGTACTTCGCTCAGTTCGGCCATCAGTTCTGTGGCAATGGGGCTTAACGGATCAACGCTGATTATCTTCAAGGGTATTTCGTCCCAGCAAGTGGTTAAGGTTGCGGCGTACTGCTGGCCACTCGTTATGAATAATGGAAAACACCACTGTGTCGCGGTAGCTACCGTCTGGCATCAATTGGTGATTGCGCAAAATACCGTCTTGTTTGGCGCCAAGGCGGCTAATGGCGGCGCGAGAGCGGTGGTTCATAAAATGGGTGCGAAATTCCACGGCAATGCAGCCTAAGGTGTCGAAAGCATGGCCTAACAGCAACAACTTGGCTTCGGTGTTAATGCCGGTGTTTTGGGCGCTGGCGGCCAGCCAGGTGGAACCAATCTCTACCCGATGGTTTTTGGCATCGATATTCATCAAGGTAGTCATGCCGCAAAGCTCGCCTGTTGTTTGGTTGCGAAGGGCAAACGGCAGCATGGAACCACTTTGGTGCAGCGCCAAACGGCGCTGAATTTCTTCAGCCATTTGCTCTGGATTAGGCACCCGGGTATACCACAAACGCCAAACTTCACCGTCTGCGGCGGCGCGCTTTAAACCTTCAAGGTGAGCTTCTTTAAGCGGTTCTAACTGGACTTTCTGGCCGGTGAGGACAACGGGGGAAGTAAAAGACATCAAGGGCCTTCCGTGGAAACGAATGTGGCTATTTTACACTCAGAAAATCCCTGGCTGGCAAGGGGCTTGGCTGTTTTTTATTAATTGCTGTTATTGGCCTGCCACTGGGCGTAGCTAAGTTGGTAATGGTATTCGTCGCACCACTGGCCTTTAAAAAAGGCCTTTTGCGCCACTTTGTCGCGGCTTTTAAAGCCGCAGCGTGCCAGTACCGCCGCCGATGGCGTATTGCGGGCATCGGTTAGCGCCGTAACTTGTTTGATGGCGCGCAGCTTAAATAGATAGCCAAGCAGGCATTGCAACGCTTCGGTGGCATAACCTTGGCCTTGGTGGGCAGGGGCCAGGGTAAAGCCGACTTCGCAGCTCTGATTGTCTAGCCAGTGCAGGGCTAAATCCCCAACCAGTTGCTGCTGCTGGTTATGTATCGCCAGCTGATACCAGGTGTCGGCGCTCGGAAAAGGCAGCAATAGCTGCTGGCGGTAAAGCGCCTCGGCATCTTTTAGTTGGTAATCAGTGCCCCAGCCTTGATAACGGGCCACCTCAGGCCGGGCGCGGTAGTCGCTAAAGGCCTTTAAGTCAGCTTCGCCAAGCGGTGAAATCGCTAACCGCTGGCTCCTTAGGGGCGGGAAGCTGTCAATAAAACGTGGCGGCACCGCAAACTCCTTTTGCCCGTTACTTATCAAAGCGGCCAAACAACAAAAAATGAATGACTTGGGCTATCACCTGGGGGCTTCGCATCATAAAAGGGTGCGATACCGGCAAGGTTAAATGTGCCTTCATGCCCTTTAAGCGGGTGCTGGCAACGGTAACTTTGCCGTCGTTGGCACCGGGTAACAGCATCGACAATACCGGATTAATACTGCGGCTGCCGGCGATCACCCCCAGCTCAAAATTGGCGCGGCCCAAACGGGTTACCACGCCGTCGGTACCCAGTTCCATGCCGGCCGGGCCGTTTAAGTGATAAAAACCCGGCATTTTCTTCAGCTTGTCTACCACTTGTGAACCTTGATTGGGGGGGCCAAGCATGACTACCCGGCCAAGGTTTTCGATGGGGTGATGCTTTAGGTATTGGCGTAACAAGATGCCGCCCAAGGAATGGGTGACAAAGTGCACGCGGTGGCCGGGCTTTACCTGGTGCAATGCCTGTGGCAGTACATGGCGTGCCAGCGAAGCCACATCGTGGTGGCGCGAATCGTACCCTTGGTTAATGACATAGAATCCGGCCTTTCCCATGGCTCTTGCCATTTTCCACATTGATTTTTCACTACGGGCCAGGCCGTGCAGCAATATCACCGTTTCGCGTTTCATAGACCGCCTTTAAAAACGTCAGGGGCACAATATAACAACTTAAGGCGCCACTGGCTTGCCAGTAGGCGCTAAGTAGCAGGCTTAGAATGAGGCGAGAAAAGGCCAGGTATTAGCTGGCCCCAATGGGTAATTAGTGATGCTGGTGGCCGTAGTTATAACCCCACCAAAACACGTAACCAATCAAGGAACAGCAGATTGCCTGGCCCAGGGTAACCACAATGTCTCTGAAGTTATTGGCCCAACACAGGTCGGCCAGGGTGCCGAGGGTAATTAGGGCGAAAAAGGCGGTGCCAAGCAGGGTAAATAGATTGGCAACCTTGCCAAAAAGCTCTTTTATGTCAACTAGTTCCATCTGACTTCTCCTGGTTGGCTTTTCCGGCCAAAAGCCGTGTGCTGTGGCGGAAAAAAGCGAGCTGAAGTTGAGTAATTCACGCTTTGCCAAGTCATAGTGGAACAAAGTTGCTGAACAAAAAGTTGCTCGCTGCTCAAAATAAAAGCAACGGCCAAGGTTTTTTGGCAGTTGCTTATAACGTCACAGTTTTTAAAACCGCGCTGCGGTTAGCCGCTATTTTTCAGCTTGGCTTTAGGCAGGGGTTGAACGCCTTTTAAGGTGGGAATAACCGGCACAATGTGGCCATCAGGGCCAAAGTGCAGCTTGTCGATGCACACTTCACGGTGGTAACCGGCAGCGTCGCCCATGGTGATGCCATTAGGAATGGAAAAACGGTGATACAGCAAATACCACTCATCACGGCCCGCCACTTTAATCACCCCATTATGGCCGGTGCCATAAATGCCTTTGGCGGGATCTTTGGCGATCACCAAGTTGTGCTTGGGTACCCGAATGGGGCCATAGGGGTTGTCGCTGGTGCCGTAGCGCACCTGATAATTGGGGCTGCGGGTGTCGTCTTGGCTCCATAAAAAGTAGTAAATACCCTGGCGGTAAAACACTTTTGAGCCTTCACGAAAGTCGCTATCGGGGGTAATAGTCCGGGTCGTGCCGGGCTTTAACGACAGCATGTCATCGCTAAGCTCGGCTACCGCCATGTAACCATTGCCCCAATAAAGGTAAGACTTGCCGGTTTTCGGGTCGGTAAAGACCGCCGGGTCAATTTGTTGGCCGCCGCTAACGCCTTTGGGCAAGGTGGATATCAGCGGTTTTCCTGAATCGACAAAAGGCCCTGTGGGGCTAGCACTGGACGCCACGCCAATGTTGCCGTCGGCGGTAAAGTAGAAAAAGTAACGGTAGTGGCCATGGATTTTTTTCTCGGCCATTGTCGGTGCCCAGGCATGGCTGTTGGCCCAGCTAACCTCGGTTTTCAGGTTCAAAATGCTGCCTTCGGCGCGCCAATCGCTGAGGTTAGCCGAAGAAAAGGCCTTGAAATCATCGCCGCTCCAGCCGGTAAAGCCATCACTGGTGGGGTAGATGTAGTAGCGGTGGGTAAGGTGCGAATACAAGGCGTCGGGGTCGGCGTAATAGCCGGCAATCACCGGGTTGTGGTTCAGGGGCGGGTAATGGCTGGGTTTGCCAAAGGCCCGAAACAGCCTTTGTAACTCCTGGCGGGTAATGGCCATAACGGTGCCATGGCGCGGGTGAAAATCCATGCTGATGTCATTATCCACTGCCGTGAAATGGCGCAGATCCTGACTTTGGGTAAATTGGTAGCGGCCTTTTTTGTAGACGTCGTACATCAAAATGTAGCTGTCGGTATTGCTGAGCTTAAAGACGCCGGCGCCTTCTACTGCGTCTTGGGTTTGCTGTTTGTAATCGTTTTGCTCTTGCCATTGGTTGGCGGTAAGGCTGTGGCTGGTGGCCTCTTTGATGCCGTCGCCGTGGCCCTCGGTTTTATAAAAAAGGTGGTAGAGGCTGTCTTTTTCAATGATGTCGGCATCAATGGCGGCCTTGCCGCTGGCCGGGGTAAAGAGCGGCTTTGGCGTTGTTGCAAGGTCGGTAAAGCTTGGGTTGGCATAGCTGTAATAGAGCTTGTCGGGGGAATTGCCGTGCTTCATTGAAAAGTAAATCAGGTATTTACCGGCCTTGGCATCAAAAATGGTTTCCGGTGCCCACACCCGTTTAAGGGTGCTGTTACCGCTAAAACGCTGCTGAATATTCACCACCCTTGATTGCCAGTGCACCAGGTCGGTGGATTTCAGTAACACCATGGCGCGGTTGGAATCCCAGCCCTTGCTGGCGGTCATGTCGGTGGCCACCATATAAAAGTGCTGGCCATCTTGGCTGCGAAGAATGTGTGGGTCGCGCACGCCGCCAGAAGAGCTAATGCGTTTGGAGTCCAGCACTGGCTGGTTATGGTTGAGGGCGTAGTAGTGATAACCATCGGCGCTGACCGCGAAGTGAATGGCCTCTTCACTGACCTTATTGCCAGTGAAATACACAAACAGATAAGCGGTAAGGTCTTTTTGTTCAGGGGGCTTCGCAAACGCCGAACAGCACAGCAGTGCCAATAAATACAGCCAGGTTTTTTTCATGGTTATCAATATCTTTTAACAAGCAGGCAAAGCCTAGACTGCCGTGATAAGGCCATTTTTTGCAACTGGCATGCGCCGTTTAGCCGGGTTGGTCACATCCTTGCTGCACGGTGAGCTTTGGCCAAATCTCTAGCCAGTTTTTGGCCGCCATGCGCGCACTCACTATCGCCGGATCTCGGGCCGGGTTTGGGGTAATGGTCAGCGCGAAAAGCCGCTCAACACCAAAAGCGCTGATGCAATCAAGGGTGCCCGTTGCATCTAAACGCACCGCCACCGCCGTTTCCTTTTCCGGCCAAAAACGCATGGCATCAACCACGCTGGTATAGGGCCTGTCGCCATTACGTTGATGCATAAAAGCCTGGTTGCGCACCTGCCAATTAAACTCGGGGGCCTTGGCTTTTAGGCGTGTTTCAAAGGCGGCATCGCCGCCTGCTTGCGGGCTGAAATACACCACATCAATATCGTTAAGGGCGGTGTTTTTTTGGTGCAGATGGTCCCACACCAAGTTGCGCACAAAACCGGCGGCAAGGTAGCTGTTGGCGGGGCCGTAGGCCTGCACTATTTGCAGGGCGCGCCAACGCAGCGGGTCGTTTTTTAGCAGCGCTAGCAGGGCATTCATGGTGCTAACAAGCCGTTGTTATACCTTGGTAGCAAGGGAGCTTTTGTCATTTGTTTGTTCTCATCTGACCAGTTACTATCAGCGCAGTTACGGCATTTTGTTGAGGCAGAAAATGGCAGCACATCCTTTTGACGACGTCATTACCTTAACCGGCAGCAACGGCCATTACCAAGGCCAAACCGTTGCCGCCTATGACAACATGGTTGGCCCCTTTGGCGGCGCCTTGGCAGCGGTGATGTTGCAGGCGGTATTAAAGCATGAGGCTTGCCAGGGCGAACCGGTGGCGCTAACGGTGAATTTTGCCGCCCCTGTTAACGACGGCGACTATGAAATTAACGCCAAAGCCACCCGCACCAACCGCTCAACCCAGCATTGGTATGTTGAGCTTATTCAGCAGCAACAAGTGGCGATGACCGCCACCGTGGTTTGCGCTCTGCGCCGTGAAACCTGGTCGGCATCAGCCGCCCAGTACCCCGGCGCGCCGTCGGTTAACACGGTGCCGGTAATGTCGGCCATTGCTGGTTTGCCAGGCTTTTTTAAAAACTATGACCTTCGCTTTATCAGCGGCAGCGTGGCGCCCATTTTACAAAGTGAGCCAAGGCTACCCAGTACCTCTGACAGCCTGTTATGGGTAAGAGACCAGCCACCACGGGCGCTGGACTTCCCGGCCCTTGCCGCCCTTAGTGATATTTTCTTTCCGCGGCTTTTTGTGAAGCGCCAGGGGCTGGCATTGGTGGGCACGGTATCGATGAGCGTGATTTTTCATGCCGACGGCGCCGCGCTTGCCCGTCAGGGCCAGCGCCATTTATTGGGCCGGGCTTGGGCCAACCGTTTTTACAACGGCTATTTTGACCAAAGCGCTGAGCTGTGGGGTGCCGATGGCGAGCTGTTGGTAACCACCAGTCAAACGGTGTACTTCAAAGAGTAACCATGCCTTCGGCCAGGGCGCTAAAGACCGCTTGGCAGGCCTTGCTGTGTTTTAAGTCTTCGTGCATCACCAGCCAGGCCTCAAGGTTTAAACGAATCTCGGGGAGCACCGGGCAGAGTGCGTAACGCTTGGCGATAACGTCCTGGCAAAAACCGATGCCAAGCCCGGCTTTTATCATGGCCAGCTGCGCCACGTTAGAGTCGGTGGCCAGGGCAAAACGGCGGCGTTCAAATTCGCTAACCGCCAGCTGTTTGCTGGCATCGCGAATAAAAGCGCTGGTGTGGTCAAAACCAATTAAGCCGTGGCTTGTTAGGTCGGCCATGGCTGTTGGCAGCGTTTTATGGGCCAAATAGGCCGGGCTGGCATATAGCCCCAGCGCTAACATACCAACCTTGCGGGCGATAAGTTGCTGCTGGGTGGGGCGAAACATCCGCACCGCAATATCGGCTTGGCGATGCAGCAGATCCTGCGCTTTGTCAGACAGGTCCAATTCCAGTTGCAGGGCCGGGTAACGGTTCGAGAGTTTGGCCAATATCGGCGGCAGTAGCTCAACCCCTACGATGTCGCTGGCAGTAATGCGCACCACCCCTTCAATGTGACTGCCCTGGCTGCTGGCCAGGCGATGAAGAGCCTTGGCACTACTGGCCATTTGCTCGGCAAAGGGCAGCAACGCTTTTGCTTCCTGGCTGGCAATGAGCCCGCCTTGGGCACGGGTAAACAGCACCTTGCCAAGCTGGCGCTCAAGGGCGGTGATATGGCGGCCAAGGGTAGGCTGGGTACTACCGAGTTCACGGGCCGCTGCCGACAGCGAACCGTGTTGCATCACCGCCAAAAAGGAGCGATACCATTCCCAGCTAAGGTTTTTATCCATGCATTAATGTATGGCTGCAATGTTGTTTTCGTCAATTTTGTTTGGTTGGCAATGGCCTTAAGCTGCCACTATCCATTTGGTTGAGGCGAACAAGATGAGCAAAAAGGCACTGGTATTAGGGGCAACAGGCGGTATTGGCAGTGAGGTGGCAAAAGCGCTGCTGCAAAACGGCTGGCAAGTGGTGGCAATGGCCCGCCATATCAAGACAAGCGATGATGGCATTGTGTGGCGCCAAGGTGACGCCATGGACCAAAGTGCGGTGGCAAAGGCGGCCGAAGGCTGCGCTGTTATCGTGCATGCGGTTAACCCGCCCGGTTATAAAAACTGGCAAACGCTGCTGCCGGTGATGTTTGAAAACACCCTGGCGGCGGCCAAGGCGCAAGGGGCAGCGGTGCTGCTGCCGGGCAATGTGTATAACTACGGGCCTGACAGTTTTCCCCTTATCAGCGAGCAATCGCCCCAGCACCCGTTAAGCGGCAAGGGCAAAGTGCGAGTACAAATGGAGCAGCGCTTAGACAGCTTTGTTGCGCAAGGAGGCCGGGCCATCGTGGTGCGGGCGGGGGACTTTTTTGGCCCCAAGGCCGGTAATAACTGGTTTGCGCAATTGGTTCAGCCCGGTAAAGCGGTAAGCCGGGTGCTAAACCCCGGTAAGGTGGGCCACCAGTGGGCTTATTTGCCCGACTTGGCCAAAACCATGGTAGTGCTGGTGGAGCGCCGCCAGCAATTACCGGGTTACGCCTGCTTTAACTTTGCTGGCCACTGGGACAGCAGCGGCCAGCAAATGGCTAATGCCATTGCTGAGGTGGTGCAGCGCGAAAGGGGCCAGCGGCCGCCAATAAAGGCCTTTCCCTGGTGGCTAGTGCCGCTGCTGGGGGTTTTTAACGCCACTTTTCGTGAAGTGCAGGAAATGCGCTATTTGTGGCAGCAAGAAGTGCGCTTGGATAACAGCAAGCTACTGGCCTTTTTAGGGGAAGAGCCCCACACCGCGCTTGATGAGGCGGTTGCCAGCACCTTAAAAGGCCTTGGCTGCTTATAACTTATCGAGGTTTTCAAGGCACCAGTCGGCCCTTTGCAGTATTGCGGCTTGTTCGGCCGGGCTTTGCTTGTCCCAGTTGCCATAAAGCATACCCAGGCGTGGGTTCTGGGCCAGGCGCTGGCGGTGGTGCAGCATAAAGCGCCAGTAAAGGCTGTTAAACGGGCAGGCGTCGGGGCCGGTTTTGTCTTTTACCTGATAGTGGCAATGCTGGCAGTAGTCGCTCATGCGCTGAATGTAACTGCCGGAGGCGCAATAGGGTTTTGACGCTATCCAGCCGCCGTCGGCAAACTGGCTCATTCCGCGGGTGTTAGGCAGTTCCACCCATTCAATGGCATCAACATAAATGCCTAAATACCAGGCATCGACGTGGTCAGGGTGGATGCCGGTTAACAGGCAAAAATTACCGGTAACCATAAGCCGCTGAATGTGGTGGGCATAGCCGTAGTGAAGCGATTGGCCAATGGCGCTGGCCATGCACTGCATCTGGGTTTGGCCATGCCAAAAATAGTCGGGCAGTGGCCGGCTGGCCGCCAGGGCGTTTTGCTGGTGGTAGTCTGGCATGTTGGCCCAGTAGATGCCGCGCACATATTCGCGCCAGCCCAAAATTTGCCTAACAAAACCTTCCACCTGGGCCAGGTTAATGTCGCTTTGCTGGCGGTAGTGACTAATGGCTGTTGTTATCACCTGCCAGGGGCTCAGCATTTTGCTGTTAAGGGCAAAGGACAGCCGCGAGTGATAAAGGCTCCAGCGGTGGGGGGACTGGCCGGTCATGGCGTCTTGAAAACGCCCAAAGTTGGCCAGTAAGTGCTGGCAAAAATAGTGCAGCAGCTCTTTGGCTTGCTGGCGGGTTACCGGCCACAGCAACTGCGTTTGGGCAGTGCCAATGCTTGGCACCTGGTGGCGCGCCAGGCGCTCAAGAATGGCGCTAACATCATTGCTAAAACACAAGGGTTCTGGAATGGCGGCAAGGTCGGCCGCTTTGAGTTTATTGCGGTTGTCGGCATCAAAATTCCAGCGCCCGCCTTCCGGTTTGTTGGCGGTCATTAGCACCTGAAAGCGGCGGCGCATTTTTCGGTAAAAATGCTCCATGCGCACAGTACTTTGGGCCTTAAAATGCTTAGGGATATCGGTAAAAGGCAGCAAGAAATGCTCGCTATCGACCATGGTTAGCGGCAGCTTTTCGGCAAGGGCCTCATAGGCCGATAGCACCCGGTATTCATCGGGCCTTTGCACCTCAAGCTTTATCGCGCCTGCCTCACCAAAAACCTGCTCGATGATTTCGCCAAACCCCAAGTGCTGGGTGTCGTCCAAGGTGAGGTAACAAACCCTGTGCCCGGCGCTGTTAAGGGCGGCGGCAAAACGCGCCATTGCCAGAAAAAAGGCACAAAGCTTTTGAATGTGGTGCTTAACGTAATGGGCTTCAGAGGGGAATTCGGCAATCAGGTACAAAACGCCATCGTCGCCGGCCTTAAACCAGGAGTGACTGGCATTTAACTGGTCGCCAAGGATCACGCGCAAGGTGTGGTAGTTGCCACTAACAAAGGCCATAACTGCCCAACAGGTTGAATTACTCACCACCTTACGCTCAGTAGGGGGAGGGGGATCAACGCCCATTGCCACAGCCAGGTTAATAAAGTGTTTCTAAATGCCCGCAGTTGAGGAAAAATAGCGGCCCGAAAGATGGGTTAGGTGTTTTGAGAGGGCCTTGTGAGCATTTTTAGGTACTTGTTTGAAAGTGGCGCCGTGTTTATTACCGCCATGCTTGCCAGCCATGTCGCGGCCTACCACCTGCACGCTATATGGGTGTTACTTATTTGGGCGCTGCCGCTACTCATCAGCGCCATTGCCGCCAGCCGCGCCTGGAAAATGCCAAGGCTATTTCGTCTTGTAAACGCCATTTGGCACCCCTGGGGCAGCACCGACCCCAAATCGGAATTAGGTGTTTATATGGGCTCGGTCGTGTTTTCAGCCGCCGTGCTACTGGAAGTGGTTATCTATTACGCCTGGGCGTTTTGGGCAAACACCTAAGCGGCTTTGTAAAATACCAGGCGGTGTTTTACAAAACATCACTTTATTGGATATGTATCGATGCTTTTTTATCAGTTATTGATGAAGGTCTGATAAAGTGGGTGAAGTCCATTGTCCGAAGCAGCACCTTGTTATGCCTCCAGCAATTTGTACTTTTTGCCCCAAGAAATAGCTCTACTTTTTGCAGCGCTACCCTTGGAAATAATTCTATTTATGATATCTGCCGCCTCAGCTCTGTTACCCTCAATAACAGCAGTAGCAGCTGCTGTGAATGGGTTTTGCCCTTTCAGTTCGGCCGAGGCTTCTGATATTGATGAATTCTCCTGCAACCACGGCAGGCCATATCGCTCTACTGAAGCTGAAACATCAGTGGCCAATTGCTGCAAGTTAGACGATGGCGTTAATTGCCACCAAAAGTCTGTTTTTTCAGGTTTCAGATGTCCTATTCTTTTTGAAATCGAGCAGTCTGGAATGCTTGGTACTGTATCTACGTTTCCGAAGCCAACCATTTCATATATTTCTGGGAAGAACACACCCAAATTTACGGTATAACGTGCATCCTGATTATCGTTGTACATACTGCCTTGCACATTTACCAATAGAAAAACACCACCATCAAGCGCTTTATAGAAATTGCGAGCTTTCTTCTTGAAGCCTTTCGCCTTCATTAAGGCTTTTAGCTCCATATTTATGATTTCATCGATTTTTTTTGATATTTCGCTCATGGCTATCAAAGGGCATAACGCCGTTTTAAGGGGGGCAAACCGTTGGCTATACTGCGCGAAGCGCCAAGCCAGCGAGTTTGCGTCCCAGCCCGCAGTTTGGGCGATTTGAAAACTTTGTTATGTGCCAACACGCTTCATACTTCCGATGACGCTGGTAACCACAAAGCAACAAACGGTAAGTACCATTGGTGGTATGCCCAAAATGGACGACAAAATGAAGTCCACGAACACAACAAATGGCAAAACCATAAATGTTGCAGGAAACCACCAACGCCCCCAAAAGCCTGCCGCCCAAGTGGTGGCCAATACAGCGAGCACGGCAATTGATAGCGCTAGCAGCAGAACACCCACTCGGCCTCCCTCTGCATCACTCAAAGCCATAAGAACTACTAAGAGGCTGAAGAAATACACGGTTACGCACGGCGCAACGATAAATATAAATTTCAGGAGCCTAATCATAGCTTCACCATGGCACATAACGCCGAGCTCAGTTGCAAAATACTTGGCGCGTCATTTTGCTCTGCAAAATGCGTGACATGTATTTTGTCAATTGCAGCGACTTGTTCTACTGCCATTTCTGGCACTAATCCTTAATTATCTATTCGCCTCAAGTACCATCCTTGTTTCTCGGTACAGCTTACCTTTGTGCTCGTACTCAAAGTTATTCTGTCGTTTAAAACCGAATGATTCATACAAGTGAATAGCGATTTCGTTCTCTAATTCTGCACTTGTATACAGTGTAACATTGCCGAATTTTGCATTAAAAAACGCCAAGAAGACTTTGAGTGATTCTTTTCCGTATCCCTTTCCTTGGTATTCGCTACCAATCATAAATCGACTCATTGACCACCCATTAATTTCTTTATCGAAATCAAAGAGAATAAAGCCAATAAATTTCTCGTCATCGTAAATGCCCAAGGGATACAAATCTGGTTCATATGCTGCTTCGACTAAAGAAATAATGTTCGGCGCTACGTAATTCTGTTGATCTGAATTAACTTTCAAATCTATACATTCTTGATAATTTGAACGATCTATTTCTTTTAACTGGATATTCATTCTCTACTTCTATTTTGAATGATTAGGTAATACTCGGTCTCAGGCTGTAGAACAATAGTTATGAAGCCGGCTCGTTTTCACTCATCAGATCACTAGGAGTGTCGGTTTTAACCATCTGATTTTCCTAACGATATCTGCGACCCTATTTATCATCTTGCGTGAAAACGAGTCGGCTTCTTTTGCTGGTTGGACCGGCTTCTTATCTTGAAGTCGGACCTCATTACTAACTTATATTAATCAATACCTTGTAGACATCCTATCGGAATATATGAGCCAAGTGTGCGTAATAAAGGTGCCAGAATCGCCAAGGCAGACTAGATGTGCTGTATGTAAACACAGTTCTGGTGGTTTCAATGAGCAGCCCTTTTCTCAACCAGATTTAAAAAAAAGACATCCACTTCTAAACTTTTTTGTTATATGGCCCATTCAACACAATCTACGCCCTCTATGTTGTTTACTATCTCCTCCAAAGATTGTTTGGCTTTCTTCTCGGGCTCTTTATTGGGTTTGCCAAACAATTTCTTTAAGAACGGAATTCTTTGTTCAGGCCAAACCTGCCATAGAGGAGGAGATGATTCCTCATCGTTCTTGCCCATGTAGAAAATGACAACTTCACCGTCTATCGTGGACTCTATAGAGTACATATAGTCTTCATGTTCGGGAGCAGATAATTCGAATCCTCGTCGGGTAAGCTCAGCATGAAAAAATTCAGCCATCCCCTTATTAGACTGAAACTTATCCGTTTTCATATAAAGGTTTAGGCTCATATCCTGATCTTCCTTTTGGCCATATAACAGTTTTATTAGTGAGTGCGCTCGCTTTCACTCATATGACCAGTTGGTATTACAAGCTTAACCTACTGATCCTCCTTTAAATCCTATTGTAAAAGCCAAGAATGGCTCCACAAAATCGAGCGGTCTCTTTTTTATGCGAGACATGCGCTCGTTATCATCACGTCGGACAAAACGCGTGAAGCAAAGCCTGCCGCTAACACCGCTCTTATTGCCCGTTAAGTGAAGCGCTTTGCTGTCGAGAGTGAAGGGGCAGCTGAGACAGGGATGTCGAAGCAGGTGAGTACGCGTCAGGACACGCGTATGAACCGGTGAACCGAGAACGACCAGAAGCAAAGACATCGCGGAACATGGGCGATGGTTTTGCCTACTTTTGTCGAAACAAAAGTAGGGCGCCTGCCGGTGCGCAAACCGGCGTATAAAGGAGCAACGAGGGATAATAGGGATCGAATAAAAATCGTTAATTATCAGTTTATTATTGATTTATTAGTAAAAGGCTCAATCGACGCTACCGCCCGTGGAATCAGGTTATCCAAAGTCCCTTTCTCGTCTTGAGTTGTTACCCGTCCCTGGTGGTTCCTACCACCTCGTCACCAAACAGCGTTACTAGCTGCCGCCAAAACATGCTTACCTAGGCGACTTAAAAAATCACACAAATTCAGTGCCTAATAAACCACAACCGCTCGTTACAGCCCAACCGTTTGCATCACAAATTCGCCAATAAATCAGCACAAAAAAGCCGGCCAACAGGCCGGTCAAAGGGAGTGTGTCAAAGCGCTAGACCAAGGGAAATTACTTTTGGTGCAATAAGATGTCTTGCGGCGCGGCGTCGCGCTGGGCTTTGGTTACCGAGAAGTACAAATAGCCCACCGCCATAAAGCCAATAAAGATGGCACCAATAATGGGGTTGAAGTAGAACATGGCCACCAAACAGATGAACGACAGCACCAGGGCGATGCCCGGCACCAGCGGATAACCCGGTGCTTTAAAGGTGCGCTCAAGAGCGGGTTCGGCTTTGCGCAGTTTAAAGAGGCTCAGCATGCTCATCAGGTACATAACGATGGCGCCAAATACCGCCATGGTGATCATGGCGGCGGTCAGGCTGTTGCCACCAATGTTCACCAGGCTGTCGGAGAAGATGGCAATAATGCCAATAATGCCGCCGGTAATAATGGCGCGGTGCGGGGTTTGAAAACGCGACAGCTTAGACAGGCCGCCCGGCAGATAACCGGCCCGGGCCAGGGCAAAGAACTGGCGGGAATAGCCCAAAATAATGCCATGGAAGCTGGCAATCAGCCCGAACAAACCAATCCACACCAGCATGTGCATCCAGCCGGAGTTGGCACCCACCACCATTTTCATGGCCTGGGGCAGGGGATCGTTAATGTCCGACAGTTTGCGCCAGTCGCCAGCGCCACCGGCCAGCACCATTACCCCCAGGGCCAATACCACCAGCGTTAAAATGCCGCTGATATAGGCTTTGGGAATGGTTCTTTTCGGATCTTTGGCTTCTTCTGCTGCCATGGCAGCCCTTCGATGGCCAGGAAGAACCAGATAGCAAACGGTATGGCAGCGAAGACACCGGCCAGGCTTTTGCTGCTGAAACTGTCTGCACCGGCCCAACCATTGGCCACGAAGTTGCTGACACTGAATCCCGGTGATACCACCCCCATAAACACCAGCAGTTCCAGCACTGCCAACAGGGTGACCAGCAGCTCAAAGGTGGCAGCCAGTTTTACCCCAAGGATGTTGAGGGTCATAAACACCAAATAGGCTGCCACAGCGGCGTATTTGGGGTTGAGTTCCGGGAATTGCACGTTGAGGTAAGCACCAATGGCCATGGCAATGGCGGGCGGTGCAAACACAAACTCGATTAAGGTGGCCATACCGGCAACAAGGCCGCCGGTTTCACCAAAGGCGCGGCGGCTGTAGGCAAAGGGGCCACCGGCGTGGGGGATAGCGGTAGTCAGTTCGGTAAAGCTGAAAATAAAGCAGGTATACATTACGGCGATAAGGGCGGTGGTGATCAGAAACCCTAGGGTTCCGGCCACACCCCAGCCATAGCTCCAGCCGAAATACTCGCCGGATATGACCAGGCCAACGGCAATACCCCATAAATGCAGGGTGCCCAAAGTGGGCTTGAGCTTGGTTGTCATGACACTCTCCTTGTTAGGCGGCGCTTGGCGCCGGGTCAGGGGTTGGCAAGCACTTTCTCAAGGGTGCTCACCAGGATCTGGGCATGCTGGTCGGTAAACACCAGCGGTGGCCGGATCTTGAGAATGTTGGCATGGGGGCCTGATGCACCAATCAGCACCCCGTGCTGGCGCAAGTCGTTCACCACTTCAATGGCCCTGGCCGGGTCGGGGTTGCCGTCTTTATCGACGAAATCCACCCCGACAAAGAGCCCAGCGCCTCGAACCTGGCCAATGCCTTCAAAACGTTCGGCCAAGGCCTCAATGCCGCCGACAATGGCGCGGCCCGCCTTGTAAACCGATGGCAGTAAGTTTTCCTGCTCAATCACTTCCAATACCGCCAGGCCTACCGCTGACGACACCGTGTTGCCGCCAAAGGTATTGAAGTAGCTCGATTCACTGCCAAAACGTTCCAGAATATGGGGTTTAACCACGGTGGCCGCCATGGGGTGACCATTGCCCATGGGTTTGCCCAGTGTCACCAAGTCGGGCACTAGGTTGTGGCGCTCAAAGCCCCACATGTGCTCGCCACTGCGGCCATAACCGGGCTGCACTTCGTCGGCAATATAAAGACCACCGGCCTCCCTTACTGCGGCAATGGCTTCTTGTAAAAAGCCGGGCGGGTCAAAAAAGCCGCCGTCGCTGGTAAAGAAGGTGTCAATTAAAATGGCCGCCGGTTTGATGCCGTGACGGGCCATATCGGCCAACGCTTCCCGTACGTTCGCAGCAAATTGCTTGCCAACTTGCTCTGGGTGTTCAGGATTGTGCACAGGCGCTGCCACGGTGCGCACGTCGCTGCCTAATTTCACATAGGGCAGCATCGACGCCGAGGTGGCGGCAATGGCCTTGGTCATGCCGTGGTAGGAATAGTCGGTAACGATAACGCCGGTGCCGCCGGTAAAGTCTTCAGCGATGCGCAGCGCCAGGTCGTTGGCTTCAGAGCCGGTACAGGTAAACATTACCTGCGCCAGTTCCTTTGGCATGGTGCCAATGAGTTTTTCGGCGAAATTCAATACGTTGTCGTGCAAATAGCGGGTATGGGTATTGAGCATACCCGCTTGTTCGGTCAGGGCTTTTAGCACATGCGGGTGGCAGTGGCCCACCGACGGCACGTTGTTGTAAACGTCTAAATAGCGGCGGCCATCAACGTCGAATACCCAAACCCCTTCTCCTTTTACCAGGTGCAGCGGATCTTGGTAGAACAGCTGATAGGCCGGGCCTAATAACCGGCGGCGCTTTTCAATCATCGCCAGCTTGTCGGCGCTGATGGCGCCAGCCGTTTGGGCGTCAAAGGCATTGGTTTTTAGCATGGGTACTCCTTGGGTCTGTGGCTATTGCCAAGCGTGTTTTGATAATGCCGGGGCTTTTTGCCAACAAACTTGACCGCACCGCACTGAATGCTGCGCTGTGCGGTCAAGTTTGCGCGGCGGTGTGACGTTTTTGTGTCTTGTGGTCAAGTTGCGGTGGTGCTGGGTCAAGCGCGCTAAGCGCTGCGCTTTCATGCTGGGGATGCGTTAAATCCACGGCTGGAGTCGAAGATGAGTGCCACCCAATATGACACCCTGGACAACCCAAGCCTGCATGCCTTGGCGGCAGCGGCAATGGCCCAGTATCCGGCGGCTTACCAAGGGCAGTTAAGCCTGCTTTGCCGCTCCGAGAACGCCACTTTTTTAGTTAAGGCCGGGGCGCGGCGTTATGCGCTGCGGCTGCACCGCGGCGGCTATCACCGCAAGCAAGACATCGAGAGCGAGCTGGATTGGCTGGCGGCGCTAACCGAGGCTGGCATGGCGGTGCCCCAGGCAATTTTAAGTGAGGAAGGCGAGCGAGTACTGACCTTGGCGGTACCGGCACAAACGCCGCGCCACGCTGTACTTTTCCATTGGATTGAAGGGGTTATGCCTACCAGTGCGGTAGACCCAAAGGCCTTTGGCCAGCTTGGCGCCATTACCGCAAAGCTGCACCAGCACGCTCGGCAATGGCAAAAACCGCCGGCCTTTTCGCGCATATTATGGGACCACAGCACCATGGTTAGCGACCAGGCCCATTGGGGGCGCTGGCAAGATGCGGTGAATTTACAAAAGGCCGATTGGCCAGTGATAGAAGCGGCGCTGGCACGCATTGAAAGTGAGCTGGCCGATTACGGCAAAGCCAGCGATCGCTTTGGCCTTATTCATGCCGATCTGCGGTTAACCAACCTGTTATTGCACCAGGGCCAAACCCGGGTTATCGACTTTGATGACTGCGGTTTTGGCTGGTATATGCACGACTTAGCCGCGGCCCTTAGCTTTGAGGAGCACCAGCCGAATGCCCGGTATTGGGTCGAAGCCTGGCTTGAGGGCTACCAGCAACACGCCAGTATCAGCGACGCCGATATAGCCATTTTGCCCAGCCTTATTGCCCAGCGGCGCATTCAAATGCTGGCCTGGACCGGCTCTCACGCCGATACCGAACAAACCCGCAGTTTGGGGCCAGATTGGGCCTTGCATTCGCTGCGTTTATTGCGCCGCTACCTTGAGCAAGCACAGCTACCGGTGGGCTGTTAGTGCACCAGTGAGGGGCAAAAGCGCACCTTTTTGGTGCTATTTTGAGCAGTTGTCACCCCAAAATGGCGGCTCAGGGCGGCCTTGTCGCTGGTACAAAATTTGCGAGCCACAGTAGCTGCACTTTCTCTAGGAGATGAACATGGAAGGCTCGTTATTAGCAAGCGCCGAGCTTTTTGGCGGCAACCGTGGCGTACTCTCGGCAGCAGCAACCGGGCTTAGCGATTTTATTGGTGAAAAGGGCGGAGATGCCGACCATATTCTTGGCATCAGCGGCGTGGACCCGGAATTGCTGGCGCAGCCAACGTTAAGCCTGAACCTGGCGAATTACTGCCGGGTTATGGAAGAAGCGGCGCGCCATTCGGGCTGTGATAACTTCGGTTTGCACTACGGCAAGCAGTTCAAACCGCAGTCATTAGGGCTGATTGGTTACATTGGTTTGTGTTCAAACACCTTAGAGTCGGCGTTACAAAACTGGGTGGGGGCCTTTCCTTACCACCAGCACGACACCTTAATTCGCTTGGTTGATAAGGGCGACTGCTGGCGCTTGGATTATCAGGTGCGCCACGGCGCTATTTTATGCCGCCGCCAGGATGCGGAACTTACCATGGGTATGGTGCTAAACCTGGTGCGCCATGGTGCCGGTAAGCTGTGGGCGCCACGGGAAGTGCATTTTGAACACCCCCAGCCCGAGGCCTGGCATGAACACTGTAAAGCCTTTGATGCACAAGTCTATTTTGACCAACCCTTTAACTCGATGCTGATCCCAAAACGCGATCTGCAGCGGCCAATGCCCGACAGCGACCCGATGCTGTTGATGGTGATGCAAGATGCCATTCGCCGTTTAAATAGCCAAAGCAGCCAGCAAGGGCTGGTGGATTTGGCCCGGGAACGGGTGCGCCAGTTGCTGCCACAAGGAGAGCCGGCACTGGAAGATGTGGCCGAGCCAATGGGGCTTTCCAGCTGGTCGTTGCAGCGGCGTTTAAAAGAGCAAGGCTTGAGCTTTACCGCCGTGGTGGAAAAGGTGCGCTGCGAGATGGCCACCTATTATTTGCAGCAGCGGCAATTACCCATTTCACAAATGGCCTTGTTACTGGGTTATTCCGAGGTTAGTGCCTTTTCCAGGGCCTTTCGCCGCTGGTTTGGCATCAGCCCACGGCAATGGCGCAAAGAAGCTTAAAGTAAGGGAAAGCGTGTTACTGGTGAAACAAAAAACCGCGTTTACCGGCTTTTTTCACCTGATACATGGCCAAATCTGCCCGTACCATCACATCGTCAAAGCTGTCTTGTGGCTGGGTACTTTCAATACCAATGGAAATGCCTACCTGCGCCTCGCCATTATCCAATTCAAAGGCTGGCTCTAGCGTATCAATCAGCCGCTGCGCCAGAGTTTGTAAGGCCGGGTTGCTGATTGCCATTGGCAACAGCATGACAAATTCGTCGCCCCCTAAACGCCCCAATATCACGCCTGCTGGCAGCTCGGCTTGCAAACGGCGGGTAAGGGCCCGCAGTAAGTCGTCGCCACTGCGGTGGCCAAGGGTGTCGTTAACCTTTTTAAAATCGTCCAAGTCCATAAAGGCTAGGCACAAGGGGCCTTGTGCTTTTAGAAGGTCAAAGTGCTGGTGAAGGGCGCTGCGGTTGGCAAGGCCGGTTAATGGGTCCTGGTGGGCGAGGGCGGCGAGCTTTTGCTCGTATTCCTTTTCTTTGGTGATGTCGATATGGGTGCCCATCACCTTGAGGGGTTTTTGCTGCTCGTCCCATTCCACCACCCGGCCACGGTCAAGCACCCAGGTAACGGAACCGTCTTTACCCAGCATGCGGTGCATCACTTGGTAGAAGGGGCTTTCCCCGGCCAGGTGGCTTTCAAAAGCGGCCACCACTTCGGCCCTGTCATCGGGGTGAAGCTTGTCGTGCCACACATCAAAATGGGCATTAAGCTCTTTGGGTTCAAAGCCCAACATGGCGCCCCAGCGGCGGTTAAAAATCACCAGTTTGCCGGTGGGCACCTCCAGTTGCCAAAGGCATAGGCCGGTGCCATCGAGGGCAGCATCGAGCTTTTGCCGGGCGTCATTGGCAATGCGCTTGAGGCGGGCATTTTCCTTACGAAGTTGGGTCAGTTCTTGTTCGAGCTTGGAAGGGGTCATAGCGCCTGAAAATAACCAATACTGCCTTATGCTGGCCTCAATATTAGTGCTTGTAAAGCGCTTGGCGGGCCTGGGGGAAGAAAGCCGCCTTTGCGGCGGCTTTTTCGGGTTAGTCAAAGGCCTTTATTTCCACCAAGCGCATGGTTTTTTGCGGGGCTAGGCGAAATTGCAACCGCAGCTTTTGGGTGGTAACCGCTTGAAAGTGGTCGTGGTTAATACCGCCAGCAACCGGCGCTTGGTGCTCTGCCAAGGTTTGCCACTTACCGCCAATCCAGGCTTCAACCCGGTAGGCATTGGGGGCGCTATAGCCTTTGTCTGCGGCAAAAAAGCTCAGCTCGGTGCCTGACAAATGCCGGGGCTTAGCAAAATCCAGCTGATACCAAGCAGGCTTTTCGCCTTCAGCCTTGGCGTCCCAGCCGTTGGCAAGTTCCGGAAAGAACCACACCCGGCCGTCTACCGCCTGGTGCAGGGCGTTAATGTCGGTGTTTTGTGAGGCCGATAATTTGGGGTAGCCCTTTTTATCAAGCTGCACCAGTTGGTCGATAGGCGCCGAATAGGCCGCCAATTTAGCTTGGTTAATGGTCAGTGTGAGGGGGCCAAGTGTTTGGCGCTCAGCCGCTTTTTTACCGTCAACGTAGACCCTAAGCCCCTTGCTGCCATAGTGCTTGCCGTCGCGGTCGTAGACTACCGACAACAAATGCCCGTGGTAGGGCAGCGATTGCAGCGCAAAATAGCGCAGCGCTTCTGGCCCATCTGTTGGCACCAGCGGCGAGACGGTTAAGCGGTTGGTACCGCTTGGCCTAACGCCCACCAGCCCCGAGATAATCAGATCGTTAAAGCCCGAGTGAAAATAGTGGTGACTGCGGTCAAGGCCAACAATCACCTTGCCGTTGTCCGGGTCGTAGTCTTCTTGTAAGTCCGGTTGGTTATTCATCATATGCAGCGCCGCATATTGGTTAAGCAGCTGCATGTAGTCGGCCTTGGTTACCTGTTGCTGGTGGTCGTTTTCCAGCACGTTGGCCATGGCGGTAAGTACCTGCGTGGTTTGGTAAGGCCAAACCGGGCCGTTCCATTGGCATTCAGGCGCCCCTGTTGGGGCAAAGTAGCGGTACTGCTTCATGTAGTACTGGTAGTCGGGGGTAACGGTGCGAAGCCCAAAGCGGCCGGCAAAACCGCTGGCACTGAGCAGCCGCTGCCAGGCGGCCGCATATTTGGGCGTGTCTGGCACCAGGTTGTAAGTCCAGGGCACAAAGCCTGCCAGTTCCGGGCCACGGATAAAATCACCGTAATGCACAAACTGATTGTCTTCTTTATAGCGGTCGGCAAAGTGGCCAAGCTTTGGGTCCCAAAGCCGGTTAATGAGCTGGTTTTTTAGGGTGCTGGCGGTGTGTTGGTAGCGGGCGGCGGTGTTTTTATTGCCAGCCAAGGCGGCGAGGTGACTGATGGCCTCGGCGTTGGCCACCATGTAGCTGTTAATGGTCGGCCTGAAGGCAAAACCTTTAAAAAAGCCGTCTTTGCCGCCGGAGGCATCAATAGACGAAATGGTGTATTCGGTGGCATCGGCAATGGGCTCTACCCAATACAATCCTTGCTTGGCGTCAAAATGGTCTTGCCATTGGCGATAGATTTTTTCCATCGCTGGCAGCTGTTTGAGGATAAACGCCTTGTTGCCGTCAACCAAATAGCGCTGATAGCTGGCATCGGCAATGGCTTCGGAAAAGTGCCTGTCGTTGCCGCCGCTTTGGTACATGTAACGAATGTAATCGTCGGTGTAGCGGCGGTTGCGCAGCCAGCGGCCTTCTAAAATATGAAAGCCGGTGGCGTCGTTCAGGCTGGCATAGGGCTCACGTTGCCAGCCAACATCATCTAAAAACTCGGTTGAGATATAGCCTTTTGCCCCGAGATCGCGCTGGTGAGCACGAAACAGTTTCCAGCGGTAGTAATAAATGTTGACCAGCAGCGGGTTGGACGCTTCAAAAAAGGGAATGTTGTGTTCATACCAAGGGGCGTCTTGGCCAAACTGTTGCTGGGCGATGGCGCTTTCGTTGAGCACCGGTGTGGCATTGGCGCTGATAGCCGCTCCCCAGAGCGTCGCTGCCGCCAATAGCGATAACGGTTTTATGTTCATGATTTGCTGCATTCTTGTTTATTTGTATGAAGATTTATCATGCCTTTGTCTTAGCGCGATGAAAACCCCAATAGCTGTTTGCGCAGCAATAAAAAGCCCCGCTTTAGCGGGGCTTTTGGGGGGTTAAATTTCCCGTGGGTAGAGCGGCTGAATATCCACCGGCACATCGCCCAGGCTTTGATTAACGTGGCGCACCCCGTCGTCAATGTGGCCGTATTTGGCTAAAAAGGCTTTGGCCTTGTCGTAGTTACCGTCGCCTTGGATCACCACCACGTCTTGCACCAAGCCGCCAATGGCTTGCTCGAGCTTTTTAAAGTCGATGCGATAAAGGCCATTTTTTTGCAGGTTCAAGGCGCCATGGTCAACAAAGTAGCTGTATTGGTAGGCGGCACCAATGCCGTGCGCTTCGTGGACACCAAAGCGCATGGAACGGAACAGGCCGGCGGCGTAGGTGGCCAGCAGGTTTTGCTTCTCGCTGACAGGTAGCTCACCTTTTTTCATTAAAAACAGAATGTTGTAAGCACCCATTACATCGGCTTTGCCTTCTTCAATGCCTGAATAAAGCTCTTGAAGCTGCGCGGCAACGGTGGTGGCTTTACCGTTAACGGTGATGCTACCTGGGCCTAATGAGTGCGACATTTCGTGGAACAGGGTTTCGTAGCCAAAGTACTTTTGGTCCAGCAGTTTGGCTTGTTCTGGCACCAAAATGTGGGTGGCCATTGGTTTCATGATGCGCTCAAACTTGGCTGCCATCACGTTGTTTAACAAAACCTTTTTAGCACCTTTTGCTTCCCGTACCCGCTCGTCATTGGGCAAGTTAAAGGCGATGGTTTGCACCCCGGGTACGTTGTCGCCACCACCTTGAATTTGGTCGGCCACGGCAATGGGTGAGGCAAAGCCGCGCTTAAAGTTTTTGTAAAAGTCCGGTACCGGCAAGTTGGCTTCCATGTCGCGCAGGTACTTTTTAAAACGGTCAAGCTTGGCCGAGGCTTTTGGATCCTTGATGGTGACAAAGGCTTCGAAGGCTGTTTTGTAACCGAATAAACCGTCGGTGTAGGTTTCATAAGGGCCAATCGCCACTTCGATGGGGGTATCTTTTAAGTCCATCCAGGCGATTTCGGAAGCAAAATAGTCGTCGCTGCGAAAGGCTTTGGCGCGCAGCGTCAGGAAGTTTTTCAAGGAGGCATTACTGGTAATGCTGGCTGCTTCTTCCAGCAATTTTGCCGCTGGCTCCAGCCACTTTTTGTAGTACTTGGAATAAGGAATGGCGACCAGCTTGTTGCCACTGCGACGGATCACCGTGTATTCGCTGGTAAAGGCGGCCTTGTCTTCTGGGTGTTTGGCCAGCCAGGCGTTAAATTCCGCTTTGGTCATGTCGGCCGGGTAAAAGCCAGCGCCAGGCGGATTGGGGGTGTTGCCCCAAAAAGGGTGGCCAGCGGCAAGGCTGTCCCAGGGGCCAAAGTGCTCGTCGAACATATTGAGCAGCAAGGCTTTATCGGGCCGGTTGGACTGGGCAATGGCGGCGCGGGTTACCGGGTTTTGCTCATTGACCTGGCGAAGATAAATGTCGCTCATCAAATCGGCGGCCTTGATGAGTTTATTCACCACCTGCTTTTCTTCGGCGCTTAAAAAGGCGGTATTAACCTGCATCTTTACCGGCACAATTTTATTGCGCTGGGCTTGAAGGTCGTAGTGGCTATTGTCCGTTTCGGTGCTGGCTGAAAACGCCGGTGCTGCTATTAAACCGGCGACCAGAGCCATGGCGATAAGTGATTTTTTCACCAACATGTCCTCTTGTTTTGGGCCCCTGATACGGCGAGGGAGCCTGGGCGGCCCACAACATGGACTAATGCCTTGTTAATGTAAAGTAACTTTAACGTGAATTTAACGATTGAGCTGG
Source organism: Gallaecimonas mangrovi (assembly GCF_003367375.1). Lineage (GTDB taxonomy): Bacteria > Pseudomonadota > Gammaproteobacteria > Enterobacterales > Gallaecimonadaceae > Gallaecimonas > Gallaecimonas mangrovi. The sequence continues at coordinate 1,170,723 of NZ_CP031416.1, forward strand.
CCAGCGGTGGTCAATAAAAAGCCGCCCCAAGGGCGGCTCCTTTTATAAGGCTTTGACCTTTTGTTCTAACAAGGCGGCGCTGGCTTCTTCGCCGGGGATGGGGCTGCCAACATGCACTTCCACCTTTGACCAGAAACGGCCCTTGCCGGGCTTAAAGGGGCCTTTACCTTCGTGGCTGAAAAAGCTGCCCCATAGTCCCTTAAGGGCCATGGGCACCACCGGCACCTTGCGGTTTTCAAGAATTTTTTCAACGCCGGGCCTAAAGGTATTGATTTGGCCATTACGGGTGAGCTTGCCTTCGGGGAAGATACACACCACTTCGTCGTTGGCGAGCTCGTTATCGATTTGCTCAAAAGCGGCGTGATAAATCTTTTCATCCTGCTTTTGTGAACAGATAGGAATGGTTTTCGCGACTTTAAATAACCAGTTCAGCACCGGTATTTGGTAGATGCTTTTATCCATGACAAAGCGCACCGGCCGGCGGCAACTGCCAGCAAGGATCAGGGCATCGACAAAGCTGACATGGTTGCACACCAATAGCGCCGGGCCCTGTTTGGGGATCTGTTCAAGACCGGTGTTTTTTACCCGGTAAAGGGTGTGGCTTAGCAGCCACACGCATAGCCGCAATACAAACTCTGGCAATTTAAGAAACACATAAACGCTGACGCAGGCGTTGAGCACGGCCAGCACCACAAAGTATTGCGGAATACTGAGCTTTAACAGGCTGAGTAGCACGATACCCACCACCGCACTTGCCACCATAAAAAGCGCATTGATAACGTTATTGGCGGCAATCACCCGGGCCCGCTGCCCAGCCTCGGCCCGTGATTGCAAAAAGGCATATAACGGCACAATAAAAAGGCCGCCGAAGATGCCAATAAGGGTCAAATCAATCAGCACACGCCAGCCGTAGGCTTGGGTTAAAAAGTCGCCAAGCACCATTAGTTTTTGGCCGCTAGCGGTAGGGGAGGCCAGTGCCAGCTCCAAGCCAAACAAGGTTAAGCCCAGGGCACCAATAGGCACCAAGCCCAGTTCAACCTGTTCGCCGGAGAGTTTTTCACAGAGCATGGAGCCGATAGCAACACCAACCGAAAACGCCACCAGCAAGGCGGTGACCACGGTGTTGTCTCCGGCCAAGTTGAGGCGGGCAAAGTTAGCAAACTGCGTTAAATAACCGGCACCCAAAAACCAAAACCAACTGATGGCCAATATCGACAAAAACAGCGCTTGGTTTTGGTGGCCAATACGGAACATGTCAAGCGTTTGGCGAACCGGCTTAAATTCAAACCCTTTGGCTTCAGTCGGCGGGGCCGCGGGAATAAGGCAAGAGGCTAGATACCCGACAATGGCCAAGGCCAATAGCCCAATCGACAAACACAGGGTGACAGCCTTGAAGCCAACCACCAAACCACCGGCAATGGTGCCAATTAAAATGGCAATAAAGGTGCCCATTTCTACCCAGGCATTACCGGCGATAAGCTCGTTGGGTTTTAAAAGCTGCGGCAAAATGGCGTATTTTACCGGGCCAAAAAAGGCCGATTGGGTACCCATTAAAAATAAAATGCCCAGCAGCAATAGATATTGATTGGTCCATAGCGCCAATACGGCGCCACTCATAATAATAATTTCCCACAGTTTGATATGGCGAATGAGTTTGGCTTTATCCATGCCGTCGGCTAAGTGCCCGGCCGGGGCTGAAAACAATAAAAAAGGCAGGATAAAAAGACCGGCGGCGATGTTGACGGTTAAGGAGGTGTCTTTCCAGGGCAGCAATTGGCTGGAGCCAAAAGTCAGCAGTAACATTAGGGCGTTTTTAAAGAGATTGTCGTTGGCGGCGCCAAAGGCTTGGGTAAAAAAGAGCGGCCCGAAACGGCGCTGGGCTAATAACATTTTCATGGGCTTTCCTTATCCAGCAAATTGCCTAATAGCGTGCAGATAAGCGCTTCGCCACCGCCGCCGTCCCAGAATAATTTGTCGTCAATATCTAAATTACAGATACCGTGCACGCTGGCCCACAACATACGCGCTTCCATCTCTAACTGCTGTGATGTCAGATGGTTATGAAGCACGGTTAACGGGCCCTCGACCATGTCGAACATGGCAGCGAGTTTTTCATTGAAAAACGCGGGCAGTTTTTGCCCCTCTGGCATTTTGTGTTCAAACACCAAACGAAAGGCGTGGGGATATTGCTTGGCAAAGCCTAAATAGGCTAGGGCTGTTTCCAAAAGCTGTTCCCGGGGTGAATCACTTTGTACTTGTTCTTTTAATGCCAGGGTGAGCTGATCCAGGATGAAACTATTCACCCGTAACAGCAGCAACGAATAACTGCCATAAACGGACACCAATGTACTGGGCGCGTAACCAATCAGCCCGGCTATTTTTCTCAGGCTAAGTTCGCTCGCGCTGCGGCTTTCTAACCAGTGCCAGACAGTTCGCACCACCATCTGGTCGAACTCATCGGCACTGTGATCATTTCTTCTACCCATAATAGCTCTTAATCGAACGGTGTTTTTTTACACTAAGGCAAAGTTACTGATAACGCAACAGGCCATTACGAGGTGATTAACTTTTAATCTTTTTACAAAGGTTGATTATGTAATAGCCCCTAAGGCATGGTTATAAAGATTGGGGGAGCCGTGTAAACCAACCGACGCTTGCGTAAAGGAGGTTCAGGTGACCAATTCACCGAGCAAGGTCAGTACCGTTATGAAACCGCTTAAGGGCGGTTCGTCGTTAAAGCTGGCGGAAGAATTGCTGTCCAAGGCGGACATAAAAATCAATGGTGACCGGCCTTGGGATATGCAAATCCATAATAGCCGCGTTGTTGATGATGCCCTGGCCAGAGGTAATCTCGGGTTAGGTGAGTGTTACATGCAGGGCGACTGGGACGCCGAGTCCCTCGACCAGTTTTTCTACAAGCTGCTGCGTGCAGATATCCCAAGTTATCTCAATCCCTGGAAACTGATTGGCCAAGTGATGCGGGCCAAAATGTTTAATCTTCAGAACCGCCGGCGAGCCTGGCAGGTTGGGGAACAGCACTACGATATTGGTAACCAATTTTATGAAGGCATGCTTGACCATCGCCTTGTGTATTCTTGTGGTTACTGGAATAACGCCAACACCCTAGAAGAAGCGCAAGAAGCCAAGCTGGATTTAGTGTGCCGTAAGCTCGGCTTGAAACCGGGTATGAAGGTGCTGGATATCGGTTGTGGCTGGGGTAGCTTTTTAGGTTATGCCGCTGAGCATTATGGTGTGAAAGGGGTTGGGGTGACCATCTCCAAAGAGCAGCAGCAGTATGCCCTAAAACGCTATAGCCATCTTGATCTTGAGATCCGTCTGGAAGACTACCGCAACCTTAACGAGCCATTTGACCGCATCTCCAGCATCGGCATGTTTGAACATGTGGGCCACAAGAATCACCGCACCTTTATGGAAGTGGCCAGTCGCTGTTTGGCACCTGATGGCTTAATGCTACTGCACACCATTGGTAAGAATTACCGTAAAAGCACCCCCGACCCCTGGGTAGATAAGTATATTTTCCCCAATGGCGACTTGCCCTCCATCGGCCAGGTGGCGGATGCGGCTGAAGGCAATCTGATCGTCGAAGATCTCCACAACTTTGGTTCTGATTACGATAAAACGCTGATGGCCTGGTACGACAACTTCGAGAAGATCTGGCCTGACTTTGCCGACAATTACCCGCCGCGTTTTTATCGGATGTGGCGTTACTATTTATTGTCTTGCGCCGGTGCCTTTCGTGCCCGGGATGTGCAGTTGTGGCAATTTTTGATGTCACCGCAAGGGGTAATTGGCGGTGCACCAAGGGTGGTTTAAGCACTTAAAAAAAGACCGGCAACTATTTGCCGGTCTTTTTTTTTATGACTTGCTCTTATTGGTCACGGCTGTTGAGGCAGTGGATGCGGTTTGGGTTTTACTGTCGGTACCCATAATTTTGTCGGTAACGTAATCCACCGGGTTCTCACCAAGGGCCTGGGTAGCGCCGACGCTGGCAATGGATGCCATGGCCCCGAAAGCACCGCCATATAAGGTAGAGCCCAGCATCTGCGGCACATAACCTTGAGTGTCACCGGTCCATTTTTGGTAGTAGCGGTCAACAATCGGAATATGCTGCAGCGGGTTAACCACATCGACAAAGTCGGCCAACGATGGCGTGTTGCCGTTGGCAAACATGTGCAGGCCGCTTTCTTTGCTGGCGTCTTTGGTGGAAGAGGTGCTTGTGGGCAGCATGGCCATGGTCAGGCCGCTTACCAAGCTTCCCCCTAACAGGCTCACCGCTTGACCGCCCGCGTTGCTGGATGCCACCGCCGAGGCCGCAGTCGTGGTAGAGCTTAAAAGTCCGGTGGTGCCGCTCATGGCTTGTTGCATCACCTGGGTCAGCACCAAATCAAAGCCGGTTGGCGTGCTGTCAGTGCTGCTATCGGTGCTGGAACTGCTCGAACTAGAGCTAACTCCTGGCACAGTACCAATGGCGTTATTGATGGCGCCAAGGGCCGAGCTACCGGCGCTGGTGGCGGTGTCAGCGGCACTGGACGTAGTACCGGCAAGACTGGTTAACAGGTCGCTGGCACTACCCGTATTTTTCTGGCTACTTGAGGTACTGCTGGACCCGGTCAGTCCAGAAAATAGGCTATTGATTTCCATGGTTACTCCCAGAAACTGTCCAGTTGAACAAGGTCCCTGATCTGGACATTTTGCGGCATGTCGCCGTTCAGGGGGGCCAGTTGACTGTGGTCCGGATAAACCCGCACCACTTCAAATTCAGTGTTTTCTTCGTTGAGATTGCTGTACGCCACACCTTGGTTGTCGGTGTAGTTGTACTGATGGGCAAGGTGGAAAACATCGCCCACTCTGACCCCTTGGCGCGCACCCATGGCCACATCCAGATGTTCGCCATAAACCCGAATAACCCGTGTTTTGGGGTGCACACATTTGAGCGCTTCGCTCATATCTTCAATGCCGGTATTAATGAGCCGGGTGATCTCCATACCGTAGGCTGATGACCACAACTGGTCGCTTTCCGCGCCCAAGCGTGCGTTCATGTCAAAAGGCCATACGGTACGGGTTTGATAGCGTTTATCGAGTATCGGCAGGCCGGAGACACCGTCAATTAAGTACAGGGTCATCCCAAACTGGCGTACCAGTTCGTCGCTGCTGAGCAGGCCACCTTCGATTTTACCCAGGGCCATATTGTCGATTTGGCCCATGACGATGTATTGCACCTGTTTTTGCTCGGCAAGACTTTGCAGGGCTTGCTGGTCATCCGGCGACATTTGGTCAGGGTTTACCAAGATCGGCCGGTGCAGCAGAGTCTTGGTAAGGAAATCGGCCTTGGCCTGATTCATCTGGTCAAAAATATGCTGCGACAGCTCAGCTGGCATTGACTCCAAACCGCCCCAGGCCGCTTGTTCAGGGTGCTCCAGCGTCATGGGGACCACGGCAACCGACTTGCTGGTGAGGTGGCCGTCGCAAACCGATTCGCCATTCCAGATATCGGCGCGCAGCGTCACCATGATCTTGTCGTCTTTGGTGTATTCCTCAACCCGCTGTATTTGATTGACGTGGCCCTTGGCTCTGACTTGTACGGCGTTTTTGGTCAGGCTGCCGTCGTCTATTTCGTTAACCAATGACACCGAGGCGCCGGCTTTAATAATGGCGTTACGCAGCGCCGCCTTTGAGGCTTGCTGGCGGGCCATCTCTTTGTTGCCATTGATAATGGGCGCAGAACCAGTGCCGGTATACCAGGCGGCATTGGCAAGGTTACTGACCAAAAATAGCGCCAACAGACAGCGTTTCATCAATACCACCACTTGGTTTCGCTATCGACTTCTTCACTCTCAACGGTGCCGAGAGTGGTTAAGTCAGCGGTGTTGAGTTCCAACTTGGTGGTGTAAAACTTTCCTTCAATGTAATTGGCAACCAAGGTGGCACCGCGCACCACGCCTTGTACTTTAGATTCCAGCACTTGGCGGTTAACGGTGGAGCCGTTGACCTTCGATTGGCTGCGGATCTGTTGGCCATAAAGCTGTTCTGCCAGGCGGCGATAGGCATCAAGCCGCGACGCTTGCTGGGCCTGGATCAGCTTTTCTTCGTAAGTCGGGCCGACTTGCGAATCAATAGGGGCGTAACCCGTTGCCTTTAGCAAATGGGTTTTTTCCGGCGTTTTTAGCTGGTAGCGGATCAGCTGTTCGCTACTGCAACCGGCCAGCACACTCAGTATCAGCATTATGATTAAAGTACGCATCAGAATGGCCACACTGTTGGGTTATTCAGTTTCTCGGTCAGCCAACCCAGACGTTGGCTGTTGGCTAAGTCGCCGGTGCCAGAGTATTCAATTCGGGCGTTGGCTATCTTGGTTGACTTAATGGTGTTGTCTGGGCTTATATCCTTTGCACGAATGATGCCAGTTAGGCGGATGTACTCTTTGCCGTTGTTGATGAGGATCCACTTGTCACCGCGAATAAGCAGGTTGTTATTGCGCAGTACCTTCATCACGGTGACTGTTAGTTCACCTTCAAAGTCATTGCTTTGGCTTGAGTTGCCATCCCCTTTAAAGTTTTGCTCTTGGTTCATATCCAAATTGACTTCTTTACCGGCAATTTTTAAGTTGCCGCCCGGCACGCCGATAGGGTCTAAGGTAAAGTCGCTGGATTTTTTCAGCTCAGTGCTGCCTTTCTTGCTGGCTTTTGTAGACTCGGCCAACTGCACAGAAATAATGTCACCGACTTTGTAGTTGGATTGTTCTACATAAAGGTCGTGGGCATCATTGGCATTAAATAAAGAACCGGTTGGCTGCACCTGCATCGGGGTCGGCCCTGGTTGCAAGGCTTCGTAGTAAGGGTCGTTCGGGTCCGGTTCGTCCATTTTTTGAATGGGTTTGCCGGGGGCCGGCAAAGCACGGGCTTCGGCACCTTTAGGTGGAGCAGAGGGTCCAGAGGCACAGCCACTGACCAGCAGTACTATGCCCAGGCTCGGTGCAAGCAGGTAACGAGACATAGAAGAACCCTCTTTTTGGCTCATGAAGAAAGATGCCCAAAAAGACCTGCATTTATTGTGCCAAGATAGTGTCAACTAAATGACGTTAGGAGGTGTTGAATGGCGAATTATTGCACTATTTATTGTTATTTTATGTTAGAGCCTTATCACTGGGAAATTTCAGCTTGCTAAGCAGTATTAAAGGTAAATTGCTGCTGGCTATCTCGTCGTTGCAGATCGCCGTTCTTATCGCCGCCATTCTGGCTACTGCCTGGGTCTTTGATCGGGGGCTGGAAAATTACCAAGCCACTGTTGAAAAGCAGCGCCTGACGCCGATCGTCAATGCTTTGGCGGATGCCTATCAGAGCCACAAAAATAGCTGGACTTGGCTAGAGCAAGACCGCTGCTTTATGTTTCACCTGGTTGATAAGTACTTGTTGGAACGCCCGGCACCCAAAACCAAGTGCATGGACAATGGCGCAGAAGTGAGTGTCACTTTTATGCCAGACAGCCTTGGGCCAGCGCCCGGCGGGCCTGGTGACCCCAATCGAAGGGACATGATGGCAAATCCCAATGCCCCGCCCGGTGGCTGGGAGCAGGGGCCTGCGCCGGAACCCGGCCAGGCGCCAGGCCAAGGTGACTTTGCGGCGCCGCCGATGATGGATGAAGACAGTACCGGCAGTTTATTGTCGCCCATGCTGCGGGTCTTTAATGTTAGTGGTGAGCTGATCACCGGCCCGCCGCAACCCGAGCAAAATGTGCAGTACAAGCCGATAGTGGCCGATGACAAAGTGGTGGGTTTTTTAGGCTATGTGCCGCGTACCATGCTGGGCCGTTCCATTGTTAACGCCTTTAAACAGCAACAGCTTTGGGGCTACCTGATTGTACTGGCGGTTGCCATGGTGATGACCGTTGGGGTGGCGCTGGTGCTTACCCGCTGGTTTGGCACTCCCATGGAAAAGCTGGCCTCTGGTACCCGCGCCTTGACCCGCGGTGAGCAAGATGTGCGGGTAGACATTGCCGGTAGTGACGAATTTGCCCGCTTGGCCAAAGACTTCAACCGCCTTTCCGAAACCTTGCAACAAAACCGCGAAGCGCACCAGCAGTGGATTGCCGATATTGCCCACGACTTGCGTACCCCTCTGTCGGTGATGAAGGGTGAATTAGAGGCGCTTCAAGACGGTATTCGTAAATGGACACCACAAACCGTTGACTCACTGTTAATGGAGGTTGAACAGCTGGTAAGGCTGGTGGATGACCTGCATGTGTTGACGGTTTCAGAAGTGGGTGCCGTGAATTATCAATTCAAAGCCTTGGATTTTTCACAATTGTTGTGGCGTTCGCTGGAACTCCACTCCCAAGGTTTGAGTCGTAAAGGCATTCGCTTGAACGTGAATATAAAAAATAACCTGTGGATCAACGGGGACAGCAGCTATCTGTCAAGGTTGCTGGATAACCTGATGAAAAACACCCTGGCCTATACCGACACTCCCGGTAAGTTACATGTGGAGTTAGTGGATTCCAGGGGAGAGGTTTTTCTGCATTGGTCAGATTCCTCTCCAGGGGTCAGTGACGTGTCACTGAAACGATTGACAGAGCGCTTGTTTAGGGATGAACGCTCCCGGAACAAAGGTAGTGGCGGTTCAGGTTTAGGCCTGGCCATTGCCGAAGCAATAGTGCATGCCCATCATGGGCACATGCAGGCAGACCACAGCCCGATGGGCGGTTTGTCTTGGATAATCAGAATGCCTTTGGAAGACCATCATGAATGCTAAGAGTCGTGTCCTTATCGTTGAAGACGAACTGAAAATTGCCAGCTTGCTGGTGGAATACTTTCAGGCCGCCGGTTTTGAGTGTGTGCACCTGGACCGGGGGGATGTGGTGATGACCGTTTTCCACGAGCAGGAATTTGATTTGGTGCTGCTGGATCTGATGCTGCCGGGCATCGACGGTCTGGAGATCTGCCGCCGCATCCGCGCCGTATCCATGGTGCCTATCATGATGCTCAGCGCCCGCACCGATGAAGTGGACCGCCTGTTGGGCTTGGAGCTGCAAGCCGACGACTACATTTGTAAGCCTTTTAGCCCCCGTGAAGTGGTGGCCCGTGCCCGTGGCTTATTGCGCCGCACCCAAGGCCAGTGGCATAGCGATAAAGTGGTGCTGGACAACCATTCCTACCAGGTACGCCATGGCACCAGTGTGGTGTCGCTGACCAAGGTAGAATTTGAGCTGCTGAAAATTCTTTATCAGCAACCTGGCCGGATTTATTCCCGTGCCCAGCTGATGAATGCCATGTACCGCGATTACCGGGTTGTGGCCGAACGTACCGTTGATAGCCACGTCAAAAAATTGCGTAAAAAGCTCAAAGACTTGATCCCCGACCATGAACTTATTCAGTCGGTCTATGGCCTTGGCTACAAGTACGAGCAATACCGTTAATTGCCTTTAGAAATATCTGTAAAGTTGTTAAAAGATAGGGATTTTGCTGCTTTTGTCGTGGTTAACTAGCACCAAGCTGAAGTCTTAGGGTGTTGAGTTAAGGAATGAAAAAACAGGCATTGCGAAAGTGGCTATGGGGTGGTTTAGGGGTAGTAGTGTTAGCCGGTGTTGGCTATCTGGTTGTCCCTAAACCACCTAAACATAATTTTCTGACCGTGGCGGTCAAACGCGGCAATATTGAAAGTGCGGTGTTGGCTTCCGGGGTATTAGAACCCTCCCGCGAAGTAGACGTGGGTGCCCAGGTATCGGGGCAGTTGGAAAGCTTAAAGGTTCACCTGGGTGAAACCGTTAAGAAAGGCCAGCTGCTTGCCGTTATCGACCCTTCTGTGAAAGAAAACGACCTTAAATCTGCCCAGGCTTCTCTGGACAACATCCGTGCTCAAAAACGCGAAAAAGTGGCGGTGCTGAAACAGTACAAAGCCCAGTATGAGCGTGAGCAGGCGATGAGTAGCCAAGACGCGGCGGCCATTGAAGATCTGCAATCGGCTGAGGCTAACTACCAGAGCACCAAAGCCGAAATTGACGCATTGGATGCGCAAATTGTGTCGGCCGAGGTCGATGTCAGCACCGCCAAAACCAACTTGGGTTACACCCAGATAACGGCGCCCATTGATGGTGTGGTGACTTCCATTGTCACCAAAGAAGGGCAAACCGTTAACTCCAACCAAAGTGCGCCGACCATTTTGGTGTTGTCCGATTTAGATACCATGACCATCAAGGCCGAGATCTCAGAAGCCGATGTCACTAAGGTGCAGTCTGGGCAGTCGGTGTACTTCACTACCCTGGGTGAGCCCAGTAAAAAGTACGACGCTAAGCTTGCCAGCATTGACCCTTATCCCACCATCATCAGTGGCGACTCCAGCACCGCAACCACCGCCAGTGAGATAAGTGATGCCATTTATTACTACGGGCTTTTTAACGTTAAAAACCCGGGGCATCGCTTGCGCAAATTCATGACCGCAGAAGTGCATATTGTGTTGTCTGACGCCAAAAACGTGCTGACCATTCCCATCTCGCAGCTGGGTAAATCCATGGGCGGTAACAAATACATGGTGTCGGTTATGGGCCCTGGCCACCCAGAGCGCCGCGAGATCACCACCGGTATTCGTGACAACATCAATGTGCAGGTGTTAAGTGGCCTTAATGACGGTGACAAGGTCATCGTTGGCGACAACTCCATGCAATTTAGCGCGGATGACGATCATCACCCCCATGGTCCCTTCGGATTCTAAGTTATGGCTGCATTACTCGAATTAAATGGTATATGCCGCTATTTCCGCTCAGGGGATGAAGATGTAGCGGTACTTAAAGATGTCAATCTGAGCATTGAATCCGGCGACTTGGTGGCCATTGTCGGCCAGTCTGGCTCCGGTAAATCAACGCTAATGAACATCCTTGGCTGTCTGGATAAAGCCTCTGAAGGCCAGTATCTGGTGGCAGGCAAGGACGTTAGCACGCTGGATGTGGACGAGCTTTCCACCCTGCGCCGTGAACACTTTGGCTTTATCTTCCAGCGCTATCACTTGCTGACGCATTTAGATGCCGTCGATAACGTGCTGATGCCCGCTATTTACACCGGTGCCGGTAAGCAGCAACGCCGCGAAAGGGCCAAGCAGCTCTTGGCCCGGCTAGGTCTTGCCGAGCGCGGCCATCACAAGCCGGGGCAACTGTCCGGTGGTCAGCAGCAGCGGGTCAGTATTGCCAGGGCGTTGATGAATGGCGGCCAGGTTATTTTGGCTGACGAACCCACCGGTGCCTTGGATACCCAAAGCGGTAAAGAGGTGCTGGCTATTCTCAATGAGCTGAATGAGCAGGGCCATACGGTCATTATCGTTACTCACGATATGGAAGTGGCCAGCCATGCCAAGCGCATTATCGAAATTCGCGACGGCGAGATAATCTCTGATAGCCGCAACGCCCCCGAAGAAACGCCGGTTGCCGCGCCTAAACATGGCGACGTGGCTGAAAAGCCGACCGGTATTGGCCGCTTTTTCCCTGGCTGGGGCCGTTTTGGTGAAGCCTTTAAGATGGCCGCCATTGCCATGGCGGCGCACCGGATGCGCACCTTGCTCACCATGCTGGGCATCATTATCGGTATTACGGCGGTGGTAAGTGTGGTGGCCGTGGGGCAGGGCGCACGCCAGCAAGTCATTAAAAACATTAACGCCATTGGTACCAATACCATTGATATCTTTGCCGGTACCGGCTTTGGTGACAGGCGAGCGGCAAGGGTGCAAACCCTGGTGCCCTCGGATCTGCAAGCCTTGCAGGCACAGGTCTATATCGACAGTGCTACCCCTAACCTGTCTGATTCAGTGAAGGCCCGCTATGGCAATGTGGCATCCGATGCCACGGTGCGCGGCGTGTCAGAACAATATTTTGACGTTGAAGACATGACCATGGGCGAAGGGGAGCGCTTTACCGCCAAAGACGTGAACAACATGGGGCAAGTGGCGGTAATAGACAAAGCCACCCAAAAAGCCTTCTTTGGTGAAAATGGCCAGGCGATTGGCAAAGTGATCATGTTGGGTAATTCTCCCTTTACCGTGGTCGCGGTAGCCAATGACAAAGCCAGTGCCTTTCGCTTTGACCAGAACCTGCAAATTTATGTGCCCTACACCTCAATGATGGGGCGGATGCTGCGGCAAAACTACTTCAGCTCTCTGACGGTGCGGGTTGCCAATGGCGTTTCTAACGCACTGGCCCAAAAGGGTATCACCCAGCTGCTGACCAACCGCCACGGCAAGGTGGATTTCTTTACTCGCAGCTCTGACAGCATCTTGCAGGCCGTGACCAAAACCACCGCCACCATGACCTTACTCATCTCTTCTATCGCCGTTATCTCGCTGGTGGTGGGGGGCATAGGGGTAATGAATATCATGCTGGTATCGGTTACCGAGCGAACCAAGGAAATTGGTATTCGCATGGCGGTTGGGGCGCGGCAAACCGACATCTTGCAGCAGTTTCTTATTGAAGCGGTGCTGGTGTGCTTGCTGGGCGGCCTTATCGGTATCTTGTTGTCCTTTGCTGTTGGCGGCGTTGTGGCTGCCACCAGTAAGTCGCTACAGCTGAGTTTTTCGGCAACGGCCATCGCCGGCGCCTTTATCTGTTCATCCTTGATTGGTGTGGTATTCGGTTACTTACCTGCCCGCAATGCCGCCAAGCTTGACCCCATTGAGGCCCTTGCTCGTGAATAAAGTCAAACCTGTTCTGACCGCCATTACCCTTGCTCTGGCGCTTGGCGGGTGTGCACGCAGCGACTATCATCGCCCCGATGTGGCCACCCCCAATAACTGGTCAGCGCCGCTGACCGGCAAGGCTTATGCTGCCAACAACAAATGGTGGCAAAGCTTTGGCGACCCGAAACTGGATGCCCTGATTGAAAAGGTGCTGCAAAGCAATAACGATTTGGCGGTGGCGGCATTAAAAGTCAAAGCCGCTCGCCTTAACGCCGGGCTGACCAACACCAACTTAACCCCCGATGTCTCCGCCGGCATTGATGCCAGTAAATCGAAAGATCTCAAGCATGGCACCAGCAGTGACGCCAGCTACTCGTCTACCTTGAGCCTGTCGTACGAGGTTGACCTGTGGGGGCACTTATCGTCGGCCCGTGATGCCGCCGAGTGGGAAGCCATTGCCACCGAATACGACCGTCAGGAATCGGCATTAGCGTTGGTGGGTACCACCGCAGACTTATATTGGGAACTGGGGTATTTAAACCAGGCCATTGCCGACGGCAAAGCCAGCATCGAGTACGTGAAAAAGACCCTGGCACTGGTGGAGATTCGCTACAAAGCCGGCAGTGTGTCGCGGTTAGAACTGCTAGAAGCGCGCCAGGCGGTGGCTTCGCAAGAATCTGACCTGGCCTCGCTTGAGCAGCAGCGCGCCGAAGACCGAAGCGCCTTGGCGATATTGTTCAACCATGGCCCCGAAACCAAAGAAGCCGAGCCGCAAACCCTGCCTGACCAGGCACTACCGGCGGTACCTGCAGGTTTGCCCGCCCAGCTTTTAGCCAGGCGCCCCGACTTACAGGCGGCAGAATGGCGCTTAAAAGAAAGCCTGGCCGACGTTGATGAAACTCGCGACAGCTTTTTGCCTACTCTCACCTTAACCGGCAGTCTTGGCACCAGTTCCGATGCGCTTAAAAATGTACTGGAAAATCCCATTGGCACCCTAGGTGCCGGGCTGACCTTGCCGTTTTTAGAGTGGAATACCCGTAAATACACCATCAAGGTGTCTGAAAACGCTTATCAACAAGCGGTAGTGAACTTCAGGCAAAGTATTTATAGCGCCTTTAAAGACGTTGAAGACGCCTTATCGGCACGGGATAACTACCTGCGCCAAGGAAAAGCGTTAGAACGCTATTACCAGGCCGCCAAGGAAGCCGAAAGCATTGCCAAGGTACGTTACGAAAACGGCGCTACCGATGTGCAGGACTTTCTTGACCAACAGCAAGCGCGCCGCACCGCTGAGTTGTCGGTGGTGCAAAACCGCTACAACCAGCTGTCTAACCTGATGACGCTTTATCAGGCGCTGGGCGGCGGGGCCGAGAAAACCCTTGGCCCAACCGCCAGTACCCATTAAAAAAAGCCGCCCTTGAGGCGGCTTTTTTGTCACTAGCTGGCCATGGCCGCTTTGAGTGCCGCTAGGCTTTCGCCGCTTGGGAGCCCGTGGCGTTTTGCTGCCAGGTAATGGTCGGTAAAGGCGGCAAGGTAGGCGCTGAGCTTATGGGCGTTAGCCGTTTCACCGGCCTGTGCCATTAGCATGGCAGCCACTTCGGCGGTACAAAGGTGCCCGTCTTGGTGCTGGTCCCGCAAGGGGTAATTTGACAGCACGGCATCATCAATAGATGTGACACTGAGCTTATCAAGGTAGCGGCTGGAGCGAAGCATTTTGGCCGCTTGGGGCCAGGTTGCATCCAGAATAAGTAACTTTACCGGGCCGCTAGCCGGCAGCGGGGCTTGGCGTTCTTTTGCCACATAGTGACTTGGAAAAACAATGCGGGTGTCTGGGGCCAGCCAAGCTAACAGCGCCGGGTCGGGGGTGGTGCGATGCCAGGCGAAGGCGGCACTTTTCGGCATTAAATCACAAATAAGTTTACCGGTATTGCTGGGCTTAAAAGGCTCATTACGGTGCATCAACAAGCCAAATTCCAAACGGCTGCTAAGGGCTTTTTTTTCACCACATAGGCAAAAGTCCGGCACCAGTGCGCAGTGCTCGCAGCGCACCACTCTGGCACCACGCGCCAGGTAAGGGCGGCGGCTGTCGGTTTTCAGGCGCGCTTTTAATTGCAATACCGCGTTCATGTTGCTCCCACAAAAAAAGGCCCTGACGGGCCTTTTTATCAAGCCTTAGGCTTAGAGGCGGTCCAGGATGGACTGGGTGAAGTCGGTGGTGGAACCGTTACCGCCCAAGTCGCGGGTAGTGCGGTCGCCAGACTCAATCACCTCGGTTAAGGCTTTACGGATCTTCTCGGCCTTGTCTTGCATGCCTAAGTATTCGAGCATCTGGATAGAAGCCAGAATGACGGAGCTTGGGTTAGCAATGTTTTTACCGGCGATGTCGGGGGCTGAGCCGTGTACGGCTTCAAAGATAGCAGCGCCAGCACCGATGTTAGCGCCAGGCGCCATACCCAGGCCACCGACCAAACCGGCGCACAGGTCGGAAACGATGTCGCCGAACAGGTTAGTGGTCACGATAACGTCGAAACGCTCGGGGTACATCACCAAGTTCATGCAGCAGGCATCAACAATCATTTCTTCAAACTGGATGTCGCTGTAGTTTTTGGCAACATCACGGGCCACTTCCAGGAACAAGCCCGAGGTGGTTTTTAAAATGTTGGCCTTGTGAACGGCGGTGACTTTTTTGCGGTTTTCGCGGCGTGCCAGTTCAAAGGCAAACTCAACGATACGCTTGGCACCATCGCGGGTGATAAGTGACTTGGCTTCAGCCTGGGTGCGATCGTCGTTAACGATTTGGCCAGCACCGGAATACATGCCTTCGGTGTTTTCACGCACGGTGATGATATCAATGTTCTCGTAACGGGCCTTGGTGCCTTTAAAAGACAGTACCGGGCGTACGTTTGCGTAGAGCTGGAATTTTTTACGCAGTGACACATTGATAGAGGTAAAACCGCCACCCACTGGGGTAGTCAGCGGGCCTTTCAGGCTTACCTTGTTTTTTTCGATAAGGTCCAGCGTGCTCTGGGGCAGCAATTCGCCGGTTTCTTCCAAAGCCGCTAGACCTGCTTTGGCAAAATCGTATTCGAAGTCGCAGCCTGCTTTTTCGAGGACTTTCAGGGCGGAATCGATAATATCAGGACCGATCCCGTCTCCAGGGATCACGGTAATACGTTGTTTGCTCATGACGCACGGGCTCCGCAATTTACTTGCTTGGTATTGTAGTAGGTAGAGGCGACCGTACTGCCGCACTTGCCACAGCCCGGTGCCTATAACCGCGAATTTATACCACGTTCAGTGTTATTTCTCCATGTAAAGCGGTGTTACGACATATCAATTGGTCGTTGGCTGGTGGCGGTTTGTAGCCTGTTTATTGGTGCTGTTAATGGCCGTTGTTACACTCGACACAAATCGATAACAGGAACAATCATGCCGATGTTTCGCGTCTTACTGCTAAGCGCTTTACTCACTACCCCTGCCTTGGCCGCTGGCAGGCCGGTCACCTTGCAAGACTTAATGGCTTTTAAAGCCTTGGAAACGCCAACCGTGGCTGAGAACGGCAAGGTGATGGCTTTTTCAGCCCAGCCAGACCGGGGCGACCCTGTTGGTGTGGTGCGCCTGACCGATGGCAGCAAAAAACTGACGGTTGAACGTGGCACCGAGCCAACATTAACCCCCGATGGGCGCTATGTAGCGTTTTGGCAGCAGCCAACACTGTTGGCGCAAATAGAAGCCAAGCAACAAAAGAAAAAGGATAAGCCGCAAAAAGGCCTGGTGGTGATCGACAGCCAAACCGGGGCCAAGCAGCTGTTTGCCGATGTTAGCCGCTTTGCGCTGGCTGATAAGGGCGGCAAACTGGCGGTTGAAATGGCTGAAAAATCCGCAACCAAGGCTGATGACGACAAAAAAGCCAAGGCTGTCAAACAGCTTTGGCTGGTAGACCTTACCTCTGGTAAACGCCAAAACCTGGGCGCTGTGGGCGACTTTGCCTTTAAGCCGGCAAGCGACGTACTGGCCTACGCTTTGGACCCTAAAGATGACAGCGCTGCCGGTGAGGTGCATTTACTGGCCGCTAAAGACCAGCTGCTGCAAAGCCGCAGTGGCCAGCTGTACCGGGACCTGACCTTTAGTAAAGACGGCAAACAGTTTGCTGCGCTACGTGGCCCTAAAAAAGAGGACGATAAAACCCGCGCCTATCAGGTGCTGGTCTTACAGGGCAGCCGCTTGCAGGCGCTGGTTACGCCGCAAGACAACTTTTATGTCAGTGCCCCTAATGAACTGCGCTTTAGTGAAGACGGCCGCCGCCTCTTTGTTGGCCGCAAACCCGTTGTAAAGCCTGATACCCGAACCACGCCGGATGTGCACAGCCAGGCCGATTTAACCAATATTGATAAAATCGTTGCCAGCCGAACCCTAGAGGTATGGCAGGGCGATGACCCACGTATTAAGCCAGAGGAAAAACTCACCTACAAAGAGCGCCAAAAGCACCTGTATTTAGGGGTTTTTCACCTCAACAATGGCCGCTTTGTGCAGTTGGCTGACCGCAGCATGCCGGATGTCACTGTCGGTGAACAAAGCGGATTTTTACTGGGCGCCAGTGATATTCCCTACTTAAAAGCGGTTACCTGGAATGGTTTTTACAGTGATTACTATGCGGTGAACCCCTCGACCGGTGAGCGCACGCTGATTGCCAAGCACCTTAGCCAGCAACCCAGCCTGTCGCCACAGGGCCACTATGCGGTGTTCTTCCAAGGCGGCGACGTCAAAATTGCCGACATACGCCGCCACAAAGTGCTGAACCTGACCAAAGGTTTGCCAATCGGCTTTGGCAATGAAGACAACGACTACCCGGCGCCGGCGCCAGGCTACGGTTTTGGTCCTTGGTACAAGGATGGCTCGGCGGTACTGGTCTATGACAAGTTCGATGTCTGGCAGATGGGCAGCAACGGTAAAGCTACCCAGCTAACCCACAAGCGTGCTGACCAGTTGGAACTGCGGGTGGTGACCCCTGATGCCGACCAGCCTTATGTGGCCAAAGGCGACAAGCTGCTGCTGACCGGCTATTCCGACAAAGACAAATACACCGGCTTTTTTAGGCTAACCCTGGGCGAAAGCGGCGTGTCGCCGTTGCTGGTTTCCCCGAACACCTATCAGTTTGTGGCCAAAGCCAAAAACAGCGACACCTGGCTTTTCAGCAAAGAAGCCTTTAGCGAGTTCCCTGACTTGTGGGTGGCAAAAAGCGATTTTAGCGCGCCACGTAAACTGACCGATGTTAACCCGGTAACCAAAGAGTTTGCCTGGGGCAAACCGGAGCTGGTGCATTGGCACAATATGGATGGCACTCCCCTTGATGGTGTGCTCATTAAGCCAGCGGGTTATCAGCCCGGTAAGCGCTACCCGGTATTGGTGTACTACTACCGCTTTATGACCGACCGCCTCTACCGTTTTAACGAGTTTAAAATCAACCACCGCCCTAACTTTGCCTATTACACCTCGCACGGTTACGCCATGTTCCTGCCTGACATTCGCTTTGATGTGGGCACGCCGGGTAAAAGCTCGGTATCAGCGTTGGTGCCAGGGGTGCAAAAACTGATTGATATGGGCATTGCCGACCCGAAAGCCATTGGCCTGCACGGTCATAGCTGGTCTGGTTATCAAACTGCCTATGTGGTGACCCAAACCAATATCTTTGCCGCCGCGGTGGCCGGGGCACCGGTAACCAATATGACCAGCGCTTATTCGGGTATTCGCTTGGGCAGCGGTCTTTCCCGCCAGTTCCAATATGAAACCGGCCAGAGCCGCATTGGCCAGAGCCTGTTTGAAGCGCCGGAGCTTTATATCGAGAACTCGCCCGTCTTTTATGCCGACCGTATTCATACACCACTGGTGATTGAATTTGGCGACAAAGACGATGCAGTGCCCTGGCAGCAAGGTATTGAGCTGTATTCGGCCATGCGCCGATTAGACAAACCCGTGGTTATGCTGCAATACGAGGGGGAGCCTCACCACTTAAAGCAATACGGCAACAAGCTCGATTACACCATCAAGATGAAAGCGTTTTTTGACCACTTCTTAAAAGGCGCGCCAGCACCTGCCTGGTGGAGTAAAGGCCAGCCTTACCGGCCAGCGCCGAAAGCCAAAGAGCAGGAAAAAGCTCCTGCAAAAGTATAAAAAAAGCGGCCTTCGGGCCGCTTTTTTACCAAGGTAGTGGTGTGCCATCAAAGCTTTGAAATTGCCCTGACTGATTATCATCAAGGCTTGCAATACGTTCACTAAGGCCTGCAGCCGAGGTGCCAACATCCAATAGCGCACGCGGGCCGCCCATATCGGTTTGCACCCAGCCTGGGTGATACAAACCCACCTTGATACCCTCGCTTTTCAAATCGGCCGCCAGGCTTTTGGCTACGGCATTCAGCGCCGCCTTACTGGCCCGGTAGCTGTAGAAACTGCCGGAGCCGTTGTCGGTCATGGACCCCATCAGGGAAGTAATAAACACCAGCTTTTTAGCCTTGCCTGCCAGCAGGTTTGGCAGCAGCGCCTGGGTTAGCAGCAGCGGCCCCAGGGCATTGACTTGCATGCTTTGCAAAAAGTTAAAAGCGTCGATATCGTCCAGGTCGTGCTCGGGATAGAGCACACCGGCGTTATTGATAAGGATATCGATGGGCGTATCGGTTAAGGCCTTGGCTAAGGCTTTAATACTGGCAGGTTGGTTTAGGTCAAGGTGCAGCGCCTCGGCGCCGAGGCTGGTGAGCTTATGGGCGTGGCGTTCGTCTCTAACGGTGCCAAAAACCCGGTGGCGCATGGCGTAAAAACTGGCCAGCTCTAGGCCGATGCCCCGGCCAGCCCCTGTAATTAACACATTCATCCGGCTCCCCTTCTTAACTCTGACAAACCAAAGGGCAGAGGCAAATCACAGCGCAGGGTAACCAATTCCTTCGCCAGCAGTGCCGCCTCCTTGTCGGCTTGTACTTTCAGCACTGCCTTATCGCTAGCCTCTGATGCCAGTATGTCAGCAAGATGACGATATTGCCCAAGAAGCTGCATCGCCGTTTTGGCACCGACGCCGGTCACCCCTGGCACGGCATTGGTGCTATCGCCGGTCAGCGCCAAGTAGTCGGTCAGCTGAGAAGGCCTTATGCCGAGCTTTTGCTGCCAATGCTCGCCGCCGAGAAATTGGCGGCTAAAAGCATCAAACTGCACTACGCCGGCATCGAGCAGTTGTGCGTAACCCTTGTCGGTTGAAACCACTGCGACCGCCACGCCATGGCTGCGCGCAGCTACGGCGGCGCTGGCGATAAGGTCATCGGCTTCTTCGCCGTCAGGAAACCAGCTTTTTAGCCCTAATTGTTGCCAAGCTTGGCTGATGTCGGTGAGTTTTGGAACCAGATCTTCCGGCATTGGGCTGCGCCCGGCTTTGTACTGCGCAAAGCGTTGGTAACGCCAAGACGGTGCCTTGCCATCAAAAACGGCCAGGGCATGGCTGGGCTGAAGTTCATCAGCGATGCGCTGCCAGGCGCTTTCACAGGCTTTAACCACCTGCGCACTGTTAGCAGCATGCAGGCGGCGAATAAGATTTAAGGCATCAATTAAAACCAGACGGAGCATTAGTTTCGGGCAATTTTGTAGCAGGGATGATAGGCGGTGCCGGGTAATTTCATACGGCCCTGGAAGACGAAGTCTTTCAGAAGCTTGTCCATATCGGCCATGATTTTCGGGTCGCCGTCGATAACAAAGGGGCCGTGCTTTTCAACGGCGCGAATACCTTGTTCTTTGACGTTACCGGCAACAATGCCCGAGAACACCCGACGCAGGTTGGCGGCCAGAGCCACTTTACTTTGCCCAGGGTGCAAATGCAGATCGCGGATATTTTCGTGGTTGGGCTCGAAGGGCAGCTGCAATTCCGGCTCAATTTTTAGCGACCAGTTGTAGTAAAAGGCATCACCTTCTGCGCGCCGGTAGGCCAGCACTTCTGGCATGGCAGCTTTGAGGTGGCGGGCTACCATGTCGGCAT
This sequence comes from Gallaecimonas mangrovi, assembly GCF_003367375.1. Lineage (GTDB taxonomy): Bacteria > Pseudomonadota > Gammaproteobacteria > Enterobacterales > Gallaecimonadaceae > Gallaecimonas > Gallaecimonas mangrovi. Next base: position 1,191,405 of record NZ_CP031416.1, read on the forward strand.
CGTCAATGATGATTTGATAATGGTTGGCGGCTTCTTCGCCCAAGGTGGCACGAATGAACTCATCGAGCTTTTTAAAGTAACTGGCGCTTTGCTCGGGGCCAGTGAAAACAACAGGCAACGACTGCTTGCGGTTTTCCGGGTGCATTAATATCCCCAGCAGATAAAGGATCTCCTCGGCGGTACCCACACCACCCGGGAAAACAATAATGCCGTGGGCCATACGCACAAAGGCTTCCAGCCGTTTTTCAATGTCCGGCATGATGATCAGTTCGTTGACGATGGGGTTAGGTGGCTCGGCAGCAATAATGGACGGTTCTGTTAGCCCCATATAGCGTGCGCCACCTACCCGCTGCTTGGCATGGCCGATGGTGGCACCTTTCATTGGCCCTTCCATGGCGCCCGGCCCGCAGCCGGTGACAATGTTGAGTTCACGAAGGCCAAGCTGATACCCCACCGCGTGGCAATAATCGTATTCGGTATCACTAATGGAATGGCCGCCCCAGCACACAATCATGTTGGCTTCACCGCTGGGTTTTAAGGCATCGGCGTTACGCAGCATCGAAAACACCAGGTTAGTGACGTGGCTGGCCTGGGTGAGGTTAAGGTCGTCTTGGGCCTGCAGGCGTGTGGAAACGTACAAAATATCCCGCAGCACCGAGAACAGATTTTCGTGAATACCGCGAATAAGTTTGCCGTCAACAAAGGCTTCTTCCGGCGGGTTGACCAGTTCCAGTTTCACACCGCGCTCCCGGCGCAGGATGTTCACTTCAAAATTCTTGTATTTTTCTAATATTTCTTTGCTGGAGTCGGTTTTGCTACCGGAATTGAGTACCGCCAAGCAGCAATTTCGAAAGAGTTGGTAAAGGCTGGAACGGGAACTGGCTTTGAGGCTATCGACTTCCAATTGCGACAGCATACTCATACTGCCGATGGGACTGAGCTGTACGATCATCCTTACTCCACAGACAAAATCACGACTTGGTCACGGCCATTGTGCTTGGCTTGATACAGCGCTTTGTCAGCACGTTCAAAGGCCACCATGGGTTGTTCTGAAGCATGCACTTCAGTGGCACCGATAGAGACGGTCACTCTGACATCTTCTTCTTTGAATTTAAAAGGAATACTACGTACTGCTTCGCGAATTTTTTGTAATGGCCGCTGAATGTCTTCGGCCTTGAGTTCTGGAAACAAAATCACGAACTCTTCGCCGCCAAAGCGGGCGATAAAGTCGGTATCTCGCAGGCAGCGCCTGATGGTGCTGGCAATCACTCTTAAGGTTTTATCGCCGGCACTATGGCCGAACTGATCATTAACCTCTTTAAAGTGGTCAACATCCAAAATGGCTAGCCACAAAGGGTGGCCAAAGCGTTGTAGCCTTTTATGTTCTGACAAGAGCGCTTCATCAAATGAGGCCCGGTTGGGTAACTGGGTAAGGCTGTCGTGCAAGCTATCAAGGCGCTGCTGAGCCAACTGTTCACGATATTGGCGGGCTTCGGTTTCTAATTGCGTCAGCTGCTGGCGCAGTTCTTCAAGCTGCTGCTGGTGCGTTTGCCGGTGTTGCTGTTCTTGCTCGGCTCTTTCCTGCCAAAGCTGGCTAAGGGCTAAGCGGGCGGCGTTGGCTTGCTGCCAATCCTGGTCGGCAAAGCCGCTCTCTAGGCTGTTAAGGGCGCCTTGCATGTCGTTATCGAACTGCTGTTGCCATTCGCCTGATTGCTGATGCGATGCCAGTACCTTGTCATTGTGAAGATGTAATTCTTTTAGCCTGCCCGTCGCCTGCGCCAAAAACTGCTTGGCTTGGTTGCGTTCTTGCTCTAACACCGAGGTCAGCACGTTGATAAATTCAATGCACAGTACCAGTAGCTCGTCTTGGTTGATGGGCGAGAGCAGCCGGCGCCTTATTTGGTGTAACTCGTGGTCAGCGCCCGACAGATGCAGCCGGGATATAAGAGTGACCAGCTGATTAATTTGCTCGGAAACGGAGGTTGCAGGCTCATGCTCCGGGGCGGGTAAAGCGGCAACTCTCACCAGCAGGTTTAGGGCGTCTTGGGTGAGCGGCAGTAACCGATAAAGGCTTAGCCTTGGCAGCTGTAAATCGCCCAATAGCACCTTTAACCGGCTACGAAGATCAACGGGAATATGCTGCATTTGGTTTAAATGCCGCAAAGAGCCGTTAAGGTTGTCTTGCCAGCCACTGAGCCATTTCTCATGCTTTTCTTGCTGGCCGGCAAGCTGGTTGTTCAGGGCTTTTAAGTGGAATTGATTGTCGCTGATTTTCTCAGGTGTCCAAATGAGGCTGGACAGGCTTTGCAGCTGAGTATCAAGCTCGGGATCGAGACCAAAGGCGAGGTGGCAGGTGCGTTGTAATAACTGACCCATCAGCTCAAGCTGCTGATTTAATTGTGTGACTTGATGCGGCAAACTAGCCGTGGCATTGACGGTAGCTTTGGCATCCAGATCGTTATTATGACTCATATAAAGGCACGATCCTCTGCTGAGCTAGGGCTATTACCCTTCATGAGTTGCTGCCGGGCGGACAATAGCTGCAATCGTTGCGTTAACTCTGCATAAGATAGCCCAACCACCTTAATAGTACCGTTCTGCATCGCCTCCCCAAGGCGTGAACGCAGCGGCTCTGATAAGGCTGACGGTAAGGTGCAGCTTTGCCCCAGTAACCACAAATCATAGTGTGGCAGTTCAATACTCCCAAGACTTTGCAGCAATAACAATGCTTCGAAGATAGTCATCGCCGAGCCGACCCTGGGGTGATAAGGCAGTAGCGGCAACAAGGTACTGGCAATATTGAGCTGATGCATGCTCAAAAAGGTGCCCTGGGCGGCAGCATGAATATGTTGGCGTAGCCGCTCGGTTAGCTGCATTTCTTTACCGGATGCCGGGCTTGGCAAGATAAAGAGCAAATAGTCTCGGGAGGGCTGCACCATCATCCTGGCTTCTGGAAGTGCTTTTTTAAGGCGGTCTGCAAAACGGCGCAGCTCATCTCGCGTTGCTTCAAAGCCATAGGTTTCATACGCCAGGCCCATACCTGGCATAGAGCAAAGCATGGCTGCTAGTGGTTGATGCACGGGTTGGTTTTGGCCAACGGTTGTGACTTCCATGGCCCGGCGTAGCTCTGCCAATAAATATTCGCCCTCGGAAAGGTAGCCTTGGAGATTAAAAAAGCCGGTTGCCGGATGCAAAAAGGCTTGGCTAAGCCGATTTTTACGCTGTTTTCGCCGTATGCGAAGCAGCCAAAGCCAGGCCATAGAGGCACCCAACAGCAGTGCCAGTGGCACACTTAGTAGCAGCCAATAGAGTGAGACCCCCAGCGTTTTGGTCGGCGTTGTTGGAACGGGGGCAATAACTTTGACGGTGACAGACTGTGGCTGCACATGTTCCTTGGGCAGTGCCTGGCGCTCTATTGACACGCTAAGCGCTTCTTTATACATGCCTTTTTCCCGGTACACGCTGACCAAGGTGTCCATGATTTCCTTGCGAAGGTCGTATTCAATCACCGGGTTATCTTTGGCGCCAGCAATGGCTTTTTTTAGTTCACTGACGGTGTTATCCAACTGATGTTGCTGGCGATAAAGCAGAGCCAGTTGATAATGCGCCTGGGGTTCATAAAGGCTCAGATTATGGCTGCGCATCAGCAGCAGAGCTTGGTCTAGGAAGGTCCTTGCCTTTTTATATTCGCCCATGATCCGGTAGGTTTTACCAATGTCGGTCATCAGGTGGCTGGCATAAAGGTCATTTTTTAGCTGGTTGAGCAAGTCTAGGGCGTTGTAGAACTGCATGATGGCCATCTTGGGCTGATTCTCAGCCAGCATCATTTCACCCAAATAACGGTAGGTTTCAGCGGTACCGATTTGGTCGTTACTTTGCTGAAAAATACTCAGCGCATTCATCAGCTGCTGTTTGGCTTGCTGATATTGGCCAAGATCTTTGTAAATCATGCCCTGGCGGCTCATGGCTGTGGCTTGCTGAAGGGCGTTATGGGTTTGCTCCGCTTCCAGCTCGACTTCTTTGAGTAAGGTTAACGCCTGAGCCGTGTGGCCTTGGCGCCGTGCCAGGGCGGATTCCAACGACTTTACAACCAAAAAGGTGTTGCTATCACCGCCCAATTTGGCAAAGCGGTAGGCTTCGCTGATTAACGATTGGGCGCGGTCAAGGTCGCCGTTAAGGGCGTAGCTGTTGGCTGCAAAGGCAGTAATTTGTGCGCAATAGCGGTACGCCGTCATTTGGTTAAAGGGGCGGCAATAGCTCATGGCTTCTTCTAGAAGCGGCAATGCCTTGGTGAGGTTCGAGCTTAGCCGCTGGGCAACGCTGGCCCGTAAAAAGGCGTAGTCAGCCTTAATGAGTGGATCGATACCTTCACCGGCTTGCGCTTTTAGTTTGGCAAGGGTGCTGTTGAGGTCGTTAGGGTTGTTATGGGCCATAAACTGCACCCAGCCTTTAAGCAGTAAGGCCTGGAAGTGCACCGAGCCTTCTTTAGGGTCGTCCAAAGCCTGGTTTGCTAAATCGAGTGCCTGCTGGCTTTGTTCAGGAAGCGCCATGCGTGCGTCTAACAGCTGATCTGAGGTTACCGCCAAGGCAGGCCAGCTTAATAAAGTAAGACACAGCAAGAGTTTTTTCATAAGCGAGTTAACGATGTCCTTTCCTGGCATGCTGAATTTTTGTAACTCAACTGTTAATTGCTACCATAACAGGCAGATACGATAAGCATAATGACCAACGGACACCTCATGAAAGCCTTTTTATCGATTTTGTTTGTCTCACTTAGCCTTCCTCTTGCTGCCAATGTGCAATATCAGATGACGGTCACAGATGCGGCCCATCATCTCGCCCAAGTGACTGTCACTATGGACAAAAGCGCTGGCCCTTTTGAGGTGATGCTACCAGCATGGCGCACTGGCCGTTACCAGATCATCAACCAAGCAGATGGCATTCGCCACCTGACGGCAACCCTTGACGGCCAAGCGGTATCGGTCAGCAAAGTGGATAAAAGCACTTGGCAGGTGCCCGCGTCACCGGCGGGTTTACTGAAGGTAAGCTATCAAATTTATGCCGACCGGCTGGGGGAGCGTCTTTATCATATTGACGACAGTCATGCCTTTATCGATGCCAGTGGCGCATTTGTTTATAACCCGTCACTGCGCCAGCAACCGGTTAGCGTGGTACTCAATGTGCCAGACAACTGGCAGTCGGTTTCTGGCATGCAGCGAACCGGTGAACACTGTTTCAGTGCCCCCAATTATGACGTGTTGATTGATTCACCCATCGAAACCGGTGTGCATCAGCGCTATCAGTTTATGGCCGATGGCAAAAGCTACGAGCTGGTGATTTGGGGAGCGGGCAATTACCACGGCCAAAAGATGGCTGATGATTTAAAAAAGGTAGTGGTTGCCAGCCAGGCAATATGGAAAGGCTATCCCTTTGACCACTACGTTTTTATGGTACATGCCACCAGTGGTGAGCGCGGGGCCACCGAGCATCTTAATTCCACCATTATTCAAACCGGCCGCTATAATTTTGCCCCCCATGAAAATTACCTGAAATTTTTAGGTACTGCCGCCCACGAGTTTGTCCATACCTGGAATGTAAAAGCCTATCGTGGCCAAGGCTTAGTGCCTTATGACTACCAGCATGAAAACTACACCCGGCTTTTGTGGCTGGCGGAAGGGTCCACCAGTTATTTTCAAAACCAGCTGTTGTTGCGCTCAGGGCTAATGACCGCCGATGAATACTTCTCCATTCTCGGTAAATCCATCACCGCGTTTAAGCATAATCCTGGGCGTTTCCAGCAGTCGGTTTCACAAGCCTCTTTTGACAACTGGATAGCGCAGCGCGGTAATTACGGCCATAACTTCAGCGTCAATATTTATAGCGAAGGGGCCATGGTGTCTTGGTTGCTGGATGCCGATTTGCTGAAAACCACTCAAAACCGGGTGAGCTATCGTAATTTGCATCAGCGTTTGTATGCGAAGCATCGTTTGCCTGGCACTTTTGATGACCAAACCTTACTGACTGAACTTAAAGCGATTTCGGGAAAAGACTACAGCGCTTTTTGGGCGCATAACGTGAAAGCGCCGCTGGGCGATATCGACTTTGCCTCGCTGTTAGCGCAGTTTGGCCTGAAATTAACCAACCAAGACAAGGGTGTAGTAACAGGGCTGGATGTCAGTAAAGACGGTACTGTTAGTACCGTTGATGCAGGCTCGCCGGCTTGGCAAGCTGGGCTGACTAACGGTGATGTGTTGGTGGCCTTGGATGGGCTGCGCTTGTTGCCTGCAAGCCTTGATAAGCGCCTTAAGGCCTATAAGGCTGGCGATAAAATCGAGCTGACCTTTTTTAGGCGTGACCAATTACAAAATCGCAGTTTGGTGTTGCAACAACAACCGGCTAAATACCAGGTTGAAGCGGTTGCAAATCCAAGCCGAGCCCAAAAGGCAGCTTTTAAAGCCTGGCTGGGTATCGAGTTTCCTAAACCCAAAAAAGCCTAGTGAAAAGCCCGCTAAGCGGGCTTTTTTATTGGCGTGGCAAGCGAGGGTTGGCCATTGTTACCTGCTCACTTGCCCGCCACGGGTTAATGTCCAGGCCGCCGCGGCGAGTATAGCGGGCGGATACCAGCAAAAACTGCGGCTGTAGCCGCCGCATCAGGTCGGTGTAGATGCGCTCAACGCATTGCTCATGAAATTCATTGTGCTGGCGAAAACTGATGATGTAGCGCAGCAACTTTTCTCGGTCGATTTGTGGGCCGCGGTACTCCACTAGCAGCGAGCCCCAGTCAGGCTGCGAGGTGATAAGGCAATTGGATTTTAACAAATGGCTGACCAGGCTTTCCTCAACGACGTTGCTGCCAGCCAAGCCATCCAGTAACGCCGGGTTGAAGTCGTAGTTATCTATTTCAATGTCCAAGTCATCAATGCATTCGCCACTGAGGTTGGCAAGTGGCATTGCGTCAATGTCGTCAGGGCGGTATAGCGTCGCTGTTGCCACACCTTTGGCTGTTGCACCAAGATCTCTTTCCAAGGTGGCCTTTACCGCATTGGTGTCAGTAAAGCGGGTTTGGTTAAAGCTATTGAGATAAAGCTTAAAGGACTTTGACTCAACTAAATTGGGGCTGGTGGCCGGGAAACGAAATTGCGCCAAGGCAACGACGGGTTTGCCTTTACTGTTAAGCCAAGACAGCTCATAGCCATTCCATATGTCTTCGCCAACAAAGGGCAAAGTATCGCCAAGTGCCAAGGTGTCCCGGTTGAGACTGCGAGGTACCGCACACAGCAGCGATGCATCGTAGCTGTCTTGGTAGCGGCTGGTTTTACCTAGCGGCAGGTCGGCAAGCGCTTTGGCACCGTCGTAAAGAGAGTTCTTTGGCATTCGTTAAGGCCTTGGCTAAACTGGCGGACTATTGTACTCAACAAGCATGACCGATGGACAGTCTCAACGCCCTTGAACGCCTTTTCGCCCGCCTGCCTGAAGATCACAGCTGTTGGCGCTATCAGCCAGACCCTAAATGGCCATCACCTTGTGAAGGTGACGGGCGCTGGCATCCGGTAAAACGCCAGCCGGGTGCGGATTTTGCCAATGTGGAAGCGGCATTAGGCATGGCCCTGCACCCCAGCATTAAAGCCTTTTATGGCCATTATTTTATGGAATACCTGAAGGTATGGCATCCGCGTGGCGAGGTGCAGCTATTAGGGGCCTGGAATGAAGAAGACTTTGACCGCTTACAGCAAAACCTGATTGGCCATGTGCTGATGAAGCGTCGATTAAAGCAACCCATAACGCTGTTTTTTGCTTGCACCGATGATGAGAATTTCATGCTGAGCATCGATAACGACAGTGGTGAAGTGGTGCTTGAGCCGGTAGGGCAGCCAGCCCAAGAGGTGCTGGCCAAGGATTTAGCCAGCTTTTTAGACAGCCTTACTGAAAATCCCAACTGAGATTGGACACTAACCGGCAGTTATCACATTTGAAGTCGATAATGCCGTGCAGCGCTTCGGTCAATCGCCAAGGTTGGCCGCAGCTGGGGCAAAGCCGGTTTTGTTCTGCCTCCAAGCTTTCCCCCCCCACCCGATACAAGTAGTAGTAGGTTGGTATCTTGGTTAGATACTCAATACGCTTGGCAAAGTCATGGCCGCGTCTACCCAGCGGGCTTTTCGGGTCGCCCAGCTCAAAGAGAGCTGCTTGTTCAGCACTCACCCCGTTCATTTGCAGTTGGTCGCAAGCCATCCAGTCATCTTGCCAGCGCAATAGCAATTTGTGGTCGCCGTTAGCAATGGCGGGCACCCGGTAAAGTGGGATAGGCGCCAGGCTGTCGCCACTGCGAAGGGGGCTGCAGTTGTGTACAAAGGTGGCATAAAGTAACTGCCAGCTAGGTGCTGGGTTTTCAGCGGTAGTATCAGAGAACAGATCTCGCCCTAATACTTTCACTCGCGGCTGGGTAAGACCGGCGTCAGCCAGCTTGCTAAGGGCATGTTTACCAGCGGGTGACAGGTAGCGTGCATGTAAGCTGTCGGGCTCTGGACAAACCACACGGACATTTAATGCGCCGTCCTTGACCCAGGTCGGTAATTCTCGACCTAACACTTGGCCTTGGTGTCGCCAGGCATCAAACACGCGCATAACGGCGCCTTCTAACGCACTCAGCTGGCTATCTGCAAACAGCTCGAAAGAGACTTCAACTAAATACATGCTTGGGTCTCGTCCAATACAATGCCATGTTTTTTAAGGGCGGCTTTGAAAGGTGCGAGCTGCGCTTCAACATAGTGCTGTAACCAGATTTTTTGAGCCTCAGTAAAAGGTGCGGGCGGTTCAATTACCGGCTCCACAGGCTCACCTTGCAGGGCCTTTATGATGACAGGAAGCGGTAATGGCGATGTCAGTCTGGCTTTTACCAGCGCCAGTGTCGGCTTTCGCCCTTCGGCTTTTAGGGCGTCAATAACCGTTTTTAATTCTGAGGACATATTGGGCTCCCACCGGTAGAAGGAGCCCTATGATCCACAAATTCAGCGCAAACGCACGTTTAACTCGTCGATACTCTCGGCCCAATCTGAATCGGCTTTCAATCCTTCGCGCAAGAAGCTGGCTTGTGCCTGATTCCAAAACGGTGCATCAGCCAAGTTAACTCGAGCATTTAAACCGTTGTGATTGGCGATAAAGGTTTCAATATCACCATGGCCATCGGGCAAACCGAGTTGAGCAAAGAGTTCACCGAGAGAATGAATAGGCTGTTCCATACGCGTTCTCCTATGTCAGGTCACAGCTTTAAGACTACCACTGGCATAAAAAACTGCCTGATCCCGGGATGAACCCAACAAGCCTTGTGCCAATTTAAGCGTGTCTTTGTGCGAGATCTCTTACAGACGTTAGGGTAAAGGCTGCTTCAACGGTCGAGATAAGGCTGAAGTTCATTTTTAAGTTCATTACTAATCAATTGGTTAGTGTTTTTTTAGGGGCTTAACTAGGCATTTGGGTTGCCGCGAACTTAGAGAATGGGGGCTTGCGACGAGGCCTGAGTGACATATTATTTATCACGTCAGCAGGACGCTGGCGGCAGGGATGAAGTAAGGAAATGCTGCAGGATGTAGCAAGCCTCAGGACGAGGATGGCAAGGCAGGATGTCTTGCCAGGTAAGGATAGCCAAATAGGACACCGGCATGAAGCCGTATTAGGGAAGTCCCAAGGATTGGGAGCATCAAGGAATGATGCAAGGAGCATGTAGCGCAAGGAATCGACACCGAGCCGCTCTTGGCCGGGATGGGGAAACCCACCCCGGCCGCCTTGTTTTTGGAACACCAAAAAGTACTTCCGCCTACCTTTAGAGAGATCGCAGCGCTTGTGTGTGCGAGATCTCTTACAATGCATAGCGTGATCAGCGAATTCGATATTTATCTTTTTATGCTTTTTTTCTAAAAAAGTATTTAGAAACATATGGTTGGTTTTGTTGTTTCTACGTTTTTATTATTACTTAAAACTTTTGTTTAGCTCTTTTCCGGTTGTTCTTGTTACGCCAAAAGATAATCTGGATATGTCAGATGGAGCTGACATGGAATGCAGGGATGAGGTTGCCGGAGTGGCAACAGGCCTCAGGAAGAGGTTGGTGGAGTAGGATGCTCGACCAGGTAGGGAAACGAGACAGGACAAAGGCACGGAGCCTAATAACGGAAATCCCAAGGATTGGGAGCATCAAGGAATGATGCAAGGAGCATATAGCGCAAGGAATCGACATCCAAGCCGCTCTCACCGGGAAGGGTTAACACTCTTCCCGGTTTCTTGTTTATAAGGCCAAGCATTTTGTTTCTCCCCCTAAGGTTTGTGAGATATCTCTTACAAGGCTGTAAGTCATTACATGCAAATGGCTAGCGACTTTTACTTTGTTGAATTGTCAAGTTGATGTTTTTAAATGATTTTATCTTTAATTTGTGGATCTCGTTTACGTTTTGTTTAAACTTTGGTGGTTGAGCTAAAACACCAATCCATTAATCTCTTAAGTGTGGCAAGGGAAATCGCCACAAGGATGAAACCAAGGTTGGTGAGGACAAGGACTCAAGCTTTAGGGATGAAGAAGGCGATGCAGGAAGCGAGCCTGGCAGGATGCCGAAAAGGACAGCGGTAGGATACCGAAAGGGAACTGCAAGGAACGCAGGAACGGATTCCAGCAAAACGGATTTTTCTTTTATGATGCGCCGACCAGTGAAAGCTGGCCGGCGCTTCCATTTTTAGGTCGGAAAAATTTCTCGCATCACCGGCCACTGCACATCAATCACCCGGCGCCCATGCATCACAAAGTGCGCCTGGTAGCGCTCTTCTGGTGCCAGGCTAAAGTCCAGCAAATAGTGGTGCAAGAGTTTGCCCTTTTGCCATTGCCTTTTAACCAAGGCGACATCTAGCATCTGTAGCTGCTGGCGTTGGCAGAGCTGCTTTGCACTATTGCGTGCCCATTCTTCCTGCTGGCGCAGTCGCCAAAATAGAAAAATGCCAATGGCAGCCAACAGCAAAAACAGCCATTGCTCATTCAAAAAAGCCTCCCAATGGCTTTGGTCAGTGCATCGGAACGTTCGGGATCTCTGAGCTTAGCCAACAGTTCAGGCCGCAAGCTTGGCAGCATGACCAAGTCGGCAAAAAGAGGTGGAAAATGCCTTCCACCTTCCAGTTGTGCCGCCTTTTCCAGAAAACAATCCAAACGGCTTGGTGTTTCCAGCGACTCCCATAACCTGCCTGCTACCACCATGAGTGCCTGAATGTCAGCCTTTTCAAGCAGCCGGTCTGCGGCGTCATCGCGTAAGTGGCTGCCACCCAAGGCGCGGCCAATGAGCAGAGGACTGTCGTTAAATCTCTGCCATAGCGCATCGGCAAGTGCAGGTTCAATCACATAGTTTTCAAGCTGAATTGCCAAGGCTTCCAGTACCGGTAGCGGTGCTTGAGTAATAAAGGCTGCAAACCAAGTGGTATTTTTGTCACGAGCTACTAAATCGGCTAAGCCTTGTAAACCGATAGCTTGCCAGTCGGCTCGCTGGCCATTGGCAAAGGCGGCTGCATCTTCATAATAAATTGAAGCGGGTTCACCTAAGTACAGCCGTGACTGACTGTGAAAAGCGGCCCGCTTTTCTTCATTAGGAACAAAGGTGTATGGATTGTCAGGCAGGGTGTCTTTACCTTGCTGCATCGCGGTAAGGACCTGCGCCATAAACTGCGCCGCATCGCCTTGGTTAAGTAAGCCTTGCTCGTCTAACCCCAGGCGCACAAACCAAACATAAGGCTGTTGTTGCCAAAAGAGGATACCAAGCCAAGCCTGACGTTGAAGAGGGTAGGGATAGGGGCACTCGCCTTTGGCGCAACGTTCAAAGTCGGCCTGTGGTAGTGGGCGCACTCTTCTGCCCATATCGAATATTTGGTAGCGGGCACCGCTGGCGGCCAGAAAATCGGCAAGATTACTGAGTTCCATGAGCAGCTTCTGTTGCATAAAAAGGGCATTATAGGGAGCTTGGCTTTGCTATCCTAGGCACTCTTTTCAAGGAGTGGTTATGGCGGATAAAAAACAGCAAGCATTGCTGCTGCTTCAAGAGATTGAAATGCAAATGCGTTTACAGCGACTGTGGGCTGACGAGCACCCCGGTGAGGCAGCCTTATCAAGTGCTGAACCCTTCGCTGTTGACACCTTAAGTTTTGAACAATGGGTGCAGTTTATTTACCTGCCCAAGCTCAAAGTATTGATTGAAATTGACCAAGCGCCTGTCAATGTCAGCGTTTGCCCTATGGCGGAAGAATCCTGGCGTGAACACGGTGACCGCTTAAATCCGTTGCTGGATTTGGTCGCTGATCTTGACGAACTACTTAGTGGTAAACGTGTACGCGAATGATGCTGCCCATCTGTTATCAAGACCAACATCTGGTGGTGATAGATAAGCCTGCCGGGCTTATGGTGCATCGCTCAAAAATTGCCAGTGGTGAACGTGTCTTTGCCATGCAGTTATTAAGGGACCAGCTAGGGCAACATGTCTTTCCGGTGCACCGCTTAGACAGGCCCACCTCGGGGTTACTTTTGTTCGCACTGTCGAGTGATGTTGCAAGGTTACTTACCGCACAGTTCACCGAGCGGCAGGTAAAGAAAAGTTACCTAAGCATTGTGCGTGGCTGGGTTCAAGAAGGGGCTTTGCTGGACTACCCGCTAGTAGAAGAACATGACCCTATCATGGGCCAGCCCCGTAAAGATAAAAGCGCGCAAGAAGCGGTAACGGCTTATGCGCCCTTGGTACACGGTGAATTGCCCTTTGCGGTGGGGCGCTATAATTCAGCGCGTTACAGCTTAATGAGCTGCTCACCTAAAACCGGGCGACGCCATCAATTGCGGCGACACTTTGACCACTTGCGTCATCCTATTATCAATGACACCACCCATGGTGACGGCAAACATAACCGCTTTTTTAGAGAGCAAATGGCCTTTAGTGAACTTGGCTTGCGGGCCTGGCGGTTGTCGTTCACTCACCCCGTTACCGGCTTGGCGTTGGATATTAAAGCCCAACTGCCGGTAAGCTGGCTGTCGTTATTTGAAAAGTTTGGCTGGGACAGCAATGCCGTGATGGCAAAAGCGGATGCCTGGCACCAACAGGAAGCATAAATGGCCTCAATCCATATGGTATGTGGCACCGTTTATGGTGCTGCGGAACAATTAGCGCAAACCCTTGCAAAAAAACTTCAAGCCGCCGGCCATCAGGCCCGGTTAATTGATCCACCTACCGTTGCCGAAGTGGTGCGTGACCGCCCAGACGCACTGTTGGTAGTTACCTCTACCACCGGCCAGGGGGATATTCCCGACAACTTGGTTCCTTTTTTTACAGAACTAAATGACCAGTTTCCCATGTTAAACGGCTTACCTTTTGGGGTGGTCACGTTAGGCGACTCCAGCTACGGCGACACCTACTGCGGCGCCGGTGTGCAGTTTGAAGCGCTGCTTGAGGAGCTTGGTGGCAAGGCGTTATTGCCAATGCTAAAAATTGACGCCTGTGAAACCCTAGAGCCTGAGGAAGACGCTCTGCCGTGGCTCGATAAATGGAGCCAAGCCCTTTAAGTGAGCAAACTCCTTTTCGCCAGGGCCCAACGCTTGGGCCAAGCCTTAATGCTGCCGGTTGCGATTTTACCGGCGGCAGGTTTGGTGCTGGGCTTGGGGGCAGCGGCGCCTAGCTGGCTGTCGCCGTCTATAGCGGCGTGGTTTTATCAAACCGGTGATGCCGTTTTTGCGCATCTCGGGTTGTTATTTGCGGTTGGCGTGGCAACAGGCCTTAGCCGCAATGATGGCAGCGCCGCGCTGGCGGCGGTGATTGCCTATCTCATTACTAACGCCGGGCTCAATGCTTTTACCGGTGGCCCGGTGGACACCGGGGCGGCGGGTGGCGTGGTCGTTGGGTTAATGGTGGCTTATGTGGCTTCTTTTAGCCGTCACTGGCAGCCGCCTGCAGCGCTAGCCTTTTTCTCTGGTCCCCGGCTGTTAGCGGCGCTGGTGGTTTTCCCGGCATTAATGTTGTCGGCAAGTCTTGCCACCATTTGGCCGACCTTGTCGCAATGGATAGCGCACTTTTCCCATTGGGTATCCGATGGCGACCCGGTTGCGGCCTGGGGCCTTTATGGCGTTGTTGATCGTTTTCTTTCGCCGCTTGGGCTTCAGCATATTTGGAATGTGCCTTTCTTTACCGAATCGGGCGGTGTCTGTGTGTGGGACGGCAAAGTGGTGCCCGTTGATAAGGCCAGCTGCTATGGCAGTTGGATCCGTGGTGAAATTCGGCGGTTTCTGGCCGGCGATCCAACGGCTGGCCACTTAGCGGGCGGTTATCTCACCAAACTGGTGGGCCTGCCTGCAGCTGCCTTGGCCATTTGGTTAAGGGCACGCCCGGCAGAAAGGGCTAAAGTGGGCGGCATTATGTTGTCGGCGGCTCTGGCCTCGGCAATAACCGGGGTCACTGAACCATTAGAATTCTCGTTTTTGTTTGTGGCGCCATCGCTTTATGTGTTTCATGCACTGATGAATGGCTTGGCCTTTGTGGTGTGTATTCTGTTAGGCGTTCACCATGGCATGGGGTATTCGCAAGGGCTTATTGATTTTGTTGCCTATTGGCCTCTTGCCAATCACTTAGGGCCGCTTTTTTGGTTAGCGCCACTGTGGGCTTTTATTTATTTTTCAGTGTTCTATGTGTCTATCGGTGCGTTTAAATTACCCACGCCAGGGCGCGCTGATAGTGCCGAAAAAGAACCTGAAGCAGAACAAGTGCCGAAAACCATTCAAGTGGTGGCAGACGCGCTGCTGGCAGCCCTTGGCGGCCGTGACAATCTGCGTCAGGTGGATGCCTGTATTACCCGCCTGCGTTTACAAGTGGCAGACCCTGACATGGTTGATAAAAAGGCTTGTCGCCGCTTGGGGGCAAGTGGGGTACTGGTGATAGGGCAGGGGGTACAATTGGTGTTTGGGGTGAGAGCTGCCAATCTGCGAGACGCTTTAAACCGGTTACTGACCTAAAAAAGCCGCCCGAAGGCGGCTTTTTTATCAGTTGTGCGAGTGCAGCTCGGCGTTAAGCTCAATGGCCGATTTATTGGTTTTTACCTCAATGCGGCCGCTTTCGGAATTGCGGCGGAATAACAGATCAGGCTTACCTGCCAGTTCACCGGCCTTAACCGTTTCTACCGCCTTGCCGTTTTCATCCAGCACCACCACTTTTGAGCCGCCGGTAACATAAAGACCGGCTTCAATGGTGCAGCGGTCGCCAAGTGGCAGACCAAGGCCGGCATTAGCACCGATAAGGCAGCCTTCGCCGACAGAAATTACCACGTTGTTCCCACCTGAAAGGGTGCCCATGGTGGAGCAACCGCCGCCTAAGTCGGAACCGTTACCCACCACAACACCGGCAGAAATGCGGCCTTCCACCATGCTGGTGCCCAAGGTGCCGGCATTAAAGTTAACGAAGCCTTCGTGCATGATGGTAGTGCCTTCGGCCAAATGCGCGCCCAAGCGCACCCGGGATGCGTCGCCAATGCGAATGCCGGCAGGCACAACGTAATTGCTCATTTTCGGGAATTTATCCACCGATTGCACATCCAGCACCCGGCCTTCAGCGCGGGCTTTTAGCTGGCGCATTGGCAACTCGGCCAAGGCGATAGCGCCTTCGTTAGTCCAGGCCACATTTGGCAGCAGCCCAAACATGCCGCTTAGGTTGATGCCATGGGGTTTGACCAAGCGGTGCGACAACATTTGTAGCTTAAGGTAAACCTCAGGAGTGGAAGCCGGCGCCGCATCGGTCTCTAAAAGGGTTAATACCAGCGGCTCTGTGGTGCCTGTTAACGCCTCACAAATGGCCTGCTGCTCACTAATATTATTTTTGGCAAAGGCGTCGCTAACGGCTGCTAATTGTGCGCTATCTAAGGCAATTGCCTGGTTGCCGCCGCTGTAGCCTGTGGCGGCTTTCAGGGCGTCAACCAAGGCTGCAGACGGTGCCAGCAGCGGCTTACTGTAAAATACTTCCAGCCAATCGCCAGCCGCGCTTTGGGTACCAATGCCCAGGCCCAAACTAAAGTGGTTACCACTCATGAAACCGATCTCCTGTGAGTCGTAGTAATAATGGCGGCGCACAGGCGCTCAACCGCAATAAAATCGTTACCAGGGCTTATCGCCCTGGATAGGGGAGCAAGGCACCATGCCAGTATTGCCATGGCCTCGCAAGGGTTAGTCCAGCCCTTCTACCAGAGCGGTTCTTAAATGTTGCTGCTCGTCGGCAGTTAAGGCGTCGCCATCGGCGGTAATTAAGATAAAAAAGTCTTCTGCCCGTTCACCAATGGTGGTGATTTTTGCCGCCTTCAATGACACCCCGCAGCTGGCAAAAATGCGGCCTACTTGTGCCAGTAAGCCGGGGCGGTCCAGTGCCACAAATTCCACCAGGGTTTGTTTGCGGCTAGAGGGCAAAAAGGTGACATCGGTGCGCACGTTAAAGGGCTTTAACTGCCTTGGCAGCGGCCGCCTAATAGCCTCGGGTAGTTGGCTTTGCAGCAGCGCTTTTTCAATGGCGCGGCGGGTACCTTGCACCCGTGAAGGGCTTTCCACCGGGTTACCGTCTCGCTCTACAATCACCATTGAATCTAAGGCCCAGCCGTCTTTGCTGGTCATGATTTGCGCGTCAAAAATTGACAAGTTTTTACCGTCAAGAACGCTGGCAATAGTGGTAAACAAGAACGAGCGGTCGCGGGTATAAACAAAAAGCTCGGTGCCGCCCCGGGTGGTGTGTTTTGACAGCTTGACCAAGGGGCCGTCTTTTTGCTGGTGCTTAAGAATGGCTTCGGCGTGCCAGGCAATTTGCTCTGGGGTGTGGCGTAAAAAATAGTCGGCGCGAAAGGTTTTCCAAATCGCTTTCAGCTGGTTTGGGGTAATGGTTCTTTTGGCCAATAGCCTTGCCGCTTGGTCCTTGGCTTCGCGAATGGCCGGGCGTACGTCGATAGGCTTTTCCAGGCCCCGGCGCAGCGCCTTTTGTGCTGCGAAATAAAGTTCGCGCAGTAAAGAGCCTTTCCAGTCGTTCCACAGTTTGTCGTTGGTGGCACGAATGTCGGCCACCGTTAGGCAATACAGATAATTGAGGTGCGTTTCATCCCGTACTAAACCGGCAAATTGGCGAATAACTTCGGGGTCGGAAATATCCCGGCGCTGGGCGGTGACCGACATCACCAAGTGATGCTCTACCAGCCAGGCAATAAGCCGGGTTTCGGTATCTGACAAGCCATGTAGTTGGCCAAAGGCCAAGGCATCGGCAGCGCCAAGCTCTGAATGATCGCCGCCGCGGCCTTTGGCAATGTCGTGAAAAAGCGCGGCTAAATACAGCAGCTCTGGTTTTCGCATCTGGTTAACCAGCAGGCTTGCCAGTGGAAATTCCTTGGCGCGGTCGGTTTGCGAAAAACGGTAAGTGTTGCGCACCACCCGGTAGGTGTGTTCGTCAACGGTAAAGGCATGGAACAGGTCAAACTGCATCTGGCCAACAATGTGGTTCCAGGCGGGCAGGTAGGCAGCCATGATGCCGTGGCGATGCATCAGCTTAAACGGTAACCCCATGCCGCGTGGATGGCGGACCAGAGCAATAAAGCGCTCCCGGCACAGATGGTCATCGCTTAACGGCGCTTTAAGCTCCCGGCGCACTTTTCTAAGGGCGCGCAGCGTGCCGGACGCAATACCGGTAAGGTTAGAGTCGCGGGCCAGGTGTAAGAACAGATCCAACAGATAATGTGGGTGCTCATCCATATGCTCGGGGGCGGAACAGACCAAGAGGCTACCACGGGCTTCAAACAACGAGTCGAGCTGGCGGCTGGGCGGCTGTGGTTCAGGGCTTAGCTCTTCGGCCAGCACTTCGAGCAAAATCGAGTTGAGTTCGGTAACTCGGGTTAGGGTTTGATAAACCTGCTGCATCATCGCTTCAATAGCTTGGCGATTGTTGCCTTCAAAGCCCAGGCAGCGTGCTACTTCCGGTTGCAAGTCAAAGAGTAAGCGGTCTTCACTGCGCCCTGCCGCAAGGTGCAGAGCAAAGCGCACACGCCATAACAGGTCGCGACAGGCTATAAGCTCGTCTAACTCGTCTTGCTCCAGCCAACCGTGTTCTGCCAGGGTGGACAAATCTTGGCGGCTTAAGTGCCTTAGCAGCACCCAAACCACCGTTTGAATATCACGCAGGCCGCCAGGGTTGCCTTTCAGGTTGGGCTCTAAATTGTAGGCCGTAGAGTCATAGCGGCCATGGCGCAGCCGCTGCTCTTCAACCTTGGCTTTAAAAAACTCGGCCACCGGCCAGCAATGAGCCGGTGACATGCCGCGCTTTAAGGCATCAAACAGCGACTGCGAGCCACACAACAGCCTGGCTTCAAGCAAATTGGTGGCAATGGTGATGTCGTCGCGGGCCTTTTCCAGGCAATCTTCTAGCGTGCGCGCCGCGTGGCCAACCTCCAAGCGCGCATCCCAAAGTTCGGTAATAAATTGGCTAATGGCTTCCTTTTCAGAACTGCTGAGCTCCTTTTCAGACAAAATCAGCAAATCCACGTCGGAATAAGGGTGCAGTTCACCGCGGCCATAGCCACCAACGGCAATGAGCGCTAAGCGGTTGCTATCGAGCCCCAAGGCTTGCCAGCGTTCGACCAAGAGCCGGTCCATCACGGCCGCTCTTTCGTGAATAAGGGTGATGATGTCAGCATCCGGGCTTAACCGGGCTTTTAAGCTTTCCAGGTGGGCTTTTAGGCGTTCACGTAAGGCCAGTGCGGCATTCATCTCTTGCATCCGTCGATAAAAAAGCCCCTAAACGGGGCTTGTTGGCATCAGTGCTCGATAATCCTTGGCAGGTCGGTCTCTTCTTCCCTAAGGGTGAGAACTTCAACGCCATTATCGGTTACCAGCAGTGTGTGCTCCCATTGCGCTGACAGGCTACGGTCTCGGGTGACCACTGTCCACTCATCTTTAAGCACTTTGCAGTCATATTTACCCACGTTAACCATGGGCTCAATGGTTAAACACATACCGGCCTTAAGCTCAAGGCCGGTGCCAGGTTCACCGTAGTGCAGCACTTGCGGTTCTTCATGGAATTCACTGCCGATGCCGTGGCCACAATAATCACGTACAACTGAGTAATTATGTGATTCCACATATTTTTGAATGGCGGCACCAATATCGCCAAGGGTTACCCCAGGTTTCACCATTTTGATGCCTACCAGCATTGATTCACGGGCAACCTGGCTAACGCGCTCGCCTTGAATGGTGGGTTTACCTACCAAGAACATCTTAGAGGTATCGCCATGGTAGCCGTCTTTGATAACCGTGATATCGATGTTGAGGATGTCGCCGTTTTTCAGCTTTTTGTCCTCAGAGGGAATGCCGTGACAGACCACATGGTTAACCGAAGTACAAATCGACTTGGGGAAACCGTGGTAGTTGAGCGGCGCCGGAATGGCTTTTTGCACATTGACGATATGCTCATAGGCGATACGGTCCAATTCCTCGGTGCTCACGCCGGGCTTGACGTGTGGTGCCAGGATGTCCAGTACCTCGGCAGCCAGCTTGCCGGCCACACGCATCTTCGCTATTTCATCAGCGGTTTTGATTTTGACACTCATTCAACTACTCTTTTGGCGCAAAAAACACGCACTGTATTGGTTTCAGTCAGAGCTTTATGGTATAAAGCGCGCCGGCAATTTACAAACATTGCCATTAACCCTAAACCACACACGTATCGACACATGTGCCGGGGTGCCCGCAAGGGTCGGATGCATGGGATACGTGGAGGCCTAACCCCAATTTTGGAGACAAACAATGTCCAAAGTTTCAATGCGCGACATGCTGCAAGCTGGTGTTCACTTCGGTCACCAAACCCGTTTCTGGAACCCGAAAATGAAACCTTTCATCTTCGGCGCCCGTAACAAGGTTCACATCATTAACCTCGAGCAAACTCTGCCGATGTTCAATGACGCCCTGAACTACCTGTCTTCCGTTGCCGGTAAGAAAGGTAAAATCCTGTTTGTAGGTACCAAGCGCGCTGCCGGTGAAGCAGTAAAAGAAGCCGCTAAAAGCTGTGGTCAGTTCTACGTGAACCACCGCTGGTTGGGCGGCATGCTGACTAACTGGAAAACTGTTCGTCAATCCATCAAGCGTCTGAAAGACCTGGAAACTCAGTCTCAAGACGGCACCTTCGAAAAGCTGACCAAGAAAGAAGCGCTGGATCTTACCCGCGAAATGGAAAAGCTTGAGAAGTCTCTGGGCGGTATCAAAGACATGGGCGGCCTGCCTGACGTTCTGTTTGTGATCGACGCTGACCACGAACATATCGCTATCAAAGAAGCCAACAACCTGGGTATTCCTGTTGTATCCATCGTTGATACCAACTCCAACCCTGACGGTGTTGACTATGTCGTTCCGGGTAACGATGACGCTATCCGCGCTATCCAACTCTACGTTGGTGCCGTGGCCGCCACTGTGAACGACGCTAAAGGCGCCGCTCCGGTAGCTGAAAGCGAGTTCGTTGAGGCTGCCGAGTAAGGCATCGCCTCGCCCTTGATTAACCATCGAGGATGGATTGGTTAACAGGGGCCCACAAGGCCCCTGTTTTTTGGCAAGTAAAACCGAGGAATTTCACATGGCAATTACTGCTGCCCTGGTAAAAGAACTCCGTGACCGCACCGCTGCGGGCATGATGGATTGTAAAAAAGCCCTGACCGAAACCAACGGCGATATCGAAGCTGCCATCGAACTGATGCGCAAAAACGGCCAAGCCAAAGCGGCTAAGAAAGCCGGTCGTATCGCTGCTGAAGGTACTATTGTTATCGCTCACGAAGGTAACAAAGCGGCCATTCTGGAAGTGAACTGCGAAACCGACTTCGTGGCTAAAGACGCTTCCTTCCTGGCGCTGGCTGACGCTGCTGCGCAAGCGGCTCTGGCCAACGGTATCACTGATATCGAAGCTCTGGGCGCTGCCGAAGTAAACGGTGAAACCTTAGATACCACCCGTACTAGCCTTATCGCCAAAATCGGTGAAAACATGAGCTTCCGCCGTGTAACCATCGTTGAAGGTGATAACCTGGGCGTATACAAACACGGTAGCCGTATCGGTGTTGTGGTTAGCCTGGTTGGTGGTGACGAAGAGCTGGCTAAAGACGTGGCTATGCACGTAGCAGCTTCTAAACCTGAGTTCACCAAGCCTGAAGATGTATCTGCTGAAGTCGTTGCTAAAGAGCGCGAAATTCAAGTAGACATCGCCATTCAATCTGGTAAGCCTAAAGAAATTGCTGAAAAAATGGTTGAAGGCCGTATGAAGAAATTCACCGGCGAAATTTCTTTGACTGGTCAGCCTTTCGTTAAAGATCCTGCGCAAAGCGTTGGCCAACTGCTTAAAGCTGCTGGCGCCGACGTAACCGGCTTCGTACGTTTCGAAGTGGGTGAAGGTATCGAAAAAGAAGTGGTCGACTTCGCTACCGAAGTTGCCCAGCAGGCTGCCGCTGCAGCCAAGCAGTAAAGTAAAGAGGCCGGCTTGCCGGCCTCCTTTTTATCCGGGCCGTGGCAACCGCCGCGGTCGATTTGTGTCTGCAAGGTGAGAAAGGATCATGAGCACCAGTTCCAAGCCCCAATATCGTCGCATTTTGCTGAAACTGTCCGGTGAAGCCCTGATGGGCAATGAAGGTTTCGGTATCGATCCCAAGGTCCTGGACCGTATGGCTACCGAAATCAAAGAGCTGATTGAACTGGGTGTTCAAGTTGGCCTGGTGATCGGTGGTGGTAACCTGTTCCGTGGTGAAGGCCTGGCCAAAGCCGGCATGAACCGCGTTGTCGGTGACCATATGGGGATGCTGGCTACCGTGATGAACGGCCTGGCCATGCGTGATGCCCTGCACCGTGCTTATGTGAACGCCAAGCTGATGAGCGCCATTGACCTTAAAGGGGTCTGCGAAAGCTACAATTGGGCTGATGCCATTGGTATGCTTCGTGATGGCAAAGTGGTCATTTTCTCTGCTGGCACCGGTAATCCCTTCTTTACCACTGATTCTGCCGCTTGCTTGCGCGGCATCGAAATCGAAGCCGACTGCGTGCTTAAAGCCACCAAAGTGGATGGTGTTTACTCTGCCGATCCGGTGAAAAACCCTGATGCGGTGAAATATGATAAATTGACTTATGCGCAAGTGCTGGACCAAGAGCTGAAAGTCATGGACTTGGCTGCCTTTACCTTGGCCAGGGACCACAACATGCCCATTCGCGTATTCAATATGAACAAACCTGGGGCCCTCAAAGCGGTGGCCATGGGCGAGCCAGAAGGCACCTTAATTAGCCACCAGGCCTGATAAGAAGAGGACGTCAATCCGTGATCAACGAGATCAAAGCCGACGCTAAAGAGCGTATGGAAAAAACCGTGGAAGCCACCAGGAGCCAGATGGCCAAAGTACGCACTGGCCGGGCACACCCCAGTCTTCTCGATTCAATTCGTGTTGACTACTACGGTAGCGCTACGCCGCTTAAGCAGGTGGCTAACATCACTGCTGAAGACGCCCGTACCCTGGCCGTAACGGTGTTCGATAAGTCGATGATCCAAGCCATTGAAAAAGCGATCATGACCTCGGATCTGGGCCTTAACCCGGCATCTGCGGGTACCACTATCCGTATTCCGCTGCCGCCGCTGACCGAAGAGCGCCGTAAAGATCTGGTGAAACTGGTTCGCGCCGAAGCCGAAAATGGCCGCGTTGCAATCCGCAATGTGCGCCGTGATGCCAACAGCGACATTAAAGCGCTGCTCAAGGATAAAGAAATTTCTGAGGACGACGACCGTCGTGCCCAAGATGAAATTCAGAAATTGACCGACGTTTTTGTTAAACAAGTTGACGACGTTCTGGCCGCTAAAGAAGCCGAGTTAATGGAATTCTAAGGTCCGATCGGGTAAGGTTTGGACGCCGCATGGCATGGCTATGCGGCGTTTGTTTATTTTAGAACCAAGGTAACCCGTCAATGACGAATAGTCCCGCCTTTGAAGCCACATTGGGGAAAGCTTTTCCCAGACACATTGCCATTATCATGGATGGCAATGGGCGCTGGGCCGAGAGCCGTGGCAAGGCACGTATTATGGGGCATAAACAGGGTGTTGAAGCGGTACGGGAAACCGTGCGCTGTGCCAATAAGCTGGGCATGACTTCATTGACTCTGTTTGCTTTTTCATCGGAAAACTGGCGCCGCCCAGAAGAGGAAGTGAGCTTTCTGATGGAATTGTTTCTGCTGGTGTTAGGCAGAGAAGTCAAAAAACTCCATAAGAACAATATTAAGCTGAACATCATCGGCGATTGCAGTGCCTTTTCTGAGCGACTGATTAAAAAGATTAACGAAGCCCAGGCGCTAACGGCCAATAATACTGGTCTCATTCTGAATGTGGCAGCTAACTATGGCGGCTGCTGGGATATTACTCAGGCAGCTCAACATCTGGCCGAACAGGTTAGCCAAGGTAAGTTGCAAAGCAGTGACATCACCGAAGCCATGTTTGCCCAGCAACTGATGTTAGCCGAGCAACCCGCCGTTGATTTAATGATCCGTACCGGCGGTGACCACCGCATTTCCAATTTCTTGCTGTGGCAGTTGGCCTACGCCGAACTGTATTTTACCGATACCTTGTGGCCTGATTTTGGCGAACAAGCACTGACGGATGCGGTCGCTGCATTTTTAAGCCGGGAGCGCCGCTTTGGTTGTACCGGTGCCCAGGTCAGAGCCTGGATGAATGATTCAAAACAAGGATAACCATTTTGCTTAAGCAAAGGATCTTGACTGCCTTATTGTTGTTGCCGGTCGCGTTACTGGTCATTTTTTGGTTGCCGATTAATGCCTTTGGCTGGGTAGCCGCCGTATTGGTGGCTTTGGGAGCCTGGGAATGGGCGGGACTAGCGCAATTAGAAGGGCGCATTTATCAAGTGCTGTTAGCGGTACTGGCCTTTGCTTTGCTGGCGTTAGTGCAATTGGTGGTGCCGGTCTCTAATTTATGGGAGCAAGGTCAACCGGCTGGATTTTATAGCTTGATGGTGTTGCTGGCTGGCTTTTGGTGGGCTGTGGCGGCGGTACTCGTTACCCAATATCCAGAACCTAAGCGTTTTTGGCAGCACAACCGGCGCTGGCGTATTCTTTTTGGCGCTTTAACCTTGTTGCCTACCTGGACCGGACTAATGGTGCTCAGGTCGTGGCATCACGACACTGACCCGATGCTGGGCGCTTGGGCCATTTTGTTTGTCTTGTTGTTGGTTTGGGCGGCAGATACCGGCGC
The DNA here is from genome assembly GCF_003367375.1 of Gallaecimonas mangrovi. Classification (GTDB taxonomy): domain Bacteria; phylum Pseudomonadota; class Gammaproteobacteria; order Enterobacterales; family Gallaecimonadaceae; genus Gallaecimonas; species Gallaecimonas mangrovi. Next base: position 1,215,683 of record NZ_CP031416.1, read on the forward strand.
CTATTTTGCTGGCCGCAGCTTTGGCAAACGCAAATTATCCCCGAAAGTCAGCCCCAATAAATCCATTGAAGGCGCCATTGGTGGTTTGGTGTTGGCGATGGTGATTTGTGGGCTGTGTATTTATTTTCGCCCGGCCGGTATTTCGCCAACCTCAATGGTGGTGGCAAGCCTGTTAACGGTGATGGCATCGATTTTGGGCGACTTGGCCGAGTCGATGTTCAAACGTGAAGCCGGCATCAAAGATTCTGGCACTATTTTGCCTGGCCATGGTGGCATCCTTGACCGAATCGACTCTATTACCGCGGCAGTGCCAGTATTTGTGCTGGTGATGCTGGCGATGGGGGTTTGATGCAAGGCATCGTTGTACTGGGCGCCACCGGTTCAATTGGCGACTCCACCTTGGATGTGGTGGCGCGCCACCCGGATAAATATCGTATCGTTGCGCTTTCTGCCCACACCAATGCCAAAAAATTGCTAGCGCTGTGCTTGAAATTTAAGCCGCTGCAAGCAGTGTTGGTGGACGACAGTCAAGCCGCCTGGCTTCAGGGCGAGCTAAAAAAGGCCGGTTCAACCACGGAGCTTTTAACCGGCAGTGCCGCTCTTTGCGATATTGCCGCGCACCCTGAAGCGCGGCAGGTGATGGCTGCTATTGTTGGCGCCGCTGGTCTGCTCCCCACGTTAGCGGCGGTAAAAGCCGCTAAGCGGGTACTGCTGGCCAATAAAGAAGCCTTGGTGATGTCAGGTCAGCTTTTTATGGCGGCGGTTAAAGAGCATGGCGCTGAATTGTTACCTATCGATTCCGAGCACAACGCCATTTTTCAGTCTCTGCCATATGCCTGTCAGCAAGGCGCAGCTTATGGGCAGCACGGTGTTACTCAAATTCTACTGACCGGTTCTGGTGGGCCATTTAGGACGCGGGATTTAACCACCTTTGACAGCATTACCCCTGCGCAGGCCGTCGCTCACCCCAATTGGTCTATGGGGCAAAAAATCTCGGTAGATTCGGCCACCATGATGAACAAAGGGTTGGAGTTCATTGAAGCGCGTTGGCTGTTTGACTGCCGCGGCGATGATATTCAGGTGGTTTTGCATCCGCAAAGTATCATTCATTCCATGGTGCGTTACGCCGATGGCTCGGTGCTAGCGCAGATGGGCAACCCTGATATGCGCACCCCCATTGCCCATGCCATGGCGTACCCAGAGCGCATTGCCGCTGGGGTTGAACCTTTAGATTTCTTCGCGTTAAGCCAATTTAGCTTTGAAAAGGCCGATGCGGCGCGTTACCCCTGCCTTTATCTCGCAATGGACGCTTGCCGGGCAGGCCAAGGTGCCACCACCGTACTTAACGCCGCCAATGAAGTGGCCGTGGATGCCTTCTTAAAAGGTGCGCTTTCTTTTAACGGTATCGCAAAAATGGTGGAGAAAACGCTGAATCGCTTTGCAAGCGAGACAGCGAGCGACTTAGCCGCTATCCTGGCTCTGGATAATGAAAGTCGCCAATACCTGAGAACGCTCCTGCCATGTTGACCCTGCTGTGGAATCTCTTTTTCTTCATCCTTGCCCTTGGCATCTTAGTGACCATTCATGAGTTTGGTCATTTTTGGGTGGCAAGACGTTGCGGCGTGAAAGTAGAACGTTTTTCCATTGGCTTTGGCCCTGCGCTTTGGAAGCGGGTTGCCAAAGACGGTGTGGAATATGTGGTTGCCGGTATTCCGCTCGGTGGTTACGTCAAAATGCTCGACGAGCGGGTAGCTGAAGTGCCAGAAGCCGAGCGGCATATGGCCTTTAATAACAAGTCATTGAAAGCGCGTACCGCCATTGTTTCAGCGGGGCCCATTGCCAATATCCTTTTTGCCATTGTGGTGTACTGGCTGATGTGGATGGTGGGGGTGCCGGCAGTCAAGCCGGTTGTCGGTGGCACTGCCGCCGGTTCTATCGCGGCTCAAGCACATTTACCCAAAGGCGCACAAATTACCGCTGTTGATGGGCAATCTACCCGCAGCTGGGAAGATGTGAATTTGGCGCTGGTCGGCCATATTGGCGACAAAGAAATTCCGCTGACATTCTTGGATGATAAGGGCATTAGCCGGCATTTGGTGCTGGATACGCGCTATTGGCAGTTTAATCCAGACAAAGAAAGTAGCCTTGCCAGCTTGGGGATCAAGCCCTTTAGCCCCAAGTTTGATGTGGTGGTGGCCAAGGTTGTTGCCGGCGGCGCTGCAGACAAGGCCGGGTTAAAGCCTGGTGACAAAATTTTAGCCTTACATGGCACCGGCAAGGTCGATTGGGACGGCTTTGCCAAGGCGGTGAAAAATGGCGCTAACAAACCATTAGCGTTCGATATTGAACGCGGCGGTGAACGAATGACATTAACCGTGGTCCCAGATGAGCGAGACGGACAAGGTTATGTCGGACTCTACCCTCAGGCGCCTAAGTGGCCTGAGCATATTTTGACCGAGATACGCTTTGGGCCAGTGGATGCCCTGGTCGAAGGGGTAAAACGTACTTGGCAGATGGTCAGCTTAACGGTGACCACGCTGGTAAAACTGGTGACAGGTGAGTTGGCATTGGACAATCTGTCCGGGCCTATCTCAATTGCCCAGGGTGCAGGGGCGTCAGCCGGTATCGGCTTCGCCTATTTTCTTGGTTTTTTAGGGCTTATCAGTGTTAATCTGGGCATCATTAACTTGCTGCCTTTGCCTGTTCTCGATGGGGGACATTTAATGTTCTTCGTCTGTGAAGCAGTGCGTAAAAAGCCTCTGTCGGAGCGAGCCCAGGAAGTGGGCTATCGGATAGGTGCGGCTTTATTACTGATGCTGATGGGCATTGCCATATTCAACGACCTCGCAAGGTTATAGCGGGGCAAGGACGGATAAATAAAATCAATGAGAGCCGTGCAATCATTGCTGTGCGCCTCCGTACTGGCGGCCGTTTCTGTGCCCAGCCAGGCGATGGATGCCTTTAAAGTTAACGACATTCGTATCGACGGTTTGCAGCGGGTTGCCCTGTCTGCCGCTCTGACTTATGTTCCTGTGAGAAAAGGCGATGTGGTCGATCAGACCCGTGTCGCCCAGATAATCCGCTCCCTCTACAGCTCCACTCACTTTGAAAATATCGAAGTATTGCGTGATGGGCACACTCTGATCATTAAGGTGAAAGAACGCCCGACCATCAGTTCAATTGACTTCAGCGGTAACAAAGACATTAAGGAAGAGCAGCTCAAGCAGAGCTTGTCGGATTCCAATGTCAAAGTGGGTGAACCGCTAGACCGCACCATGCTGACCCAAATAGAAAAGGGTCTGGTGGATTTTTACTACTCGGTAGGTAAATACGACGCCTCTGTCAAAGCACAGGTAACGGATTTGCCACGTAACCGGGTTGGGCTGAAGTTTATCTTTAAAGAGGGCAAAGCGGCCTCTATTCAGCAGATCAACATCGTTGGTAACAAAGCCTTTTCTAACAAAGAATTGTTAGACCAGTTTGAGCTTAAAGACCACCTGGCCTGGTGGAAGGTGTTTTCTGAAAAACGTTATCAGAAACAAAAGCTTGAGTCAGACTTGGAAACCCTGAAGTCCTACTATTTGGACCGTGGTTACCTAAAGTTCAAGGTAGATTCAACTCAGGTGTCGATGACGCCGGATCGCAGCGGTGTTTATATCACTGTTAACGTTCATGAAGGCGATATCTACAAGGTTAAGGCCATTAAGCTGACCGGCAACCTGTTGAATAAAAAAGACATCATGGAACGGTTGGTGCCAATCAAGCCGGGGGCTACCTACTCCGGTGCCGAGGTGACATTCACCGAAAACATGCTGTCTAAATTCTTGGGGCGTTTCGGTTATGCCTATCCGAAGGTGAAAACCTACCCTGAGGTGGATCCGAAGACCAAAGAAGTCACCCTTAATATCCATGTTGAGCCTGGCTCACGGATTTACGTGCACCGCATTAACTTCTCCGGTAACGAAACCACCTCCGATGAAGTATTGCGCCGTGAAGTTCGCCAAATGGAAGGCACTTGGCTGTCTAACAGCCTAGTTGAGTTGTCTAAAGACCGTTTGAACCGTTTGGGCTTCTTTGACACCGTCGATAGCACCACTGACCGTTCAACCGAAGACCCAGATCAGGTCGATGTTAACTTCAAGGTAAAAGAACAGCCTTCCGGCTCCTTGAATGCCGGTATCGGCTACGGCTCCTATGGCGGCCTGTCGCTAACGGCCGGTATTACCCAGAAAAACTGGCTGGGTACCGGTAAAACCATCGGCATTAATAGCTCGACCAACAGCTACCAGAAAAGTATCAGCCTGAGCTACCTAGACCCTTACTTCACCATTGATGCGGTGAGCTTGGGCGGTAAGGTGTATTACACCAAGACCGACTACGGCAGTGCTTATCTGGAAGCCTATAAACAAAGTGCCTATGGCGTGAACGCCTCTCTTGGCTTCCCGGTGAACGAATATAACCGGCTGAGTTTAGGGGTGGGCTATAAGAACTCGCGGTTGAGCTCCATCTCGTCTTACGAGCAGGCCTTGCAGTTCTACGAAGTGTACTCTGACCAGGATATCTTGGACGGTAAAATTCATTACGATCAGTACACTGTTAATGCCGGTTGGTCGCGCCGCACCTTGAACCGCGGTACTTTCCCGACGGCGGGTTCTAGTCAGAGTGCGGGTTTTGAAATGACCACGCCAAACTCTGAGTTGAAGTTCTATAAATTGAGCTTTGATGCCAGCAACTACTTCCCGCTGGATAGGGCCCAAGATTGGGTATTCTCTACCAGTGTTACCCTGGGCTACGGCCAGGGCTACGGTAAGGTTAATGGTAATGACACCATACTGCCGTTCTGGGAAAACTATTACGCCGGTGGTAGCCGCACGCTGCGGGGCTTTGAGTCCAACTCCGTTGGTTCGCGGGCCATCTATCGTGAAAAGACCAGCGTAACCGGCGATGGCGCCCCTTACCTGCCATCCTCCCTTGACCAGGTTTATGTTGGTGGTGCGCTGGGTGGTAACGCCAAAGCCGTTGCAACGCTGGAATTGATCACCCCAACGCCATTCTTGGATGAAGCTTACAAACACTCGGTACGGACTTCCGTATTCTTGGATGTGGGTAACGTTTGGGATACCGAATTCGACTATGACGAATATAAGGATCTCGAAAAAGCCAGTGGCAGTAAGGATTTCTACGACTATAGCGATGCAAGTGCTTACCGAGCCTCTTTCGGTATCAGCCTGCAGTGGTTGTCACCCATGGGCCCAATGGTGTTTAGCTTGGCTAAGCCCATTAAGAAACAGCCTGGTGACCAAACTGAAATCTTCTCCTTTAACATCGGCACCACCTTCTAAGGGCGCTTATGGGGAAGTTTCATATAGGTGTTAGCCAATCCGACCTTAATGGGGCTTCCCTGGCCATAGTGCCTGGGGATCCTGCTCGGGTTGAGCGTATCGCACGTCATTTAGATGAACCTAAGTTTCTGGCCGCTCAGCGTGAGTTCACCCTTTGGGGGGGCAAAATAGCAGGCCAAGCAGTGGTTGTGTGTTCCACCGGTATCGGTGGGCCTTCTACGTCAATCGCGGTTGAAGAGTTAGCCCAATTGGGTATCAGGACTTTCTTGCGCATTGGTACTACGGGTGCCATTCAGCCAGAGATTCCGGTAGGCTCGATGATTGTGACCACAGGTTCAGTTCGCCTTGACGGCGCTAGCCAACACTTTGCGCCGCTGGAGTTTCCAGCGGTTGCCGATTTTGAATGTACCGAGGCGCTGGTGAATGCGGCTCGGTCTTTGGGCATTAAGCCCGTGGTAGGGGTGACGGCATCGTCCGACACCTTTTATCCTGGCCAGGAGCGGTATGACACTTATTCTGGTCGGGTTGTTCAGCGATTCCAGGGCTCCCTCAAGGAGTGGCAAGCCATGGGCGTACTGAATTACGAAATGGAGTCGGCCACTCTTTTAACCATGTGTGCTAGCCAAGGATTGAAAGCTGGCTGCGTGGCAGGAGTGGTAGTAAACCGAACCCAGCAAGAGATCCCCGATGAGTCGTTAATGGCCAACACTGAAGCCAAGGCAATCGAGGTAGTGCTGGGTGCTGCCAAGCAGTTGCTTGTATCTAAACAATAAGGAGAGAACCTTGAAGAAGTCATTGATTGGTGCCGTTCTGGCTTTGGGTCTGACTGCCGGTATGGCGGCTCCTGCCTCTGCCGAAACCCGTATTGCTGTGATCGACATGGGTAAAATTTTCCAATCTCTGCCCCAACGTCAGCAGGTTGAAGAAAAGCTCAAGAAAGAGTTTAGCGATCGTATTGAAGACGTACGCAAGCTTGAAAAGCAGATGCAGGACATCCAAGAAAAAGCGCGCCGTGATTCTTCCATCATGACCGATACTCAAAAGACAGACATGTCTCGTAAGATGGAACAGCTGCAGGCAGATTATAAGCTCAAACGCAAAGCGCTTGACGAAGATATGCGCAGCGCCCAGGAAGATGAACGCAATAAATTACTTGCCACAATTCAAGATGCGGTGAATAAGGTCGCTAAGGGCAAGTATGACGTTGTTCTTCAAAGCGGCGCAGTAGCCTATACATCCAGCAATGTCGATATTTCCGATAAGGTCATTGCGCAGGTATCCAAAGGTAAGTAATTCATGGCATATAGCCTGGCCAAACTGGCCGAGCTGGTAGGCGCCGAAGTAAAAGGAGATGGCAACCTCAGCATTGAGCGGGTTGCCACCCTTGAAAGCGCAAGCCAAGGCCAGATAGCGTTTCTGGCTAACAGTAAATACCGTAAACACCTGGAACAAACCCAGGCTTCAGCGGTGATCCTATCCGAGGCGGACTTGCCCTTTTGCAAGTCCGCCGCTTTAGTCATGAAGAACCCCTATTTGGGGTTTGCCAAAGTGGCGCAATTACTTGATACCACTCCGGCCCCCGCCGAAGGCGTGCATCCAACTGCGGTGATAAGCGACAGTGCCAGCGTGGCACCCAGCGCTAGCATTGGTGCCAATACCGTGATTGAAGCCGGCGCGGTTATTGGCGAAGGTACCGCTATTGGCCCTAATGGCTTTATCGGTAAAGGCACGCAGATAGGCGATAACTGCACTATTTGGAGTAACGTTGCCATTTACCACGGTGTGTCGTTAGGTCATCACTGTAAAGTGCATGCGGGTGTGGTTATTGGTGCCGATGGCTTTGGCTATGCCAATGACAAAGGCAAGTGGGAAGCTATTCCTCAAACCGGCGGCGTGCGTATTGGTGACGCCGTTGAAATCGGTGCTGGCACCACTATCGACCGTGGCGCTTTAGAAGATACCGTTATCGAAGACAACGTCATTATCGATAACCAGGTGCAAATTGCCCATAACGTGGTGATTGGCACCGGTAGTGCGGTTGCCGGTACCACAGTGTTTGCGGGCTCCGTTACTGTTGGAAAATATTGTATCATTGGCGGCGCCTGCGCCATTGCCGGGCATTTAAGTATCGCCGACGGAACCACCATTACCGGTATGTCGATGGTGACCAAAGCCATCAGCGAACCCGGTGTATACAGTTCCGGCACCCCAGCCCAGCCTAATCGCGAGTGGCGCAAGAGTGCAGCGCGCTTCCGCCAATTAGATGAGATGCACAGGCGGTTAAAAAGCCTGGAAGAGAAGCTGGCCGCCCTGGGGGGCGATACCAGCGAATAATAGTGAGTGGACGACACCCAACATGACTGAAATGAATACCATGGATATCCTCGAGGTGATGGAGCATTTGCCCCACCGCTATCCGTTCCTGCTGGTGGACAAGGTGGTTGATTACACCTTGGGTGAACGCCTGGTTGCCTTAAAAAATGTAACCATCAACGAGCCCTTTTTCCAAGGACACTTTCCGCAAAAGCCGGTTATGCCTGGTGTTTTGCTTATGGAAGCCATGGCCCAGGCCACGGGGATTTTGGCCTTTAAAACCGCCAATCAAAAACCCACCGACGGTGTGCTGTACTACTTTGCCGGTATCGATAACGCCCGTTTCAAGCAGCCCGTGGTGCCAGGTGATACCCTGATCTTTGAAGTGGAAATCGTCAAACTCAAAGCGGGCATCGGCAAATTCCATTGTAAGGCCACGGTTGATGGCAACCTGGTATGTGAAGCTGATCTGATGTGCGCCAAACGCGAGATCTGAACGTGATCGATCCTCAAGCTTTCGTACATCCCGAGGCAAAGCTCGGTAAAAACGTCAAAGTCGGCCCCTGGACTTACATCGGTGCAGACGTTGAGATCGGTGATGACACCGAGATCATGTCGCATGTGGTCATCAAGGGACCCACTGTTATTGGTAAGCGCAACCGTATTTTCCAGTTCGCCTCCGTTGGTGAGGAGTGCCAGGATAAAAAATACAACGGTGAGCCTACGCGTCTGGTCATTGGCGATGACAACGTTATTCGTGAGTCTGTCACCATCCATCGCGGCACCGTGCAAGACCAAGGCCTGACCGCCATCGGCAGTAACTGCTTGTTGATGGCTTATGTTCACGTTGCTCATGATTGCATCATCGGTGATAACGTAATCATGGCTAACTACTCGGCGCTGGCCGGGCATGCGCAATTAGGTGACTGGGCCATCATGGGTGGCCAAAGTGGCGTGCATCAGTTCTGCCGCGTCGGTGCCCATGCTTTTGTGGGGGCTTGTGCGCTGGTGGTACAAGATGTGCCGCCCTTTGTCACTTGCGCCGGTATGCGCGCTGAACCTTTTGGTATCAACTTTGAAGGCTTAAAGCGCCGCGGCTTCTCCAAAGACAGCTTGCAGGCACTGCGTAAGGCCTACAAAGCGCTTTACCGTCAAAACCTGACCTTAGAGCAAGCCAAGGAAGAACTGGCTAAAATGGCCGCTGGCGAACCTGCTGTTGGCGAGCTGCTGGGCTTTATCGAAAAGTCAGAACGCGGCATTATTCGCTGAGGTGATCATGTCCAAACCATTACGGGTGGGCATGATTGCAGGCGAGGCCTCCGGCGATCTGCTGGGGGCCGATCTGATGGCCTCTTTGCAGGCCCACCACCCCGACATTGAGTTTTTTGGTATCGGTGGCCCGCGCATGCAGGCCCTCGGCTTTGACAGCCTGTTCGATATGGAAGAACTGTCAATCATGGGCTTGGTGGAGGTTATCAAGCACTTGCCGCGACTGCTTCATGTCCGCAAAACCATTGTTAAGCATTTCCTCGATAACCCGCCGGATGTGTTTATTGGTATTGATGCTCCCGACTTTAACCTCGGTGTTGAAAAGCGCTTGAAGGATAAGGGCATTAAAACCGTGCATTACGTTAGTCCGTCGGTATGGGCTTGGCGGGAAAAGCGTGTCTTTAAGGTGAAAGCCGCCACCGATTTGGTGCTGGCGCTGCTACCTTTCGAAAAAGCCTTTTACGACCGTTACCAACATCCTTGCGCCTTTGTTGGCCACCCGCTTGCTGACCGCATGCCGCTGGATGTTGACGTGCCTGGTGCCTGGCAAAAGCTAGGGCTTGATGAGCACCACCCCACCTTGGCGATTTTGCCTGGGTCCCGGGGCGGGGAAGTGGCGAGAATGGCGCCACTTTTTAAAGAGGCTGTGTTAAAGCTAAAGGCGGATAACCCGGCGCTGCACTTTTTAATTCCGGCAGCCAATGCTAAACGCCGCGAACAAATTGCAGCGGTCTTTAGTGATGTCAGTGATGTAACAGTGGTGGACGGCCAGGGCCGACAGGTAATGGTGGCAAGCGATGCGGTATTACTGGCATCGGGCACAGCTACCCTTGAAGCCATGCTGGCTAAAAAGCCGATGGTGGTTGCCTACCAGGTTCATCCCTTTACCTATTGGCTGGCGAAAAAGCTGGTGCGGGTAAAACGCTTTAGTTTGCCAAACCTCCTTGCCAACGACGACTGGGTGCCAGAGCTTATTCAAGATGACGCCACGCCAGAGCGTATTTTCGAAGCCGTCAAAGGTGCTCTAGGTGACGCCCAGGCGCAAAATCCGCAACGTTTTCGCGCCTTGCACCAAGATATCCGCCAAAACGCCTCAGAGCAGGCTGCCAAGGCCGTATTGGAGTTACTATGCTGATAGCCGGTGTCGATGAAGTCGGTCGTGGCCCTTTGGTCGGAGATGTGGTCACCGCCGCGGTGATTTTAGACCCCAACAATCCCATTGCCGGTCTTACCGATTCAAAAAAGCTCAGTGCCAAGCGCCGCGAAGCTTTGGCCATCGAAATTCGCGAAAAGGCGCTGGCGTGGTGTGTGGCGCGGGCAACCCCGGCCGAAATTGATGATATCAATATTTTTCAAGCCACCATGCTGGCCATGACCCGCGCTGTTGAAGGCTTGCCCCTAGCAGCCGACGAAGCGCTGATTGATGGCAACAAGGTGCCCAAGCTCAACATTCCAGCTCGGGCTATCGTTAAAGGCGACGCCTCAGAGCCAGCGATTGGCGCGGCCAGCATTCTTGCCAAAGTGGCAAGGGATGCAGAAATGGTTGAATTGCATCAGCGCCACCCCCAGTATGGGTTTGATAAGCACAAGGGTTACCCAACCGCCGAGCACCTGGCAAGGCTCAGCGAATTTGGGCCCATTGATGAGCACAGGCGCAGTTTTAAACCGGTGCGATTAGCACTGGGACTTCAGGCATGACAACACCTCGTTTTATTCACCTTCGGGTACATTCTGACTTTTCTATGGCCGACGGTGTGGCCAAGGTTGGCCCCATTGTTAAAGAAGCCGAAAGCCAAGGTTTTCCGGCGCTAGCTATTACCGACCAAGGCAATATGTGCGGGCTGGTGCGCTTTTATGGCGCCGCCCACAGCGCCGGTATCAAGCCCATTGTTGGTGCCGACTTGTGGCTGCAAAGCGGCCCGATGGAAGATCAGCTCTATCGCCTAACGGTGCTATGCCAAGACAACGTCGGCTATCAGAACCTCACCATGCTGATTTCCAAGTCTTACCTGCGTGGCCATGTGCAAGGCCGACCGGTGGTAGACAGGGACTGGCTGGCCCATCATAGCCAGGGGCTGATTTTACTTTCCGGTGGCAAGGAAGGGGACGTTGGCGTTGGCTTACTTAAAGGCAACACCGCGCTGGTGGACGATGCTGTCGCATTTTACCAGAAGTATTTTCCCAATCGGTTTTTCTTAGAACTGCTGCGTACCGGCCGAACCGACGAAGAAAACTACCTGCATTACGCGGTCGAGCTTGCTCAGCAACAAGGTTTACCAGTGGTTGCCACCAATGAAGTGGTGACCTTAAAAAAAGACGATTTTGACGCCCACGAAACGCGGGTGGCTATTCGTGACGGTTACGTCCTTGCGGACCCCAACCGCCCCAAACGCTACAGCAGCGAACAATATTTAAAATCGGCGCAGGAAATGGCAGAACTGTTTTCTGACATTCCCTCTGCCCTTGAAAACACCGTAGAAATTGCCAAACGCTGTAATGTCACCATTCGTCTGGGCGAATACTTCCTACCCAATTTTCCCACCGGCGATTTGAGCATTGAAGACTATTTGGTCAAGGTCTCCGAAGATGGCTTGGAAGATCGCTTAAAATTTCTGTTCCCGGATGAAAAAGTCCGGGCAGAAAAACGCGGCGAATACGATGAACGCCTGAAAATCGAGCTGGGCGTTATCAACCAAATGGGCTTTCCCGGCTATTTTCTTATCGTAATGGAGTTTATCCAGTGGTCGAAGGATAACGACATTCCTGTTGGTCCTGGGCGTGGTTCCGGTGCCGGTTCTTTGGTGGCCTATGCGCTTAAGATAACCGACTTAGACCCACTGGAATTTGACTTACTGTTCGAACGCTTCTTGAACCCAGAACGGGTGTCCATGCCCGACTTTGACGTCGACTTTTGCATGGACAAACGCGATCAGGTTATCGACCACGTTGCCGAGCTTTATGGCCGCGACGCGGTATCGCAAATTATCACCTTCGGTACCATGGCCGCCAAAGCGGTGGTGCGGGACGTGGGCCGGGTGATGGGCCACCCTTACGGCTTTGTAGACCGTATCTCCAAGCTCATTCCGGGCGACCCGGGCATGACCCTTAAAAAAGCCTTTGAGGAAGAACCGCGCCTGCAAGAGGTGTACGACGCCGACGAAGAAGTGCGCGCCGTGATTGATATGGCGCGAAAACTTGAAGGCGTTACCCGTAATGCCGGTAAACACGCCGGTGGCGTGGTGATTGCGCCCACCACCATTACCGACTTTGCACCCATTTATTGCGATGACCAGGGCAATCACCCGGTTACGCAGTTTGATAAAAACGACGTTGAATACGCCGGGCTGGTTAAGTTCGACTTCTTGGGTCTAAGAACCCTGACCATTATTGACTGGGCGCTGGAAATGATTAACCCGCGCCTGGAAAAACAAGGCAAAGCGCCGGTTGATATTGCTGCCATTCCATTGGATGACCGCTACAGCTTTAAAAAGCTATTAAACGCGGAAACCACCGCGGTGTTCCAGCTGGAATCGCGGGGCATGAAGGAGCTGATTAAGCGCCTTAAACCCGACTGTTTCGAAGACATGATAGCCCTGGTGGCGCTGTTTCGGCCCGGGCCTTTGCAGTCTGGCATGGTGGATAACTTTATCGACCGTAAGCACGGCCGCGAAGACATCTCTTACCCCGATGCCCAGTATCAGCATGAAAGCCTAAAACCCATTCTTGACCCGACGTACGGCATCATCCTCTACCAAGAACAGGTGATGCAGATAGCCCAGGTTCTGGCCGGGTATAGCCTCGGCGGCGCCGACCTTTTGCGCCGTGCCATGGGTAAGAAAAAGCCCGAAGAGATGGCCAAGCAGCGTTCAACCTTTGAAGAGGGCGCTATCGCCAACGGGGTTGACGGCGAACTGGCAATGAAGATCTTCGATTTGGTGGAGAAATTTGCCGGTTACGGTTTTAACAAGTCGCACTCCGCCGCTTACGCCTTGGTGTCGTATCAAACGCTGTGGTTAAAGGCGCATTTCCCTGCCGAATTTATGGCCGCGGTAATGTCGGCGGATATGGACAACACCGACAAGATAGTCACCCTTGTTGATGAAGTACGCCGCCTTGGCTTGACCATGCTGCCGCCGGATGTAAACGTCGGTCTTTATAAATTTACCGTCAATGACCAAGGTGAAGTCATTTACGGTATCGGCGCTATCAAAGGGGTAGGGGAAGGCCCTATTGAAGCCATTCTTGAAGCCCGTAAAGACGGCCCCTTTAGCGACCTTTTTGATTTTTGTAACCGGGTAGACATCAAGCGGGTTAATCGCCGGGTGCTAGAAAAACTGGTGCAAGCCGGCGCCATGGACAAATTAGGCCCGATAAAAGGCAGCCTTAAAGGCCGCCTGGGTGAGCAGCGGGCACGGCTATTTGCCACCTTGCCTGAGGCCATTAAGGCCGCAGACCAACACGCCAAAGCCGAAAGTATTGGCCAAGGCGATTTGTTTGGCTTGGTCAACGAAAGCCCGGACGATAACCAGCAAACCTTTGCCACAGCCCCTTCCTGGCCTGATGAGCAATGGCTAATGGGTGAGCGCGAAACCCTGGGGCTTTACCTGTCAGGGCACCCTATCGATCGCTATTTACCTGAATTAAAACACCTTGTTCGTTCAAGACTTAGCGATGTACAGCCGACTCCTAAAGGAGGGAGTGTTGTATTGTCGGGGCTGGTTTTAGCGGTTCGGCCGATGATCAACAAGCGTAATGGCAAGCGTTGGGGTATTGTTACCCTCGACGATGGTTCAGCACGCCTCGATGTCATGCTATATGCTGACACTTACGAGCAATATCAGGACCTTTTAGCGCCAGATCTGGTATTGGTTGTGGAAGGACAGGTCAGCTTTGATGACTTTTCCGGGGGTTATAGAATGACGGCACGCAATGTGATGACCATCACTCAAGCCCGTGAACGCCATGCCCGAGGGCTCAAACTGCAAATTGGAGGGCAAGTACAACCAGAGCAATTGCTCGATGTGCTTGAACCTTTTAGCCAGGGCACTTGCCCTGTGACCTTGAGTCTGACCAATCAGCAGGCCCAAGGGGAGCTGAAATTAGGTGTAAAATGGCGGGTAATGCCAGAAGATGCCTTGCTCCACCAATTGGGTACCTTATTGGGGAAAGAAGCAGTTACGCTTCAGTATGACGCTTAAGGCGAAGCTTTCAGGATAACGGATACAACATGAGCCTTAACTTTTTAGATTTTGAACAACCTATCGCTGAATTGCTGGCCCAAATTGAGGAGCTCAGAGCGGTAGGAGATAACAACGGTGTTGATCTCAATCTGAGCGAAGAGATTGGCCGTTTGAATGACAAATGCGATGAACTCACCAAAAAGCTGTTCAGCGATTTAACGCCTTGGCAAGTTGCCCAACTGGCCCGCCATCCGCAACGCCCATACAGCTACGACTACATCAAGCATATCTTCACCGAATTCGACGAATTGGCCGGTGACCGAGCCTTTGCCGACGACAAAGCCATTGTTGGCGGTATTGCCCGCCTTGACGGTGAGCCGGTAATGGTGATTGGCCACCAAAAAGGCCGCGATGTGCGCGAGCGTACCAAGCGCAACTTTGGCATGCCGCGCCCGGAAGGTTACCGCAAGGCACTGCGACTGATGCAAATGGCCGAGCGCTTTAAAATGCCCATTTTGACCTTTATCGATACCCCCGGTGCCTACCCGGGTGTTGGCGCTGAAGAGCGCGGGCAAAGTGAAGCCATTGCCCATAACTTAAAAGTGATGGCCACCTTAAAGGTACCGGTTATCTGTACTGTTATTGGCGAAGGCGGCTCTGGTGGCGCTCTGGCCATTGGCGTGGGCGACCGCGTTAATATGCTGCAGTACTCCACCTATTCGGTTATTTCCCCGGAAGGTTGCGCCTCCATTCTTTGGAAAAGCGCTGATAAAGCCAGCACTGCGGCTGAAGCCATGGGTATTACTGCTCAGCGTCTTAAAGAGCTTAACTTGATTGATTCCGTGGTTGATGAGCCTTTGGGCGGTGCCCACCGCAACCCAACCCTGATGGCCGAGCGCCTGAAAGCCCGCTTGCTGGCCGACCTTAATGGCCTTCGCGATCTTGACGGTGACACCTTGCTCGACAAGCGCTATGAGCGCCTGATGGGGTACGGCTACTGCTAATGCAGTCGGTACTTCGCGCCCTTGATGAACAACTGGGCCCCCGTCTTGGCGGGGGCTCTGTCGTTTTAGCCCTTTCCGGTGGCCTTGACTCAATGGTGCTTCTAAAAGGGCTGGCGCTGTGGCGGCAACAGCATCAACGTTTCCCGTTAAAAGCAGTGCATGTGCACCATGGCCTGTCAGCCAATGCTGACAGCTGGGCCGAGCACTGTCAGCAACAGTGCGACCAAGTTAAGGTGCCGCTATCGGTGGTGCGGTTAAGTCTTAACAAAGGCCCGCGGCAAAGCCTGGAAGCGCTCGCCAGAGAAGCGCGCTATAGGGTGCTGGAAAGCGCCATGCAGCCCGGCGACCTGTTGCTTACCGCCCACCATTTAGACGACCAGGCCGAAACTTTTTTACTGGCCGCCCGTCGCGGCGCCGGGCTGGAAGGGCTTTGTGCCATGCCAGTTGCCCGCCCTTTTGGCCCTGGCACTTTGTTAAGGCCGCTACTGCAACTTAGTCGCCAACAGTTGGAAGTGGCGGCCGAAGGGCTTGACTGGGTGGAGGACGAGTCGAATCTCGATACCCGCTTTGACCGCAACTTTTTGCGCCAAGAACTGTTACCCAAAGCCGAGGCTCGGCTTGCCGGTTTCAGCCAAGGGCTTGCCCGCAGCGCCAGCTTATTACAGCAGCAACTTCCCGCTCAGACATGGCTTATTGAACAAGCACTTGAACGTTACGTTAGTAGCGATGGTAGTTTGAATATTAACGCTGTCCCGGCTGATGTGGCCCCCTTGCTGATTAAAGCCTGGGCGCAGCATTTGGCTGTGAAAGTCAGTCATAACCTCTTGGCAGAAATGCTTGCTCAGCAAAGCGCTGCGAGTGATGCCTTGGTGCGGGTTGGTCCTTTCGGGCGTTTCCAAGGGCGCTGGTATTGGGTTCCCGATACCTTGAGCTGGCAGCGGCCGGTGATTAATTGGCAGCGCGGCGGCGGTGTTAGCGTGCCTGCAGGTAGCGATTGGCACTGTAATTTACCGGGCAGTAAACGCTTTCACCCGTCTGACAGAAATAAAGCCCGGACCTTAAAAAAGCTTTGGCAGGAGTGGGGTATTCCACCCTGGTTAAGGGCAACCTGGCCAGTACTGGTAAGCCCTGATGGCGATATTATTGCCGTTGCCGGGTTAGCACTCTCTAAAGACCATGTAAGTGAGGCGGGGCTAATGCCCGTTTGGCAAGCCCCACCTGTTTATCAGCCTTTTCTCAGGCAGCCACGACCGGCGTCTTTGGCCTGATAAAGTGCAGCATCAGCACGGGTTTGCAGGGCGCGCGGGTGCTCGCCCGGCTGCCACTGGGCCAGGCCCATACTAACGCCAATGTTGTGACTCGCTAAAAAGTCGTTACTTTTCAGCGCTTCTAGTAAGCGTTCAGCCAAGGCTTCGGCGCCTTCCTGGTCGGTGTCAGGCAGTAGAATGGCAAATTCATCGCCCCCTAACCGAAAACACAGATCCTCGGTACGCGCTTGTGCTTTCATCACGTGGGCAACGCGGAACAAAATGGAGTCGCCCCGCTGGTGGCCATAAACATCGTTTACCGGCTTAAAGTTATCTAAATCCAATAGCAGTAAACAAAAGGCATGCTGGTGACGGTCAGAACGTGCCACTAAGCGCTGCTCAACTTCGGCAAAAGCGGTGCGATTGCCAAGGCCGGTTAACTGGTCCGTTCTCGCCTGGTTAATGGCTTGCTGGTGTACTAAGGCATTGGTCAGTGCCGGTACTAAGGCGTCGTGCCAGTGTTCCAGTAACTGTTCTTGCCACAGGCTCAGTGGACCCTTTAGTTGATAGAAAATGCCTTCCAGCGCTGGGTGGTCATGAGTCAGATAGCGCTCGGTGTTACCCGCTCGCCACTGCAAACGCAGATCGGGGTGTACAAAAATGCCGGCAAGGGGGAGGCAATGTTTTGCCAGGGCGGCAAAACGCATTATCACTTGTTGAGGCTCTAATGTCTGATACAGGCTAATGACATCCTCCGCTTTTGGCGTCACCACCAACTGCGGATTTAATGCTTGTGCCTTAACGGGATGGTATTGCATATCAATGCCCTCATAACCACTTGGCATATTGAAAGCAATTAATGGGCCATAATGCCAAGGTGGCTAGCGATGGCTGCTTTCTGCCGCTCGGCATCTTGCTCGCCTAAAGCGATAAGTTCCTGACAATAGGGCGCTTCGAACAATAAATACGACAGCAAAGACGCGTCTTCTTCATCTGCGACGCCCAGCCTTGCCAACAGCCAGCGAATAGCCGCTGGCAGGCTGGAATAGTGCTGAGCGGCAATAGCGTCAAGATCTCGACTGGGTTGTATCACTAAGGTGTCAAGGGTACGCAGCGGCAGTTGGCGGCGTTTTCGCTCGGGAATGAGTTCCAAGGTTTGATTGACGCGCCAGGTTCGCTCTAAATCGGCGTTGAGGGCGTCGGTAAAGACGCTTTCCATCAAATGGCCGGCAATGGTGCCGGCTGTGGGCGGGTGGACATGGGCCGGTTTGAGGGTATGGAGTTGCTGGTACTGGGTACCTATCACCAAAATGCGGCTGGCACCAAGATGAATGGCAGGGCTAAGCGGGTTTAGCTGGTGAATGGTACCGTCACAAAAAAACTGGTTACGAATGCGTACCGGCGGAAACAAAAAAGGCAGGGCAGTACTGGCCATTAAGTGCGTTTCATTGAAGTGAATTCGCACCCCTGAGCGCCTGGCCCGCTGCCAGGGCTGGCACTGGCTGTCACCAGTAAAAAAGGTTACTGAGCTGCGCTCGGTATAAGACGAGGCCGTAACGGCCAGCGCTTTTAGGCGGCCAAGTTTGATTTGCCGGTCCAGTAAGTGGAAGGGTAATCGTTCAGCAAGTAACTGCTGTAATGGCTGTGGGTTGAGTAGGCAAGGTTGCAGTTGCCGCGCGTAGTCGGCTTGGAAAAAGCGCCCGACACGGCGCAGCAGATGCATACCAAGGTGCCAGGCATCGGCATGAAAAACTTGGCCGGTCTCAAACTGGCCCCAAACCCTTTCTAGTTGTTTAACGCCGCGGCATAAACAGTGAGACCAGATCCCAAGGGCAGTGGCATTGATGGCACCCGCTGAGGTGCCGCATAAAATTTGAAACGGAATACCTTTATGGCGGCCTTGCCAACGGCCTATGGCTTTTAGTACCCCCACTTGATAAGCGGCGCGGGCGCCGCCACCGGTAAGAATAAGGGCTGTTTGGGCTGGGCTGGACATCGCCGTATCCCTTTTTATTTTAATCCCTCAAAAATTATAGCCATCTTATCTATAATTTGTGTTCATATTCATCGAAAAATTTCATTTTATCTGCACATCCGGCGAAGTGAAAAAAATAAACACTTTCATATGTAGAAAACATACACTTTTTAGTTAGTTTTTCATTTTTAAATAAAGATATCGTAAAAGGAATCCTTGATATTAACTTCATTAAAATTGATTTTTTATTTTCTCTTAAAAAAGGAAAATATGTGTTTTTAATGGAATCCCAAGTGGCATTAAACTTATAGTTAAGCCATTTTATATTGCAGTTTTTTTGTAGTTCATAACTTAGAGGCCGCATTTCATAATTCCATTCAGGACCTCCTTTATCTTCATAGTTGTAGTATACATACTCCAATATGTCTGCATGGTATTTTGGAGATAGAACAATTACTCCTGTTTGAACAACATAATCAAATTTATCTGGCAACCCAAATACATTGTGATATTCATGAGGGTGTAAGTTTTCAATATAAGGAAGGTTTATAGATTCCCAATATTTATATCGATCTTCAAGAATTCGAATGTGATTTTCTCTATCAGGGACTGAGTAACCATCCACAGCTCCAATTTCATCTTCCTTCACGAATTCGAATATGTTTGGACTATTGGGATTGATCAATATATCTGAATCAACCCAAGCTACTTGATCGTAATTTTTAACTCTTTCATCTTTTAGTATTAAGCATTTCTGCCATGCGGGGCTTCTATTCTTAGCGATGTCTGATGTATCAATAGGAGACTCTATCACTATAAGGTCGATATCATATTTTTTTGTATAAAGAAGCCAGTTAGAGCGACAATGATTGTTGAATAAATTTATGTATTTTTCACCTATTGCCAAGGTTACTATTGCTCTTTTCATATATCATTCCGCTAGTGGTATTATATTCTTGACAAGTCTAATATGTTTTCTTTAGGAATTAAAGGATATAAGAGCTTGCTTATATCAAGTAAAAGGAGATTTATTTTCTTGCAATAAAAAGCCCCGCATCGGCGGGGCTTTTTAGGGGCGAAATGCGATTATAGCTGTGCTTTGAGGTGGCTTAGCACATCGCTGATGGCCAGCTCTTGCTTTTCACCTTGGCGGCGGCTCTTGTACTCGACGCTGTCGTTGTCCAGGCCGCGCTCACCAATAATGATGCTGTGGGGAATACCAATCAGCTCCATGTCGGCAAACATTACGCCTGGGCGCTCTTTACGGTCATCAAACAGCACTTCAATACCAGCATCGGTGAGCTCGGCATAGAGTTTCTCGGCCGCGTCTTGTACCCGGTGCGACTTGTGCATGTTCATCGGGATGATAACCACTTGGAACGGGGCTATGGCGTCGGGCCAGATAATGCCTTTGTCGTCGTGATTTTGTTCAATAGCAGCGGCAACGACTCGCGATACACCAATGCCGTAGCAACCCATTTCCAGTACTGTGGCTTTGCCTTGCTCAGACAGAACCGTGGCTTTCATCGCCTCGGAATATTTGCTGCCAAGCTGGAAGATATGGCCAACCTCAATACCGCGTTTAAGCTCGATAACGCCTTTGCCACAAGGGCTCGGGTCGCCCGCAACCACATTACGGATATCGGCTACTTGGCTAAAGTGGGCATCACGGTCCCAGTTAATGCCGGTTTGGTGCTTACCGTCGATGTTGGCGCCAGCGGTGAAATCGCTCATCACCGCCACACTGCGGTCAACGATAATAGGCATGTTAAGGTTCACCGGCCCCAAAGAACCGGGGAGGGCACCTACCGCAGTTTTGATGGCTTCTTCACTGGCCAGGCTAAAGGGGCTGGCCACTTCAGCCAGTTTTTCCGCCTTGATTTCATTGAGTTCGTGGTCGCCGCGCACCAAAAGTGCAACCAGCGGCGCCTCGTCACTGGCCCCTTTAACAATCAGGGTTTTCACCGCGCTGCTGGCGGCAATACCAAACTGCTCGACCAACTCGTCAATGCTTTTGGCATTGGGAGTGTCAAGCTCGGCCAGCGCTTTAGCTGGCGCGGCGCGCTCAGTGCTTGGGGCCAGTGCTTCTGCCATTTCAACGTTGGCGGCAAAATCTGACTCGCTAGAGATAGCAATGACATCTTCGCCGCTTTGGGCCAGTACCTGAAACTCATGGGAGGCCGAGCCACCGATAGAGCCGGTGTCGGCAACCACCGGGCGAAAATCGAGCCCTAAGCGGGTAAAGATATTGCAGTAGGCGCGGTGCATGCGCTGGTAGGTGTCTTCCAGGCTCGCTTTATCCATGTGAAAGGAGTAAGCGTCTTTCATCAAAAATTCGCGGCCACGCATCACCCCGAAGCGCGGGCGCACTTCGTCACGGAACTTGGTTTGAATTTGAAACAGGTTCAGCGGCAGCTGCTTGTAACTGCTGACTTCATTACGGACTAAGGCGGTAACCACTTCTTCGTGGGTTGGGCCCAGTACAAACTCACGGTTGCCACGATCTTTAAAGCGGCACAGCTCTGGGCCGTAATCTTCCCAGCGGCCGGATTCTTGCCACAGTTCGGCAGGCTGTACAACCGGCATCGACACTTCAATGGCACCGGCTTTTTCCATTTCGTCGCGCACAACGGCTTCTACCTTGCGCAAGGTGCGAAGGCCGGTGGGCAGCCAAGTATAAAGCCCGGCGGCGATGCGGCGTACCATACCGGCACGCATCATCAACTGATGACTTTTAACCTCAGCGTCGGCTGGGGTTTCTTTGAGTGTGGACAGCAGATATTGGCTGGTACGCATTTTCAAACAAGGCCGTGGTGTGGTTGAAAAAGGAGACGTAGTGTAGCAGCCCCTTTGGTCCCCTAGAAGCCCTGATCGGCCAAGCGTTGTTCTTCTAGCTGTGCCAGCAGTTTATCAACGTTACTGCGGTCGTTGACGGTGCCAATAGCCCAAGACAATACCAAGCCCAGCGGCGGGCCTAATTGCAGGCCCAGCTCTTCTGCAAAACGTTCGCCATGGGGGTGATTGCGCTTGGGCAGATACAACAGCAAGCGGGCACCGTCGCCTTTGGCGAGAATATCGTCGTTAAGGCATTCTTGCGCCAAGCGCTCGGCAAGGGCTTTTAATTGCTTATCCCCTTCGCTAAAACCACCGCCCAAGTTAATGGTGCGCAGGTTATCGATATGGATCAGCAGCAGCCAGGCATCTAAATCGCTTTTGGCTATCATGCGGCAAAGACGGCTGCGGCTGGGCAGGCCGGTGGCGTTGTCATGGTTTAGGCGGTGTTCGAGTTTTGCCAGGCGGCTCATGTTGCGATGTAAGCGTTGTTGGCTGCTGCGCCAGCGCCAGAAAGTAATGGCTAGCAGCGGCACTAGTAGTAGCAACAACCAAACCCATTTGCCGGTATAGCTTGGTGGTGGCGGTGAATACAAAAAGTGCGAGATGTCTTTGACCGGCGGAATTTGCCCGCTGTCGTAAAGGATGTCGGCAATTTTGCGCCAGCGCCTTGGGTTCATTTCACCGATATTGACCATGTCGGGCATGATGAGTTGCCGGGCCGTGTCCATTTCAAAGCGCATATGGCCTTGGGATTTATCGGTTTTATAGTGCTGGTTGATAAGGTCGATGACCTCTTCTGGGTGATCCACCGCGTAGTTCCAGCCTTTTAATGAGGCGGCGCGAAAGGCGGCAACTTGCTTGGGGTGGGCTTTTAAAAAACGTTTTGAGGTAAACAGAATATCGGAATAAAAATCCATGCCCATGGCCCGCGGGTCAAGGAGCATATAAGGCATGCCCAGTTTATCCAGCTGGTAAGGCTCGTTGGTTAGGTAGGCGTTAAAGGCATCGACTTTGCCGGAGATAAAGTCTTGGATATTGGTGGAGGTGTCAACCCGAATAAGCTGGCTGGGCTTTATCCCCGCTTTATTGAGCATGGCCAGAATTTCCGGGTCAAGGCCGCCTGGGAAAAACATCACCTTGTGGCCAACCAAATCTTTGACGCTTTTAATGCCGGTATCGGTTCTTGCCACTAACACCGATGGCGAATGCTGATAAATAGCGGCCAATGCCACAAAGGGGTAGCCCTCAGCCCAAAAGCTAAACACTTCCGTGTTGCCCACCCCGAATTGGGCGCGGCCTTCGTTGACTTCAATCACCGGGAAACGGTTTGGGCCGCCTTCTCGGATAACCACATCCAGGCCTGCCTCTTTGTAGTACCCCTTGTACAGCGCAACATAATAGCCGGCGAATTGCGGTTGATGATGCCAACGTAATTGCAGCACCAGCGGTTCGGCGAAAAGAGCGGCACTAAAAAGCAAAGCAATAAGGGATAACCCCAGACGCAGCATGAACCCACCTGAATACTAAGAGCGTAAAATCAATATGGTTCAAGCACTTGGGTTAGTAAAGGAAGTAATTGTCTCAATAAGTACCCTATCACTTTCTACTTTAAACCGAATATTGAGCCCAGCCAGTGTGACGCCGTATTGGCGGCTGTCTAGCTGTTGCTTTTTATAGGCAGGCCTGGGGTCTTGAGCCAGTACTTCACTGATAAATTGTTGGTGGTGCTCTTGCTGAAGCTGCTTTAGCGTATCCAAAGCGCTATCGGACCAAGTTACCGCCAAGGCCGTTGGCGCTTGTGGTGCGTAGCCAGCGGTTGCATCAGGCAGCGCATCGGCATAAGGAATATAAGGCTTGATATCGATAATTGGGGTGCCATCGACTAAGTCGACACCGCCTAAGGTTAACACCCCGGTTTTGGCGTCAACATCGAGAAGTTTTACCACCGACAAGCCAAGGGGGTTGGGTCTGAAGGTTGAACGGCTGGCAAAAACGCCGGTTTTAGCGTTGCCTCCTAAACGGGGCGGGCGCACCAACGGTTGCCAATCGCGGTCCAGGTGCTGGTGAAACACAAAACTCAGCCACAAATGCGAAAAGGCTTCGATGCCGCGCAAGGCCTCGCCCCGGTAAGGCGCATCGAGCACAAGCTGCGCCCTGGCTGACGGTACCAAACCGGGTTGGCGCGGCACCGCGAATTTTTCGGCGTAGGGGCTTTTAATGTAACCAATTGCCGCAAAAGTAAAAGCGCCCATCAGGGCGCCTCTATCTTGACGGCTTCAGCCTGGCACATCACCTCGCTCAGGCAGCCAGGGGCGGCGTCACCACCGTTTAAGCTTACACACTGTTTGATGACCACCGCATTGGCGCCCATTTTGGCCGCTTTGGCTCTGGCATCAGTGCGGGCGTCGCTGGCTTGGGCCGGTGGCAGGTTAGCCGCTTCCTGGCAGGCTTCCCCGGTGACCATACCGAGAATACGATACTGCTGACCGGCCAAAGCGTCACTGCCGACAATGTGCACCTGCCCTGGAGCAAAGTAACCGGCAATACGGTCTTTATCGAGGTTAGTGTTGACCTGATAATCACTGGCACAGCCAGTTAATACCAGGGCCATCAGCAGCAGGCCCTTTTTCATTTATTGTCCTTTCTGAAGATACTTGCGATACAGGCGTTTCTGACGATTATCCAGATCCACACTGCGTCCGTCGATATAAAGTGCCTTTACATTGACGCCCGCATAATCAAACAGAGGATGGTCGGTAATGATAAGGGTTGCGCTGCGGCCGACGGTTAGGTCGCCATAGTGCGTATCAATACCCAATAGTTTTGCTGGCACTAGTGTTACTGAAGCCAGTCCCTTTTGGGCATCAAGGCCCCAAGCCTCGGCTTGACCGACCGCAAAAGGTAAATCCCGTGACGACCAAGAATAGGGCAGGGCAATGGCGACCTTGACGCCCGCTTTGGCCAAGAGCCCCGAGAGGGCATAAGCCTCGTCATAAGGGGCGTCGTCGCTAGACGGCAGCCCTTCTGGGTCTGTTACTACCACCGCCACATCGCGTTTGGCCAAGGCTTTGGCATAGCTTTCAGCGCCGCGGCCGCCAACTAAGGTCCAGTGCAAGCCAAAACGGTCACCAAAACGCAGTACTTGGTGAATAGCGGCGCTACCGTTGACATGAATAAACAGCGGTACGCGTTTTTCCATTACCCCGCGCATGGCCTCTAAGCGGGTATCCAGTGGCTGCTGTTTATTGTCGATACGGCGCTGGCGATAGGCTTCGGCGTCGGCAAAGAAGGTTTCAAGCTTTTCTCTACCGGTTTCATCCCCGACCTTGGGCCAGTAAAGGTGCATGCCGGTATCGGCTTTAATCAGCATGTCGCGGCGGTTCCAGCCATCAAGACGCATGGCGGCTGAACGACCTGCTACCAAGCCACCGGTGGGGGCTATTTCCACCAGGGCAATGCCGTTACTGCGGATGGTTGGAATAATATCGGAGTCGCCATTAAAGGCGGTTTCGGCTGCCACTTCCGGGGTCAGCTCACCGACTTCTTCTTCATCATTGGTGGCGCGTACCGCTTCTATTTCCTGCAGGCCAAGCACCGTTGAAAGCCCGATTAAGCCGCTGTAAAGGTGTTTGCCTTTGGCGTCGATAACCTTGGCGCCAGCAGGCACGGCTAAACCCTGGCCGATAGCAATAATCACCCCTTTGTCGAACAATAAATCGGTGCCCGGTTGGGTGCCAGAGGTCACGCTGTGCACTGTGGCGCCTTTAATTAAAATCGGTTGGCTTTGTGGCTTGCCGGGAAGCATGTCATGGGCCACAGCTGGCAAAGCCAATAGCATCAGTACCGCAAAAAACGTGCGCATCACATTGCCTCCAGGTGGTTGTCCATATCTTCGCAGTGCCAGTGCACCACCGTTGGCCGGTAGCCTTCTCTATCCTCTGCCGGTTTTTCGCCAGACTTAAGCACCTTGGCTATAAGGGCGGCTTTCTCGGTTTTTATGGCTTGGCGTTCGGCCAGGTCGTGCTTGCGGTCAAAATAGCGTTTGCCATCAACCCAGGTGTCTTGTACCCGCGCTTTTGCAGACAACGGGTTAGCGTCCCAAAGCACCAGGTCGGCGTCTTTACCTTCCTTTATCGAGCCGGTGTATTGGTCCACCTTCAGCTGCTTAGCCGGGTTGATGGTGGCCATTTTCCAGGCGTCTTCTGGGCTCATGCCGCAGTAAGCCATCGACTTTGCTGCTTCTAAGTTCAGCCGGCGAATAAGCTCTTCCGAGTCGGAGTTGATGGAGGTAATAAGGCCTTTTTTATTCATCAGGCAGGCATTCTCGGGAATGGCGTCATAAACCTCGAACTTATAAGCCCACCAGTCGGCAAAAGTAGAGGCGGTGGTGCCATGGGCCTTCATTTCGTCAGCCACTTTGTAGCCTTCCAAAATGTGGGTGAAGGTTTGAATGTGAAAGTCAAAGTCGTCAGCCACTTCCATTAACGCCAAAATCTCGGAAGCAACATAGGAGTGGGCGTGAACAAAACGCTCCTTATTCATGACTTCTACTAGCGCGTCCAGGCGAAAATCGCGGCGTGGCGGCAGCACTTCGCGTTTTTGCCGGCGCGACAATAAGTCGTAGCGGGTGCGTTGCTCCTGGTATTCTTTAGCTGTTTGAAAAGCGTCTTCCATCAAGGTTTTTACCCCCATCCGGCTTTGCGGGTAGCGGATGGTAAAGCTGTCGCCCCAGTTGGACTGCTTGACGTTCTCACCCAGGGCAAATTTGATGGTGCCGGGGGCCCTTTTGAACTTCATGTCATCAGCGGTTTCGCCCCAGCGCAGTTTCACCACTTTTGACTGGCCGCCAATGGGATTAGCGGAGCCATGTAGCAATTGCGCACTGGTAGTGCCGCCGGCCAGAGCCCGGTAGATGCTGATATCGTTAGGGTTTATCACATCTTCAATACGCACTTCCGAGGTTACCGCTTCGCTGGCTTCGTTAACGCCACCACTGATGGCAATGTGCGAATGCTCGTCGATGATACCTGCCGTTAAATGCATCCCGGTGGCATCAATCACCTGCGCGCCACGCGGTGCTGACAGCTTGTTACCTATCTTGTCGATTTTCCCGTTTGCAATGAGCACGTCGGTATTTTTTAAAATACCGGCCTTTTCTGAGGTCCAGACGGTGGCATTTTTAATCAGCAACTTTTCTGCTTTCGGATGACTGCCAAGACCGTAAGCCTGGTTGGGGAAGGTCACCCGGCTAACGATTTGCGTTTTCTCTGGCGCCTTGCCGCTACTGTCAGCCGCGAGCGGATTAATGCTCAGCGTTTGCCATTGCCCTGACTGAAAAGCGCTTAGCTTCGGTGTTTTATGGCTACCGGATAGCTGCCAGTAATGGCTGGTATTGCCATCAACAAACCGCAGTTCAAGGTGATTGTCTTGGTAACGGCTGCTTAAGCTTTCCAAGGGCTCGTCGCCTTTTTTGAGAACCACTTCGCCTTTGGGATCAATGCTTAAGCTGTAATCATTAGCCAGGGTGTAGCTCCCCCAAAGCGCCGCCAAATTGATTGGCACTTGGCTATGGGGCTGGCCTTGGGTCCAGGTTGATAAAATATGCCCCTGTTCAAAGAGGTTGCCTGATGCCACCACAAAGTCCGCCATCATGCCGGCTTTGAGTTGGCCTGCCAGTTGGCTAATACCACTGATTTCGGCGGGCACTGTGGTCAGCGCGGCCAGGGCGTTGTCTTCACTGAGCCCGGCTTGCAGCGCCTTTTTAATTTGTGGCCACATGGAGCCTTCAACACCGTGGCGGCTAAAGGCGACGGCAACGTGGCGCTTGCTAAGTTCTGCAGCAGTGGTGGGAGCGCGTTCCCAATGGCGAAGGTCGGCCAGTTGCACCCGCTCTAAGTCGGCTTCGGTGGTGACCTTGGGCGGCTTCGGAAAGTTAAGCGGCAGCACCACGGTTTTAGCGACTTTGGCGACGGCATCGGCGCGGTCATATTCAAAGTTAGAACCCACATAAACCGGGGTTAGGCCAAAGCGGTTAAAAAGCTGCGCCGCTTCTAATAATTCATCTTCATGACGGGTGGCCATCAAAATGCCCTGGCTTGGCAAGTTAGCCAGGGCGGCCAGGTCAGTATTGGCTTCCAATTTACGGCGAGCGCCATTATGGCTTTGCGCTTCTTTATACCAAGCCGCATCCGATAACGTTTGCCGCACCAGGGCAATGGCGCCCATCAGCGAGGTTGGGTATTCCTGCGGCGAGCTGCCTTTGTCAAAGGCCATAAATTGGCGGCCGGTATCTTTATAAATCAGTTGGTTGCTTGGAAGCTGCGCCAATGACAAAGAGACACTGTAGCCTCGGAAAATACCATCTAGCCGTGCGCTTTCAACGCTGGTAAAGCCATCATCTAGGTAGATTTTTGCGGCGTCCTTGTCGGCGGTGGCGACGCTTCGCCACATTTCACTGCCATGTATGGCGGCATTGTGGGCCTGGGCACCGGCGCGCTGCCAGCTGTAGTGGGGCGCATCGTCATCGCTGGCCTCATAAGCTTTGCTGGGCAAACCGTAATTGGAATAAGGGTCAATAAAACCGGGGTAGATCCAGGCGCCTTGGGTATCAATAACTCTGGCCCCATTGGGCACCTTGTTACCCACCGAGACAATTACGCCGTCTTTAATCACCAAAGTGGCATCGCTGAGTTTTTTGCCGGGGGCGGTGATAAGGGTGGCGTGGGTTAGTGCTAGGGTTTGCCCTGGTTTTGCATAGAGGCCGTGCGGATCAGCGGTTTGCACCTGGCTGCCCTGCGCGATAAACGGCAGTAACGCACTGGCGAGAAGAGACAGTGTGGCTGCCTGTTTCCTTGCCATCATGTTGTTTTCCTGTGGAGTTTTATTATCGGTATATCAACATATGTTTTACATAACGGCAATGATTTCACGGCCAGTTGCCAATAAGGCTAAACGAGTCGTAAAAGTGGGAACGGCGGTAGGCGTGGGGCGGGTAGAAAGGTGGGTTTGGGGTAGCAAGATACCGCAGCTAACAAAGCTGGCGTGGGTGCAACAGCGCCGTTATTTGGCTAAGGTGCCAGGAGCCAGATAGGCTTGCACAAATTGCTGTAACTGCTGCAAATCGTCTTCGCTGGGTTCGGCGTAATAAGCCTGAAATGTGCGTTCGCTACCGTCACGGCATTCAACCCGCAGTTCTGAGCGGTGTTTTGCCAAGGGCTCGACGTTTTTAACAACAGTTAACGGTAAGCGTTCACAGCGGCGGGTACGAATGGAGCGAAACAGCAGCTGGCCTTTTTGGATGATTAAGAACTCTTCAGCAGGATTATTCAGTACCCAATACACCAGCGCTGCCGAGCAAGCGGCACCTAACAGTGGCAACCAGTCTGGCAGGTCAAAAAGCGGCAAAGCCAGCGACAGCAGGGTAATGGCTACGGCTACCAGCAATGTTTTTACGCTCATGGGTTTAGCGCGATGAAGGCTGTATTTTTTCGGCATTGATTCTATGTTTGCTTCCATGCATGGCGACAATTCTGGCTAACAGTGTAAGGCCTGACAAGTCACTTGATTGTTAATTAAAGTAATTGACTCGGTATTTTCACCATCAGCTAGTTATTTTCATCTTCTTCCACGGGTAAACCATGCAGTGTCTTTATGGTATCGGCTAACAGCCGGGTACCTGGTCCTATCTGATCGGGGTCGGGAATAACCAGGTTAAGTACCGCTGCGCGACTGCCACCATCTTTTATATCCAACTGGACTAATTGGCCCGAGGCGAGCTTGTCATCCACCCAGTGACAGGGGATCCACATAAAGCCCATGCCTTGTTCCAGCACCTGCAGGGCATCAAAAAAATGGCCAAAGGTCCAGCGGTTTTCGGCTTTAAGCCAACCTGATACTTCCTTGGGTTTGTTGGCGGTATCGCGGATCACCAACTGCAACTCTTGCGCCAGCTCATCGGCATTAATGGCTTTTTTACGCGTTGCTAAGTGGTGGCTGTGATGGACCACCGGCACCATATCGACGGTGGTTAAGGCCAGGCCCATAAAGCCGCGAGGAATAATGCTGGTGATAGCAAGGTCCACCTGGCCGTTGAGTATCAATTCTTCCGAGCCGGTGATCACCGAGTTGTAGATCTGTAACCGTGAGCCGCGACTTTGCGGCTGAAAACGTTCCAGTAGCTGCATTAATAAGCTATTGGGATACACCGATTCAACCGAAAGCCGGATCTCTGGCTCCCAGCCACATTCAATGTTTTTGGCCAAACTCTCTAAGGTTTCAACGGTATCTGTGAGTACCCGAGAGCGGCGTAGCAACACTTCACCGGTAGGCGTTAAGAAGGCCTTTCTGCCTCTGACCTCTAACAGTTGCACTCCCAGTTGGTCTTGCAGTTTTGACACCGCATGGTTGAGTGACGACTGGCTTTTATTTAGCGCTGCCGCTGCCTGGGCGTAGCCGCCATTATCGACAACTGCTTGTAGCATTCGCCATTGTTCGAGGGTGCTTTTGGGCCTGTACATAAATTGCCTTCATTCCGTTAGAAGCAGCTAATCGAAAGGTTACTGATAAAAAGCCCCTTTTGCCGCTACTTTTTTCACGAAAACGTTTTCTTTTTGGTTTTGCTATGGCATATTGCTGCCAATGGTGAGCTGCAAAGCCGCCATTCCTCAAAAGCATGTTTGTTTATCAATCATCCTGTGAAGCCAAAACCCCGTGGGGATTTCCCACGGGGTATTTTTTTATCTGGCTGTGTTATCAAGCTGTTGCCCTGACTTTTTTACCCGTTAGCCAGTCTTGGTATGGCGCTTGGATTAGCGCTACTGCCGACCGCCTGATTTTTGTACAGCGCCGTTGCCGCCTTAAATTGTGCTGGCAGCGACGTTTTACCAACAAGAGGTAGCGCAAAGAGAGCCAAGACACCGGCTTGATGCGGCCGGAGCATTGCTTTTTGGTATAAAAAAAGAGCAGCCAAGGCTGCTCTTTTTACTAACCGTAGTGGTTAATCTTGATTCCAATCACCAAGGGCGGTGGAACGGTCCACTTGTACGGCTTCTTGTACCGGTCCCGGTAGCGGGTTCGAGGCCGCCGTGGTTTCGGTAATGTCGCTATCGGCAGCAACGGTGCTGGTAAGTGGCAGGTTGTCTGAACTGTCACCCAC
This sequence comes from Gallaecimonas mangrovi, assembly GCF_003367375.1. Taxonomy (GTDB): domain Bacteria; phylum Pseudomonadota; class Gammaproteobacteria; order Enterobacterales; family Gallaecimonadaceae; genus Gallaecimonas; species Gallaecimonas mangrovi. Next base: position 1,246,002 of record NZ_CP031416.1, read on the forward strand.
TTGCACTACAAACTGCTCACCGGCGTCAACTTGCCAGCTGTCAGTGCTTTGTTTGTAGTAAGCAAAAGAACGTGCATCAAGCGGCAAGGTTACCTGCTTGCTTTCACCGGCTTTGAGGTAAATTTTTGAGAAGCCTTTTAGCTCATGCTCTGGCTCATCAATGCTGGCATTTAACGGCTTCACATAAAGCTGGGCGACTTCATAACCGTCGCGGCCACCGGTGTTGGTTACCGTGAAGGTGGCATTAATGGTGCCATTGGCGGTGACGTTGCTGCTGTCCAAAGACAGGTTGCTAAAGGCGAAAGTGGTGTAAGACAAACCAAAACCGAAGGGGTAGAGCGGCTTACGGCCTGATTTGTCATAACCGCGGTAGCCACTGTAGATACCTTCAGAGTAGGTCATGGTGGTTTTAGCGTCGTCGCCCACGTAGTCTGCCGGGTCAGAGTAAGAGGCGTAGCTTGGGTTGTATTTCACCTTCTTATCTAGGGTGATAGGCAGCTTGCCTGATGGGTTTACATCACCATAAATAATTTCTGCCAGGGCCTGGCCACCTAATTGCCCGGAATACCACGCGTGCAAAATCGCGCCAGCGTTATCGTTCCACGGCTCCATATTCATGCCGCCACCGGCGTGCATGACCACTACCGTATTGGGGTTCAGCTTGGTGAGCTTTTTAAGCATGATTTTTTGCTGGTCGGGAATATCAAACTCTGGGTCAATACTTTCCCCTTCGTTTTCGTAATTGCGACCTACCACAGCTACAACCGCATCATAATTAGCCAAAGACTTCGGTGGTGTTAGCGCCGCCCAACTCATTTGCAAGCCTTCAAGGCCGCCCAGGGTGCCTAGGAAGGTTTGGTCGCGGCTGTACTCTAATTTGACGTCATAAAGCTGGCCCGCTTTCAGGCGCTTGGTAGCCACACTTTTAACCACGGCATCAGGTAAGTCTGACGCTAAGGGTTCACCATCGCTTTGCATCACCAACTCGCCGTCAACCCACAGCTTGAAGGGGCCGTCGGCACGTACCTTAAAGACCTGTTTACCGGTAACGGTAGGCTTGAACTTACCGGTAAAGCGAGCAGAGAAAGCGCCAACAGTGGGGGTGAAGTCACTGATACTGCGGGAGTTGTTTTCAGTGTCGTTGGTGAGATCGGTCCAACTAAAGTTCACCCCTTGCTCGGTGCGCTCCAGTTCCGGGTCGCCAGACAAGTCGGTATTGGCAAAGTATTCTGCTTCCAGGCCGCTCGCACAGGCATCACCGTCGGTGCAGTCAGGTTGGTACCACTGGCTGGTTTTTGGGGTCAATGACATGCTGGAGATAAAGGTGACATTACCTTCGCTGTTATTAAGCTGTTTAAGGCCACTTACCTCGGTGATGTAGTCTGAATCGGCGACTGAATAAGGGGTTCCCAAGGGGGAGCTTGGAGCATGGTCTGCCATGTCACCAATAACAGCGATTTTCGCACTTTTGCTCAGCGGCAATACGCCATTGTTTTTGAGCAGTACGATGCCTTCACGGGCGGTATCCAGTGAGGCTTTTAAGCCATATTCCGGGTGGGTGAGCGTTTGCGCGCTATAGCCTTCTTGATCAACGCCGTAGCGTACGGCGGCCCGCAGGTTACGTTTTACTTTGTCGTCAATGACGTTCTGGGTAATGGCGCCGCTGGCGAGCAGTGGGTCAAGGTTACTTTCGGTAAATTGCAGGCCCGACGGCATATCAAGGTCAGTACCGGCCCAGGCGCCTTGGAAGGGGTCTTGGATAGAGTTGAAGTCAGAGACCACAAAACCTTGATAGCCCCATTCACCTTTTAAAATATCGGTGATGATGTGGTGGTTTTCACAAGCGTAATAACCATTGACCTTGTTAAAGCCACACATAATTGACGCAATGTCAGCATTTTTTACCAGTGATTCGAAAGGAACCAGATAAAGTTCGCGCAGGGTGCGCTCTGATACTTCCACATCCAAGTTATGGCGATTGGCTTCCTGTTCGTTAGCGATAAGGTGCTTGGCGCCAGCCATCACCCCTTCGCTTTGAATGCCGTTGGTAATAGAGGGGGCCATTACTGAGCAAAGATAAGGGTCTTCACCACAAATTGATTCTGCCGCCCGGCCATTAAAAGGGGTGCGATAGACGTTCACCACCGGTGACAGCATCTGTTCGCCACCGGCGATACGGGTTTCATAACCCAGAGCCTGGCCGACTTCTTTGGCACGGTTAATGTTCCAAGTGGCCGCAAGGGCACTTTGTGACGGGTAACCTGCACCAAAGTTAGTGCCATCGACATGCACCGCCATGGAAGAGTCATAAGCGATGGTGCCAGGAATGCCAAAGGCGTCTGATTCTGGGATCATGTGGCCATCATCAACGCGAATAAAAGCGATCTTTTGCGATTCGCTCATATTGTCCAAAATAGCACTGACTCTGGCTTCAACTTGGGACCAAGTTTTACCACTGTAATAATTTGCATAAACGCTAGCTGGTAAGCTAACAAGCAGCATGCTGGCAAGCAGCTTTTTCTTGAAATGTCGCATAAGAAATTCCCTGTATAAAAAAACGAACGCTGGGGGTTAGTCGTGGCTTTTATCCGCAGACGTAGTGTCCGTTTTTGCATCATCTTTTTTGACGGAATAGTCGAATAGCTGATGATTTTTCGTGCTGCTCTTTTCTTTATAATCTTTAGCGTGAGTAAGACTTTCTTTTTGTTTTTCCAGTTTTTGGTGAGCTTTTACGCCTTGATGGTGTTGGTCGGTATCGGCCAAGGCATTTGTGGTGATGAATGAAAAAAGTATGCTCAAAGCATACAACGGTGCTTTTTTATTCATAACAAGGCTCCTGAAAAAAAGTTAATTTAAAATTGCCTATTGGTAAATTTATTAGGCAAATCTGTTTTTACATATCTTTGATGAATGAAAAATTAATATTTTTATTTGCTTTATTTTTTTAAATTAAAAATAAATAAGCTCTATTTAAAATCTCAATTTGTAGATAAATGCCATTGTCAATGCTGAAAAACTTTGTACAGCTTTGTGCATGAAATGTGTAAATCTAGGCACGTTGCTTTTAAATAAAAAAAGGCGAGCCTAGGCCCGCCTTTGGTTATTTAATAAGCTTCATCAGCACTGACCTGCACTGCTTGCTGCAGTGGGTAAGGTAGGGGATTGGAATAATAGGTCCCGACACTGATGGCGTCTGGCGCCGTTACCGCTTGGCTAAGGGGTAAGTTGTCGGAGCTGTCGCCAACCAGAACATTGAACTCACTGCCAGCCGGTACTTTCCAGGTGTTATCGCTCTGCACGTAATAAGAGAAAGAACGGGCGTTAAGCGGAATGGTGACAGTTTTGCTTTCACCTGCTTCCAGATACACCTTGGCAAAGCCTTTTAACTCATGGTCAGGGCGATCAACCGACGGGTTAACCGGCTGCACATAAAGCTCGGCCGTTTCATAGCCAGCCCGGCCACCGCTATTGGTAACGGTAACAGTGGCGTTAATGGTGCCGTCTTGTGTGACATCACTGCTAGATAGTTTGAGGTTACTGAAACTAAAGCTGGTGTAGCTCAAACCGAAGCCAAATGGGTACAACGGCTTATGGGTGCTGCTCTCATAACCGCGGTAGCCCATGTTTAAGCCTTCGCTATAGGTCATGGTGGTTTTGGCATCATCACCCAGGTAATCGTCCGGATCCGAGTAAGACGCGTAGCTGGGGTTATATTTCAGCCACTTATCTAAGGTGATAGGCAATTTACCTGAGGGGTTAACATCGCCGTATAAAATTTCTGCCAGCGCCTGGCCGCCAAACTGGCCGCTATACCAAGCATGCAAAATCGCCCCGGCATTGTTGGCCCAAGGCAGCATCAACATGGCGCCACCTCCGTGCATTACCACAACGGTGTTGCTATTGGCTTTGGTCACTTCCTTGAGCATGTAGCCTTGGGCTTCCGGCAAGGTGAAGTTGTGGTCGAGGGTTTCACCGTCGGTTTCAAAGTCACGCCCGACAACGGCCACCACGGCATCGTAATCGCTCAGGTCAGTAGGTGGCTCCAAAGACGCCCAGCTAAGTTGAACACCACAAATGCTGCCGTACTTGGCGCTAAAGGCACGTAAGCGACTGTATTCCAGCTTAAAGCTGTACAGTTTACCGGCGGTAAGTTTTTTGGTTTTAATCGATTTTTCGATGGTAACCACCAAGTCAGTTGCCTTGGGAGTACCGTCACTTTGTGCAACTAACTCGCCGTCTATCCAAAGTTTAAAGGGACCATCTGCCCGAACTTTAAAGACCTGTCGGCCAGATATCGTCGGCTTAAATTTACCGGTAAAGCGGGCACCAAAAGAACCAATGGTGGGAGTGACATCGGTAATGTCACGGGTGCCATCGGCAGTGACATCGGTCATCTCGGTCCAGTCAAAGTTGATCCCAGCTTCGGTGCGGGTTAATTCAGGGTCGCCGGACAAGTCTGTGTTGTCGTAATACTCGGCTTTTATACCGGTCTCGCAGCTATCTGAACTGGCGGTACAGTCTGGTTGATACCAGACAGCCGTTTTCGGCACCGGCGACATGGATGAAATATAGGTAATGTTACTGGTGCTGTTGTTAAGGCTCTGAAGGCCAGCAAGTTCTGTAACATAACCGGATGTTGGAACCGAGTAGGGCGTACCGAAAGGCGAACCGGGAGGCAAATCTGCCATACGGCCAATCACGGCAATTTTGGCACTTTTACTCAGTGGCAACAGACCACCGTCGCCGCCGCTGGCGCCTTTGTTCTTCAGTAGTACTATCCCTTGACGGGCTACGTCAATTGACGCTTGTTCACCGTGTTCTGGTTCGGTCAGGGTTTGGGCATCATAAACGTTTTTATCAAAGCCAAAGCGCACCAAGGTGCGCAAATTGCGGCGCACTTTATTGTCGATAACGTCCTGACTTAAGGTGCCATCTTCCAAATAAGGGGTGAGCTTGTTTACGGTGAAGTAATAGCCGGAAGGCTGGTCCATGTCGGTACCGGCCTGGGCGGCATCATAGGTATTCACAATAGAGTTGAAGTCGGAGCTCACCATGCCGTGAAAACCCCATTCTCCCTTGAGCACATCCGTTATCAAGAAATGGTTAGAGCAGGCTTGCACGCCATTGATGTAGTTAAAACCACACATAACGGCGGCAATGTTGGCGTTTTTAACCAGGGATTCAAACGGCGGCATGTAGAGCTCACGCATGGGTCTTGCCGCCATTTCTACGTCAAGGTTGTAGCGGTTGGCTTCTTGCTCGTTGGCCAGCCAATGTTTGGCGGTAGAGGTTACGCCTTGGGCTTGAATGCCGTTGGTCAAAGCTGGTGCCATAACCGCACAAAGGAATGGGTCTTCACCGCAGATGCTTTCTGCATTACGCCCCCCAAGCGGGGTGCGATACAAGTTTACAACGGGTGACAACTGGTGTTCGGCGCCTGACATTCGGGTTTCATACCCTAAAGCCAAGCCTTCTTCTTGGGCTAAGGCGTAGTTCCAAGTGGCAGCCAAAGCTGTCTGCGAGGGGTAGCTGGCACCGTAAAGTGCTTTTGTTGCCTTAACTCGGATCCCCATGGATGAATCCACAGAGTTAGTACCGGGCAGATCAAACCGGTCAAAGGGCGGTAATAAATAGCCACTGCCAGCATGGATATAAGCGATTTTTTCTGCTTCGGTCATATTATCCAAAATATTGGATACGCGTTTTTCCACGTATTGGGAATTATTCTGAGTATTTCCCGCAGCAAAAGTTAATGATGGCAAAAGGGCAAAAAACAAGCCCCCTGCCAAGATTGCCTTGTCAGGTTTCATGATCACAGTCCTGTAATTAACGAGGTTAGTTGTCGTTTTTGTTTTTTGTGTCTTTAGGTTCCGGCAGGGCGTCTTTTTTGTTTACTGGTGCTTGCAGCAGTGTTTTTCTTGGACCTTTTTCGTTAGAAACGTAGTCACTGGTGCGAAGGACGCTTGCTTGCTGTTGTGCAACTTTGTCGCGTTCCTTAGCACTGTGCAGATCATCTTGGCTACTCTGTGCATAAGACAGTGTTGATAATGAAAAGCACAGTAAGCCGAGGGTGGTGGTTGTTTTTAATACATTCACACATAGCTCCTTTGTAATGAGTGAAACTGCGATGCTGCATATTGATTTATATGTTTCAAAAAAAGGTTATCTATGTGGAGAATTTTGAGTAGAACAAATCAAGGTGTTAATTTTTTTGGTTTGTTTATTGCTAATATTCAAATGGAGTTTTTGCAATATGCCTTACTGCGTTGGAGGCCTTTAAATTCGAACAGCTACAAAAAAAGACGCTTTTTAAAGGCGTCCTTTGTTGATAAATAACGGTTTGTCAGTTTTTATTTAATTAATAAATCGCAATACACATTTACCTAAACCTTAATCTGGCCCATAAGCAAACCCATGCTTAATGGCTGCCTAGTTTTAAGCTATATTCTTTGCTGACATCGACCACCATCACGTTTTCTAGGATGTTTCGGCCAATGAGAACCGGAAAGCCTAAATGTGAGCGATCAGAAAGGTTAAATTCAGCTTTTTGCGTAAGTGGGCCAATATCAAATTCAAATTCAACCACCGGCCGGCGTTCACCTTGTTCTGATGTTGATTGAATAATGCGCACCCAACGCAGCACTTTTCGCTCTACCGCCATAAAGCCTTGGCCTTTATCGTCGGTAGGAATATTAAAACGCACCCAGTCACAGCCATCGACTTCGAAGCTTTCAATGTCTCTGGCATCTAAAGAGGCCGAGGTTGCGCCGGTATCGATGCGGGCGGTGAGCACCGCATCTGACGGGTGCAGGCGCACCGACTCTAACGCCCCTACCAGTAATTTCTCGTGCTGCTCTGCCATTTTATTCTCCCGCCTCTACATCGAGGTGTTGGTTATTGTTGCAAGGGCAGCCGTGCCCGTAGCCGTTATTTTAGCGGCTAAATTGCGCTTGTTTACGATTAGCTGATAATGCGGTTTAGCCGGCCGTGGCAATGAGTACCGCTCTTTTGGGCGCCGGATAACCTTCAACGGTTTTGGTGGGGTCTTTGGGGTCTAAAAAGTCGGCCAAAGAATCATTGCGCATCCAGGCGGTAGTGCGCTGCTCATCCGTGCTGGTGGTGTCAATGTCTACCACCTTGATGTCTTTAAAGCCGCAGCGGCTGACCCACAGTTTCAGCGCTTCGGCTGAGGGCAGGAACCAGACATTACGCATCTGCGCGTAACGGTCTTGGGGCACCAGCACCGCATTTTGGTCACCATCAATGACCAAGGTTTCCAGTACCAGCTCGCCGCCGGTTTTTAACTGGTTACGAAGCTGTTCCAAATGCTCGATGGGGCTTTTACGGTGGTAGAGCACGCCCATCGAAAACACCGTATCAAAGGCGTTGAGTGCGGGGAGCTGCTCGATACCCAGCGGTAATAAGTCGATGGGCAAATTTTCGCGGCCACCTTTTACAAAGTGTTTGATGGCCTGGAACTGAATAAGAAACAGCTCTGAGGGGTCAATGCCCACCACTCGCCAGGCATCTTCACCCAGCATGCGCCACATGTGGTAGCCACTGCCGCAGCCAACATCAAGCACAAAGCGGTTTTTCAAAGGGGAAATGTGCGGTAGCAGCCGCTGCCATTTCCAGTCGGAACGCCATTCGGTGTCAAGGTGCACACCGTGCACAAAGTAGGGGCCTTTGCGCCAGGGATGAAACTTTTGCAGCAAGCCCTCAATGGCTTTTTGGGTGCCATAGTCTACTTCGCCGCTAGCACCGATGCTGACACTGTTTTTTAAATCCAGCTGCTGGGTGTTTATTTCGGGCAGCTGGCTAAGAATGCGTTGCCAGTGGCGAAACTCGCTATGGCGGCTTTGTTCTTCCCACTCTCGCAGCTGCTTTGGCAGCACTTCCAGCCAATGGCTGAGTTGGCTTTGGGCAATGTCGGCATAAAAACGCTGAAACCAGTTCATTGTCGGGCCTTGTTATTTAATGGCAACCAAAGAGGCGAAGTTGTAGCACTGATACCAAAACTGACTGTGGCTAAAGCCGGCAGCGCTTAACCGGGCCAGGTGTTTTTGTGGGCTGTCGGGGCGCATCACGTTTTCAATGGCAGTACGTTTTTGGGCGATTTCCAGCTCGGAGTAACCGTTGTCACGTTTAAAGTCCCAATGCAGCTCGCACAATAAATCGTTAATGGCACTGTCTTCAAAGACCAGCTTTTCTGATAGCAGCAGCAGGCCGCCGGGGCGAAGGCCAGCGTAAATTTTGTTGATAAGGGCTTCACGCTCTTGCGGGGGTAAAAACTGCAGGGTGAAGTTAAGGACCACCATCGATGCGTTATCAATATCGATATCGCGAATGTCGGCCTGCTTAAGGGCAACCTCAACCTTGCCTTTATAGGCGGCAAGTTGCCGGGTTGCGCGGGTTATCATCGCTTCCGAGCTATCAACGGCAATCAGCTCAACGCCTTCAACATCCACGCTGCGTTTTATGGCAAGGCTGGCGGCCCCTAAGGAACAACCCAGGTCATAAATGCGGCTGCCGGATTTAGCAAAGCGCGGTGCCAGCTTTTCCAAGGTGTGCAAAATGGTGGTGTAGCCCGGCACCGAGCGGTTGATCATATCGTTAAAAACGTCGGCTACTTGCTCGTCAAAGGCAAAATCTTTCACAGCGCCTTGGGGTTTGGAATAGATACGATCTTCAGACATACACCACCTCGCTAAAAAACGGGCGCTATTTTGCCACCCTTTAAGGCTGCTCGCAGCCTTTAAAACAGTGAGGCCTGTGCAAAGGGCGGTAACGCTGGCAAGGGGTGGCGCTTTGCCACTTGTTCATAAAACCAGCGTGCCAGCTGCGGCGCCTGGTCGTTGTCGGCGGTGTGAACAAAAAAGCTCGGGCTTTTACCTTGTTTAAGCCAAGTGGCCACTTTATCTACCCAGGGCGCTAAAAACGCACTGTTGCGGCCAGCGTCGGGTAAGCCAATAAAGCGCACCACCGGTTTTTGGCCGGTGGCAATGGCGTGTACCGGCAGCTTGGGCTTTTTTTGCTGGGCATCAATCAGCACGGCATCGCTAGCGGGTAGAGAAAACACTGGCCGACTGTCCATAATGATGCGGTCGATACCCTTATCCATTAAAAATCGGTTGAAGGCTTTTTCGCTGTCGCCCTTTTCAAAAAAGCTGCGGTGGCGCACCTCTATCGCCAGCGGCAGCTCCGCCGGCAGCGCCTCTACAAACTGCACCAAAGCGCCCGCCTGCTCTGGGCCAAATTGCGCCGGTAGCTGCAGCAGAAAATGGCTGGTGCGGGAAAACAGAGGCCTTAGCCTGGTTAAAAAGGTATCGAGCTCTTTTTCAGCGCCGACCAACGCTTTATGGTGGCTGATGGTTTGTGGGAATTTAAAGGTAAAGCGAAAGTGTTCGGGCACGCTGTCTGCCCAACGCAAAACAGTGTCTTCGCTGGGCAGCGCATAAAAGGTAGTATTACCCTCAATAGCACTGAACACCCGGGCATAATGGGCCAGGTGTTGGTTTTGGGGCGTGCCCGGTGGATACAATAAATGTTTCCAACCGGGGTGAGACCACATAGGGCATCCGAGATACAGCATGGCGGCCATTATAGCGAGTCAATTGAATCCCCCAAGCCCTGGTCGTTATAATCGGCGGTCATTAAGGCCATCAAGCCACTCTTCTTCGTCAAAGGACTTTAAGTTTCATGCGCAGCATCTATTGCGGACAGATCCGCGAAGCACACGTCGGCCACAATGTTCAACTGGTAGGCTGGGTTCACCGCCGCCGCGATCTGGGCGGTGTGATCTTCGTTCAGCTCCGTGACCGTGAAGGTCTGGTTCAGGTGGTTTTTGACCCGGATCTGGAAGACATTTTTGATACCGCCAATAGCCTGCGCGCGGAATTTTGTGTGCAAATCGAAGGCGTGGTACGTGCCCGCCCCGAGTCGCAAATCAACAAAGACATGGCGACCGGCGCGGTAGAAGTGCTGGGCAAAAAGCTCACCATTATCAACAAAGCCAAACCGCTGCCCATCGCGCTGGACGACTATCAAAAGAACAGCGAAGAGTCGCGGCTGAAGTACCGTTACCTTGATCTGCGCCGCCCGGAGATGACCGAGCGTTT